>JAAXQE010000116.1 GCA_012974425.1 Geopsychrobacter sp.
TCTCTGCTGCTTCGCTATGTTGCTACTGCTGGTCTCGGTCTTTTCAAAGCAGGGCCGCACCACTCATATATCCTGGATGAGTATTGTTGCGCTGGTTGTGACTGGCTTGGTAACGATCTCCGGTTGGAACAACCCGCAAGCCGGTTTTTCCGGCAGCGTTGTACTCGACAACTTCGCTATCTTCTTCAGCATGATCTTTATCATTGCCGCCATTCTGACGATCCTGATCTCGGATGGCTACCTGCATCGCGAGGGTTATCCGGTTGGTGAGTACTACCCGCTGATTCTCTTCAGTACTGCGGGTGCTATGTGGATGGCCTCCGGTACTGACCTGCTGACGATCTTCCTCGGTCTCGAGGTACTCTCGGTCGCACTTTACGTGCTGGCTGGATTCTTCCGCGGCGATCCGCGTTCGAACGAAGCCGGACTCAAGTATTTCTTCCTCGGCGCATTTTCGACCTGCTTCCTGCTCTACGGAGTCGCACTGCTCTACGGGGTTACCGGTTCGACCAAGATTGCGGTTATTGCTCAGCATATCAGCCAGATGCCGGCGGTTATCGATAATCCGATGTTGATCGCCGGTGCCGGACTGCTGCTGATCGGTTTCCTCTTCAAGGTCGGTGCCGCCCCCTTCCACATGTGGGGTCCTGACGTTTATCACGGTGCACCGACCCCGATTGCCGCGTTCATGAGTGCGGGTGCCAAAGCGGCGGCATTTGCCGCATTGCTGCGCATCTCGATCATCGCCCTGGGCAGCATCCAGGCTGATATTACCGCACTCTTCTGGGTCATTGCAGTCTTGACCATGGTTGTGGGTAACTTCATCGCCCTCAGTCAGACCAATATCAAGCGGATGCTGGCATATTCGTCGATTGCCCACGCTGGTTACGCTCTGGTCGGTATTGTCGCCTGGAACCAGATCGGCCTTTCGGCGATCCTCTTCTACATGCTGGTCTATACCTTCATGAACATCGGAGCCTTTGCGGTGTTGGTGCTCGCGGGCAAGAAGGGTGAAGAAAACCTGACTCTGGAGGGTTTCGCGGGCTTCGGCTACAAGCGTCCCTTCCTCGGCGTGGCGATGTGTATCTTCCTGTTTGCCCTGATGGGGCTTCCACCAACTGCAGGTTTCACCGGCAAGTTCTTTGTCTTCGCCGGTGCGCTTAAGGCTGGTTACGTCTGGCTGGCAATTATCGGTGTCCTGAACTCCGCAGTTTCTCTCTACTATTACCTGCGGGTCATCGTCTACATGTATTTCCGCGACCCGCAAGAGGATTTCGCCTGGGTCAAGATGGAGATTCCGGCGGTGGTCTCGATCGTTCTGGCGCTTGCCGGCGTAATCTATCTCGGTATCCTTCCCGGCCCGGTGATGGAACTGGCCAAGCTGGCTGGATTCTGATCTAAGCAATACCCGATTTATCAAGGCTCTCCGGTTGCAACCGGAGAGCCTTTTTTGGTTTTATGGTTTGCATAATCGGGTATGCTGAAGCGATGAACATTCGGAGCTATATAGAGCGGCTGAGAGATCGGAACGAGCTGTTAGAGGTGGTTGGCGAGGTCGACGCAAGGCTGGAAGTCACCGCACTAACCGATCTGGCCTCTAAGCATAGCGGTCCGGGCCTGCTCTTCGCGCAGCTAAGGGGGAGTCGCTTCCCAGTCGCCACCAATCTGTTCGGCAGCGACTCTCGCATGGCCCAGGCCCTCGGCTATGAGAGCCTCGCATCCTTTGGCACCGAGTTGCGATCGGCTCTTCTCGCCGAAGAAGGCGATACCTCGGAACGGCGCCTGCAAAGGCTGCTGCAGGGTCCGCACGCAGAGGGTCAGTCCATCGCGCGCTCCGTTCACGGGGTCGATCTGGATCTGCTGCCAGACATACGTTTCTGGCCCGCCGAACAGCGCAGCTTCTTGACTCTGGCGGTTGTGATCAGTCGTGCTCCTAAGAGCAGTGCGCAGAACTACGGGCTCTACCGGGTCGGGATTGTCGATAACAACCGCTTGACTCTCAACCTGCTCCCCGGTTCCGGTGCTGGTCAACATCTGGAGCTATGGCGCGCGGCAGCTAAGCCCATGCCGGTGGCGATTATGCTCGGTGCCGACCCCGCGCTGATCTTTGCTGCCGCTGCTCCCTTGCCACATGGTTGCAACGAAGTTGATTTCTGTGCCTATCTTACGCGGAGCAGCATTCGTTCCAGTCGTTGCCAGAGCGTGCCATTAAGCTGTCCCGACTCAGTACAGCTTGTCATCGAGGGCTGGGTCGATGCTGGGACTACTATGAACGAAGGCCCCTTCGGCTGCTACACTGGCGACTATGGTGGCTCGAACGATACGCCTTTGGTCAGGGTCAGCTCTCTGTCGCTGGTCGAAGAGCCCCTGATCCCCTTGACGGTCGCCGGTCCGCTGCCGATGGAAGATTGCTGGATTGCCAGGGCGAATCTCGAGATAATTCGCGCGCGGCTGGCGATCGATCTGCCTGAGATCAGTTCGATTGAGATGCCGCTGACTGCTGCTTTTCATGGTCTCTATTTCGTGCGCAGTCGGGAAATCTCGGCTAGGGTAGATATGCTGGCGCAGAGGCTGCGCGGCCTCGATTATCTGCGCAGGATCAAGTTGCTGATTCTGCTACATGACAACGCTCCGCCTGTCAGTGAATTGAACTGGCGTGAGCTCCTCAGGGAAACTCCAGAGCCGCAGATCTGGCGAGCGCCGAGCGCAGATCTTTCTACACTCTTAAATGACCACCCGCACAAATTGCAATCCGATCACCAGTTACAAACACGACTCCTCCAACGTTTACGGATTGACTACACAGAAATCACTGCCCAACAAGGATAGAGATGCAATCAGAAACGTACAACGCAGAAAGTCCTGCCGAAGAGATCCTGCAGCGGGTTTTTGGCTATAAGCAGTTTCGTGACTACCAGCAGCAGATCATCGATCAGGTGGTTAAAGGTGGCGATGCCTTTGTGCTGATGCCGACCGGTGGCGGGAAGTCGATCTGTTATCAGATCCCGGCGATGATTAGAAACGGGGTCGGAATTGTCGTCTCGCCACTCATTTCGCTGATGAAGGATCAGGTTGATACCCTGCTCGCCAATGGTGTGCGGGCCGCCTGCTATAACTCGTCGCTCTCGAGCGCTGAGACGCGCCAGGTCCTCGAAGATATGCATGCAGGCAACCTCGACCTGCTCTATGTCGCGCCAGAGCGGCTCTTGAACGAAGATTTTCTGGAGCGCCTGAAGCAACTTGAGATCGCCCTGTTTGCGATCGACGAAGCACACTGTGTCTCTCAATGGGGCCACGATTTCCGTCCCGAGTATATTCAGCTCGGCCGCTTGCAGCAGATGTTCCCCGGCGTGCCGCTGTTGGCTTTGACCGCGACCGCCGAAAAACAGACCCGCCTCGATATTCTGCAACGCTTGAATCTGGGGAAATCGTTGCAGGTTGTCGCCGGTTTTGATCGACCCAATATCCGCTATACCCTGATCGACAAACAGAAACCTTACGCACAGCTGCGCAATTTTCTCACCGGCCGACACGATGAGTCCGGGATCGTCTATGCCTTAAGCCGCAAACGGGTCGAGGAGATCGCCGCTAAACTGCGGGCTGAGGGGCACAGCGCAGCGGCCTATCATGCCGGGCTGGATGCCGCAACGCGGCGCGGCGTACAGGAGAAGTTCCTGCGTGATGATATTCAGATCGTGGTGGCTACCGTGGCCTTCGGCATGGGGATCGACAAGCCGAATGTGCGTTTCGTCGTGCACTACGATCTGCCCAAGAATATCGAAAGCTACTATCAGGAGACCGGGCGTGCCGGGCGGGATGGGCTGCCAGCCGAGGCGTTGCTGCTGTTCGGCTACGGCGACATTGTCATCTCGCGCGGGCTGATCGAAAAAGGTGGTAACCCGGAACAGACACGGATAGAGCTGCAGAAGCTGAGTGCCATGGTCGCCTTTGCCGAAGCTGGGAGCTGCCGCAGGCGTGCGCTGCTCGGCTACTTCGGGGAACAGATGGAGCAGGATTGTGGCAACTGTGACATCTGTCTTAATCCGCCGGAAACTTACGATGGTACCGAGTATGCGCGCATGGCCCTCTCCTGTGTCTATCGGGTCGGGCAACGCTTCGGCATCGGGCATGTCGTCGATGTGTTGCGTGGCGCTAAGACCGAGCGGATCTACAGTTTGCGCCATGAGCAGCTTTCGACCTGGGGGATCGGTCGTGAGCAGAGCCAGGAGCATTGGAGCCATCTCTTGCGCCAGCTGATCCATCTCGGTTATCTGGAACAGGATATGGCCAACTACTCAATTCTCAAGCTGACAGCGGCGGCCCGGCCCCTATTGCGTGGTGAGCTCGAAGTGAGTCTGAGTCGACCACGGCTCAAGCCGGAGCGCAAGAAGAAGCCGGCGCGCAAGATCGTCGGTCTTGAGTATGATGAACAGCTATTTCAGCTGTTGCGAGCCAGGCGCAAACAGATTGCCGACCGCGATGCGGTGCCTCCCTATGTCGTATTTGGGGATGCTAGCCTCGCCGAGATGGCGGCGAGCTTGCCGAGCAGCGAGGCTGCACTGCTCGATATTAACGGGGTCGGGCAGGCCAAGCTGGAACGTTACGGTGCCGAATTTATCGCAGAGATAGTCGGTTATGTGAGTGGAAGTTAGAGGCGTTGGGCGAGAGGGGCTGTTTTTGGAAAAGGAGATTTTGTGAAGATTGTTTCTTTCAATGTCAACGGGTTACGGGCGCGCTTTCATCAGTTGCAACAGCTGATTGACAGCCATGCTCCGGATATTATCGGTCTGCAGGAGACCAAGGTCAGCGACCCTGATTTCCCCCTCGAAACGCTTACCGCGATGGGCTATCAGGTGGTTTATCATGGGCAGAAGGGGCACTACGGTGTCGCCCTGCTCTCGAAACTTGCGCCCTTGCAGGTGCAAAAAGGTTTTACGGACGAGGAGTCCGACCATCAGCGCCGCCTGTTGATCGCCAGCTATCCCTTGGCAGATGGGCGTAGCCTGCGGGTGGTCAATGGCTACTTCCCGCAAGGGGAGAGCCGCGAACATCCAACCAAGTTTCCCAACAAACGCCAATTCTACGCCAACCTGCAGCGATGGTTAGAGACCGAGGCCGATCCTGTTGACCCCATAGTGGTGATGGGTGATCTGAATATCTCTCCCGCAGATTGTGATATCGGCATCGGCGCGGACAATGCCAAACGCTGGCTACGCACCGGTAAATGTAGCTTTCTGCCCGAAGAGCGTCAGTGGCTCGAAAAGGTAAAAAGCTGGGGGCTGATCGACAGCTACCGAGCGCTGAATCTCGAAGTTACAGATCGCTTCAGTTGGTTCGATTACCGTTCCCGCGGATTCGCAGATGAGCCAAAGCGTGGCCTGAGGATCGATCTGATTATGGCGACCGCCCCACTGATGGAGAAGTGCACAGCGACCGGGATTGATTATGAACTGCGCGGGATGGAGAAACCCTCGGACCATTGTCCGATCTGGGCGGAATTCGATATATAGGTGGCGACCGCGCGGCTGAAATGGCTGCTGGTCGGTTCGGTGGTTTTCCTGGCCCTGGGGATTCTGCTGGCGCGCTGGATCGGGCGCCGCGAAAAGTCAGCGACTGCGCAAGAGCCAGAGGGGGAAGGCGCTGAGCACAAAGGCTCCGGCACAGAGGAAGAGGACCTGGAGCCCCGCCAGTTCGCCGATCAGACCGAGAATCAACGAGCCGATAAAGGCCCCGCCATCGATACTCCCGGTAAAGATACCGGTCACCTTGCCGCGCACCTCGTAGGCTTCATCACGGATCGCCATGACATTGAGCGAGGGGAAGATCAGGCCGTGGCCGATCCCTGAGAGGAGTCCGCTGACCACCAACAAGCCACTGCTGTCGCAGTAGGGGAGATAGAGCAGCCCGGCGGCCGAGAGCGCAGTCCCCCAGGGGAGCAATTGGGCCTCGCCGAAGCGATCCGCTACCCGCCCGCTGAAGAAGCGGATGGCGACCGCCGCCGCCGAGTAGGCCAGATAGTAACTGGAGATGAAGCCGATCCCCTGTTGTGCGGCCAGAGGCGCGACAAAGGTGCTGGTCGCCGCCAGGCCGAAGCCGAAGGTTCCCGCCATCAGCGCGATGACCAAATGCTTGCGCTGCATTAATAACTTAAAAAAATTGATCGAAACTGCTTTCACCGGAGGCAGGCGTTTGACCTCCTTGACCGGGAGGTGCAGCAGGAGCCCGCAGCCGGCGAGGAGGGTTGACGAGATAAAGAGGGCCGGAAAACCGCCGAGCTTGATGACCAGTTCGGCCAGTGCCGGGCCGAGGGCAAAACCGATCAGGCCTGAAGTGCCGAAGATGCCGATCCCTTCATTGAGGCGTTCTGCGGGAATCAGATCGACAATGAAGGTAAAGATCGCGGTAAAGCAGATCGCAATTCCGATACCGTGAATCACGCGCAGCAGCAGCAGTGGCCAGAAGAATTCGCCAATCTCTCCCGCCAGCGGAAGGTAGCAGAGGGGCGAGAGGGTCATGACCAGGCTGCCGATGGTATAGCTGCGCTTGCGCCCGATCCGGTCGATCATCTCTGAGACCCAGGGACGACAGACGGCCGAGGCCAGGGCGAAGCTCCCCATCAGCAGGCCGATGTCGCTCTCGCTGCCGCCGTGTGCACTGATGAAGAGTGGAAAGAGAAAGAAGCCGGCAAAGCTGGCGACAACCATCAGATTGGTTATGAAAAGAGCGGCAAAGGCTGGGGTGTAGAGCATTCAGAGATTCTCTCGGATCAGAGCAACGATTGTCCGCTTAGGGTCAGGGCCGCGACCAGCGCGTAGCGGGCGGTTTTCCCGAGCGTCACGAGCAGAATGAAATTACCCAAGCCGTGACGCAGCAGACCTGCCACCACGCAGAGCGGATCGCCGACGATTGGCAACCATGAGAAGAGCAGCGCCCATTTGCCGAACCGGGTAAACCAGCTATGTGCCCTTTGTTGCTGCTGTGGATTGATGCGCAGCAACTTTTCAATCAGCCAGCGACTGCCGCCCAGGCCGATCAGGTAACTGGTCACAGCACCCAGGCTGTTGCCGAGGCTCGCAACCGCAACGGCAGAGAGGGGATCTCTGCCGCCAAGCAGCAAGGCCACCAGCAGCCACTCGGACCCCAGTGGGATCAGCGTCGAAGCACAGAGGCTCAGCAGAAACAGCGACAACAGGCCATGTTCGGTTAGTAGTTCAGGCATCGCGCGACTATATCAGGGCTCTGGCTTAGAAGGAAGGCTCAACTCTTGCCGCATCCGCGCGCGCGGTGTAAAGTGTCGCTTTGATTAAATCCTCCAGAACGGACAGATGATAAATGACAATGAATCGCGAGCAGATCTTCGCAAAAATCCGGGCCCTGCTGGAGATGATCAAGTTCTCCCACACCATCTTCGCCTTCCCCTTCGCCCTGCTGGGCGTGGTCTTGGCCAGCCTCGCCAGTGGCGAGCTGCCGGGAGTCGGGGCGATCTTCTGGATCTGTGTCGCCATGGTCGGCGCCCGCAGCGGGGCGATGGGGCTGAACCGTTTGATCGATGCCAAGATCGACGCCGACAATCCCCGCACCGCCGAGCGGCATATCCCGGCGGGCAAGGTCACGCTTACTGAGGCCTGGCTGTTTATCCTGATCTCTCTGGCCGCTTTTCTGTTCGCGGCCTGGATGCTCAACCCCCTCTGTTTGATGCTGGCACCACTGGCCATCGGTCTCTTTGTGCTCTACGCCTACTGCAAGCGTTTCAGCCACTATGCGCATATCGTTCTAGGCGTCTGCCTGGCGGCGGCGCCGATCGGTGCCTTTATCGCTCTGCAAGGCAGCCTTAACTGGCCGGTTGTCGCCCTGGCGCTGGCGGTGCTCTTCTGGGTCGCCGGCTTCGATATCTTCTATGCCCTGCAGGACTTTGAGTTCGATGTCGAGCGCGGCCTGCATTCGATCCCCTCACGCCTGGGCCTCGAAAAATCGTTCCTGCTGGTGCGGATCTTCCATGGTCTGATGCTGCTCTTCCTGCTGCTGGTGCTGCCCGGGAGCGGGCTCGGCTGGATCTATTTCGGTGGGGTGCTGGTGGTCGCCGCACTGCTGCTTTATGAGCACAGTCTGGTCAAGCCGGATGACCTCTCGCGCCTGGATGCGGCCTTCTTCAATATGAATGGCTATATCAGCGTGACGATTTTTGTCTTTGCCCTGGTGGATGCGGTAACCTGAAACAATGCAAAGAATTGTGGTCGGCATAACCGGGGCGTCCGGTTCAATCTATGGTCTGAGACTGGTCGAAGAGCTGTTGCGCGCCGAAAAAGAGCTGAGCCTGCTGCTCAGTTCAGCCGGGCGACAGGTGCTGGCCTATGAGGTCGGTCTGCAGCTTGATTCAGATCCGGCGGAGTGCCAGCGGCAACTGCGCGCACATTTTGCCGCGCAGGAGAATCTTAAGACCTATGCGATGGATGATTTCTTCGCGCCAGTCGCCAGTGGCTCTGCTGCGCCCGATGCGGTGGTGATCTGCCCCTGTTCGATGGGGACGCTTGGGCGCATTGCCGCCGGGCTGTCGGACAGCCTGCTTGAGCGGGTGGCCGATGTCGCCCTCAAGGAACAGAAGAAACTGCTGCTGGTGCCGCGCGAAACTCCCCTGAACCAGATTCATCTGCACAACCTGCTGCGGGTTTCCCAGGCCGGAGGACAGATTCTGCCCGCGATGCCGGCCTTCTACCACAAGCCACAGTCGGTCGAGGAGATGGTCGATTTTGTGGTCGGCAAGGTATTGGATAATCTTGGCATAGCGCACCAACTATTTTCTCCCTGGGGAGAGTCTTGATGATAGCGGATTATAAATGAACGAGCTGTTTGAAAATATCAGCGAGAAGGTCGCCGCAGGCAGGCGCATCAGCGATGCTGAAGCCCTGGCCCTGTTTGAATCGAACGATCTGCTCGCTATCGGTGAACTGGCGGCCCAGGCTAATCGACGCAAGAACGGGGATAAGGTCTATTTCAACGTCAACCGCCATATCAACTACACCAACCTCTGCGTCAATCGCTGTAAATTCTGTGCCTTCTCCAGGGAGGCCGACGAGCCGGGCGTCTATACCCTGGCCCTGGAAGAGATCGCCGCAAAGGCGCGTGAGGCTGCCGCTGCCGGTGCGACGGAAATCCATACGGTCGGCGGATTGCACCCCGATCTGCCCTTCGCGTTCTACTTGCAGATGCTCAAAACCATCAAGCAGGTGGATGCCAAACTGCATATCAAAGGCTTCACCGCGGTCGAGATCGACTATTTTTCGCAGCTCTCTAGCCTGAGCATCGAGGACGTGATTGTTGCGCTCAAGCAGGCCGGTCTCGGTTCCCTGCCTGGCGGCGGGGCCGAAATCCTCGGTCAAGGCGTGCGCGATAAGATCTGTCCCGAGAAGATTAGCGGCGCGCGTTGGCTGGAGGTGACCGAGAAGGTGCATGCCGCAGGTCTGCGCAGCAATGCCACGATGCTCTTCGGTCATCTGGAGGGCTATGCCGATCGGGTTGAACATCTGCACCTGCTGCGTGAACTGCAGGATAGAACCGGCGGCTTTCAAACCTTCATCCCGCTGGCCTTTCAGCCCGACAACACCCGGGTAGCGGGCGCCAAGGGGGTAGGGGGGGTCGATGCCTTGAAGACCCTGGCGATCAGTCGGCTCTATCTGGATAATTTCCAGCACATCAAGGCCTACTGGGTGATGCTCGGCTTGAAGATTGCCCAGACCTCGCTCTGTTTCGGAGTCAATGATCTCGACGGCACCGTGGTCGAGGAGAAGATCGGCCACGACGCCGGTGCCGATTCGCCCCAGGCGCTGGGCAAAGAAATGATTGTCGAATTGATCCGCAAGGCGGGAAGAATACCAGTGGAGCGGGATACCCTGTATAACGAGCTATGATCGATCTTATTCAGAAAAATATCGAAGCCGACCAGCCACTCGAGCCTGAGCAAGCCCTCTGGTTGCTGACTCAGGCCGATCTGCTCGAGATCGGCTCTTTGGCCGATGCGGTACGCAAGCTGAAACACCCGCAGGGCCGGGTCAGTTTTGTGGTCGATCGCAACGTCAACTACAGCAACGTCTGCGAATCGAAGTGCAAGTTCTGCGCATTCTACTGTGATGCCGACTCGGACCAGGCCTATCTGCTCGATTACGCCACGATCTTCGCCAAGGTTCAGGAACTGGTCGATCAGGGCGGAACTCAGCTGCTGATGCAGGGCGGGCTACATCCCGATTTGCAGATCGAATGGTTCGAAGAGCTGTTTCGCCAATTGCGCCAGCGCTTTCCCCAGGTGCAGATTCATTCGCTCTCGGCGGCTGAAATCTGCCACATCGCCGAACTTTCCGGGCTGACTATGGCGCAATGCCTGGGACGTCTGCAGGCCGCGGGACTCAAGTCGCTGCCGGGGGCCGGCGCCGAGGTGCTGGTCGATGCGGTGCGTCAGCAAATTTCACCCAACAAGATCGGCTGGCAAAAATGGGGTGAGGTGATGGAGACCGCGCACTCACTCGGGATGCGTTCAACCGCGACCATGATGTTCGGCAGCACCGAAACTCCGGCAGATATCGTCGAGCATCTGCTGCGCATCCGTGAAATCCAGACCAGAACCGGCGGTTTTACCGCCTTTATCCCCTGGACCTTTCAGCCTGATAACACCGAGCTGGGCGGAGAGGCGACGAGTGGAGTCGATTACCTCAAGGTATTGGCGCTTTCGCGCATCGTCCTCGATAATATCGATAACATCCAGGCCAGTTGGGTGACGCAAGGTGCAGATATGGCCCAGGTGGCCCTCTTCTTTGGCGCCAATGATCTGGGTGGCACCATGTTAGAGGAGAATGTTGTTGCCGCCGCCGGGATCTCCTTTCGCATGTCGCAGCAGGAGATTGTCGACCTGGCACGCGGCGCGGGATTTGTCCCGGTGCGACGCACCACAGAATATGAGGTGCTGGAAGTGTACTGAACATGCAGCCCCCTCATCCGGCCTGCGGCCACCTTCTCCCTCGAGGGAGAAGGGGTGAATGCCAGGCTATTTGATTTGTCCCCTCTGCATAAGGGAGAGGGTGCCCGACAGGGCGGGTGAGGGGGGATTTGATGCCGGTGCCAGAAGAGCTTGTTGTTTTTGCCCGGGAGCTGCGCAAGAACCAGACAGACGCCGAAGCCCTGCTCTGGAATCTTTTGCGAAGTCGGCGGTTTTGCGGGTTCAAATTTAGACGCCAGTATCCGCTTGAAGGATATGTCCTCGACTTTTATTGTCACGAGACTAAACTTGCGATTGAACTTGACGGCGGTGGTCACAATTTCGCAGAGCAAAGGCTCTACGATAAAGAGCGTACGAACATCATCGAGGCCTCTGGTGTGCGGGTTATCAGGTTCTGGAATAATGAGGTGCTCAGTCAGCTTGATGTTGCCCTTGAGCAGATATATGTTCACCTGATGAAGGGCAAGAGCAATGGCTGAATGTTTCCCCCTCATCCGGCCTACGGCCACCTTCTCCCTCGAGGGAGAAGGGAACCCATTGTGGCTCGCAAGATCGAGGGAACTTTTGGAGTAATTTATGTCACTAAGAAAAAATATCGCCGAGATGGCGGGTTACATCCCCGGTTTCCAACCAGAGAATGAGGACGCGTGGATCAAGCTGAACACCAATGAAAATCCCTATCCGCCCTCACCGGATGTCGCCAAGGCGATCCTGGCCGAAGTGGGGACCGACGGCGCCAATCTGCGCAAATATCCCGATAGCGGTAGCCGCGAGGCGCGCACGATCGCGGCAAAGCTCTATGGCGTCGATCCCTCCTGGGTTATTATGGCCAATGGCTCGGATGAACTGCTCAATAATCTGATTCGCGCCTTTGTCGCTGAAGGGGAGGAGCTGGCCTTTGTCCATCCCTCCTATAGTTACTATGCGACGCTGGCTGCGATTCAGGGGGTAAGGGTTGTCCGTTTCGGCTTGGATGATGATTACCGCCTGGCCGACTTTCCGCAACGTTACACCGGTAAGCTGTTTTTTCTGACCAGCCCCAATGCTCCGCTCGGGTTCCGTTTCACCAATGACTATATCCGCCAGATTGCCGGGCGCTGTGACGGGGTGTTGGTGGTCGATGAGGCCTATGCCGATTTTGCCGATGCCAATGCGATGGACCTGGTCGCTCAATGCGAGAATCTCATTGTGACCCGCACCTTGTCCAAGAGTTACTCCCTGGCAGGGATGCGCCTGGGACTGGCGATTGCACGGCCCGAGGTTGTCGCCGCGCTGGACAAGATTCGCGATCACTACCATCTCGACCGCCTGGCGTTGGTGGCCGCCGCGGCGGCGCTGTCGGATCAGGCGTGGCTGAGCGAAAATCTGCGCAAGATTCGTAAGACCCGTGAATGGTTCAGTACCGAAATACGACGGATCGGTTATCGGGTGATCCCCTCGCAGGCCAATTTTATCTTTGCCACCCCCCCAGATCTCGATGCCGAGCGGATCTATAACGCCCTCTTCGAACGTCAGATCCTGGTGCGCTATTTTACCGATCCGCTCTTGAAACATGGCCTGCGCATCTCCATCGGGACCCGCGAAGAGATGGAGCAGACCCTGGCGGCGCTGGCTGAGATCGGTTAGGAGCCGGTGACCGATTCGCCGCAAAAGGCTCAAGGACCAGCTGGGCATTGTTTGTCTTTTGCTGCCCAGGATGTGGCTGAGCGTTTATTGAACTGGTACGGGCTGGCTGGACGCGAGCTGCCCTGGCGCCAGACCCGGGATCCGTATCGGATCTGGCTCTCCGAGATCATGCTGCAGCAGACGACGGTCGCCGCGGTGGTGGGCTATTATCGGCGTTTTCTCGAGCGTTTCACCAGCCTCGAGACCCTTGCCAGCGCCCCCCTAGAGGATGTGATCGACCTCTGGGCCGGACTAGGCTACTATGCGCGCGCGCGTAATCTGCATGCGACCGCCCGCAGACTGGTTGCCGAGCGGGGCGGGGAGTTTCCCGCTGGGGTCGCCGAACTGATGCGGTTGCCGGGGATCGGCCGTTCCACCGCCGGGGCGATCAGCGCGCTGGCCTTCGATCTGCGTGCCCCGATCCTGGATGGCAATGTACGGCGTATCCTGTGCCGACTTTTTGCCCTGCAGGAACCGCCACGTTCAGCCAGGGCCGACAAAAAGCTGTGGAGCTGGGCCGAGTGCCTGACGCCAGGGCACCGGGTTCATGACTACACCCAGGCGATCATGGATCTTGGGGCTCTGGTCTGTACGCCGAACAAGCCGGATTGCGAACAGTGTCCGCTTGAGACCCTGTGTGTGGCGCGCAGTCGAAATCTGGTCGAGCTGCTGCCGCTGAAGATGCCGCGCAAGAAGATTCCGGGTCGTCATCAACTGGCACTGTTACTGGTCGATCGCGAGCGTTGTCTGGTTCAGCGGCGGCCGGCGAGCGGCCTGCTCGGTAGTCTCTGGGAGTTCCCGGGATTAGAGGCGGACGCAGGCGAGCCGCTTGAGATGATTCGCCAATATTTCGCCGGGATTGAAAGAATATCCGAGATTCGTTTGCTCGGTCGGGCTCGGCATCTGTATAGTCATTTTCGGCTTGAGGTCGATTTCTATCGGGTCGAGCTTGAACCCTGTGAGCGAATCGCCGAAGGGGCCGGACTATGGCTGCCCCTTGGCGATCTTGAACAACTCGCCCTGCATGGGGCACATAAGAAACTGTTACCGCTGATTGGAGCATGAATGTCTTTGCCGCAGATATTGACCACAACCGCTGAGATCGAACGTTTTGCCACTGACCTGAGCCGCTTTGAGGTGATCGCCGTCGACCTCGAAGCCGACTCGATGCATCATTACCAGGAGAAGGTTTGCCTGCTGCAGGTAACCGCTGGTGAAGAGACCCTCCTGATCGATCCGCTCGACGGCGCAGATCTCTCCGCCCTGCGGCCGGTGCTGGCCAATGGCGCTATCCGCAAGATCTTTCATGCGGCCGATTATGACATTCGTTGTCTGGCGCGGGATTTCGAGATTGAGATCGTCGGGCTGTTCGACACCATGATCTCCTGCCAGTTTATCGGTGAGGAACGATTTGGTCTGGGCGATATTTTGGCTAAGTATTATGGTTTGGAGGTCGACAAGAAGTATCAGCGCGCCGATTGGACCAGGCGGCCGCTGAGCAACGAAATGATCCGCTACGCGGCCGGAGATACCGAATATCTGCAGCGTCTGGTCGGGATTCTGGAAGAAAAACTGATCGCGCTGGGGCGACTCGACTGGGTGAGGGAAGAATTCTCCTTACTTGAAAAGGCCCGCTTCGCCGTATTCGATGGGCCGCTCTGTCTGAAATTCAAGGGTGCCGGCAAGCTCGCGCGCCGCCAGTTGGGGCTGCTAGAGGAGCTGTTGCAGTGGCGCAACCAGGAGGCGCGGCGGCGTGACCTGCCCCATTTCAAGGTGCTCGGCAACAAGACCCTGCTGCAACTGGCAACCCAGCCAATCACCGGCATCCACAGCATGACCGGGATTGAAGGGCTTTCGCCCCGTCTGGTCGAACGTTATGGCAAGGCATTGTTGCAGGCGGTCGCCCAGGGCAACGCGCTGGATGAGGCTGCGCTGCCGCTCTTCCCGCGTGGCGAACGGCGCGAGAAGGACCCGGCGGCGGATAAGCGATTTATGAAGCTCAAGGAGTGGCGTCAGCAGGCCGCCAGAGGGCTCGAACTCGACCCCGGGGTGTTGATCAATAATGCGACCCTCGAGCAGGTTGCGCGGGTCAACCCGCAGGATGAGGCTGCTCTGGCAGGGTTGGGAGTCTTGAAGAACTGGCAGTTGGGTGTCTTGGGCGGGGGGATGCTGCAAGCCTTGTGAGTGAGGCGTGAAGTTAGAGTCGAGAAAAGGCAGTTCTTGTTGACACAATGATGAGAGGTCGGAGATTTTTCTCGCCTCTCACCTCTCGCCTCTTAAATCATCTGCTCAGGATCGAGCAGGCGGTTCAACTCCTCCTCGGGAAATATCTGTTCCGCGAGTAAAAGTTCGCGGATGGTTTTCCCTGCGTGGAAGGCCTGTTTGGCCAGCTCGGCGGCACGATCGTAGCCGAGCGCCGGGGTCAGGGACGTGACCAGCGCGAGGCTCTGTTCCATCAGCTCTGCGCAGCGCTTCTGATCGGCCTGCAGGCCAGCCAGGCAGCGCTCGCCAAACAGGGTCACTGCATTGGTCAGCAGTTCGATACTCTCCAGCATGGCCGCAGCCATCAGCGGCATCATCGTATTCAGTTCAAAATAGCCTCCCAAACCACACAGGGTGATACTGGCATCGTTGCCGATGACCCGGGCGCAGACCTGGATCAGGCTTTCCGCCATCACCGGGTTGACCTTGCCCGGCATGATCGAACTGCCCGGTTGAACGGCGGGGAGCTGCAGTTCACCATAGCCGCAGCGTGGACCGCTGCCGAGCAGGCGGATGTCGTTGGCGATCTTCGACAGGCTGACCGCGCAGGCTTTGAGCGAGCCACTGACCGCCACCATGGCATCGCGTGCGGCCTGGGCCTCAAAGTGGTTACGCGTCTCGCGAAACGGCAGGCGCGCCTCCTGGGCGATGAGCTGGATTGTGCGTGACGCAAATTCGGCGTGGGTATTGATCCCCGTGCCGACGGCGGTCCCGCCCAGGGGGAGCTCGTAGAGCCCGCTCGACTCGGCCGCCAGCCGCTCCTGTGCCAGTTGGATCTGGCGCGCATAGCCGCCGAAAACCTGACCGAAGGTCAGTGGCGTGGCGTCCTGCAGATGGGTGCGACCAATCTTGATGATCCGCGCAAACTCGTCTGACTTGAGGGTCAGATGGTTCTCGAACTGCTGCAGGGCCGGGAGCAGTCTTTCCTGAAGTTGACGCGCGCAGGCGATATGGATGGCACTCGGAAAGACGTCATTGCTCGACTGACCGAGGTTGACCTCGTCGTTGGGATGAAGCGGGATGCACTCGCCGAAGGTGCCGAGGAGTTGGCTAGCCCGGCGCGCGATGACCTCGTTTGCATTCATATTGCTGCTGGTGCCGGAGCCGGTCTGGTAGATATCGACCGGGAACTGCTGGTCATGACGACCATCCAGAATTTCGTCGGCCGCGCTCACAATCGCCTGCGCACGCTCCTGATCGAGCAGGCCGAGGTCGGCGTTGACCAGGGCCGCCTGTTGCTTGATCAGCACCAGGGCATGGAGCAGGGGGCGGGGCAGCCGTTGGCCGGAGATCGGGAAATTTTCGATGGCGCGTGCGGTTTGTGCGCCATAGAGGGCATCTAGCGGCACCTGCATGGTGCCGAGGCTGTCTTTCTCTGTACGCATATTGCTCATGACGGAACCTTTCAGTAGGAAGCGATCATAGCGCTCAATTTTAAAGATATCAATCGGATACCGGCTGTCAATCCGCTATCCTTCGCCGCTTTCATCGGCTAGAATGCCGCCATGGAAAATCTGGCTCTGTGGTTAATTGTTTTTTCTGCTCTTATGCACGCCTTGTGGAACCTGCTGGTCAAGCAGAGTCAAGATAAGACGGTGTTTATCTGGTGGATGTTTGTCTGCGCATTTGGTCTGATGAACCTCTATATGCTGCTGCCGGGTCGCCCCTTCCCCCCCCTTACCCCGCGCTACCTGCTGTTGGCCGGCAGTGCTGCGATCTGTTTTGTGCTCTACCACTGGTTTACCGGCAAGGCCTATC
>JAAXQE010000088.1 GCA_012974425.1 Geopsychrobacter sp.
TGGTGCCCAGAGACGGAATCGAACCGCCGACACGAGGATTTTCAATCCTCTGCTCTACCGACTGAGCTATCTGGGCAAAACGAGACCCGTTTATAGCTAAATGGGCTGAGGCTGTCAAGCACTAATTGTATATTCTGTCCCTCTGACTTGTGGTTATTTACTGGTGTTCTACAGATCGAGCTGCTTTTCCCTTGATTTTTACAGGCTTGGGCGAATAGTATCTATCTACTCAAACATCAAAAGGGATCCAACCCATGGCTACTGTCTTTTATTGCTCATTTTCTTTTTACTGGTTTTTCGGCTTTAGCGGGCCGTCTGCCGGGGAGAAGGATCTGTAGCGGGCATCAGCCTTTTACGATTCAAACCATGGCAGAACGGCACAAAGGTTCTTCCATGGTTTTTCTTTTTTAGTCTGTTGAAAAGATTAAGGCCGCCGGAAGAACCGGACGGCCTTTCGGCTTTTCAACAGCCAAGGAGCCTGTCACGAGCGACAGTCTCCTAAAAAAAGGAGCTTCAAGAAATGATCATTGTCATGAAAAAAGACGCCACCGCCAAGGATCTCGCCGAAGTCGAAAAACGGATTATCGAACTTGGTTACCAGCCCCATGTCATCCATGGTGAAACACGCAACGTCGTCGGTGCCGTTGGGGATGAGGTGGGCAAGGATAAGCTGCAGAGCCTCGAACTGCTGTCAGGGGTCGAGAATGTCGTGCCGATCATGAAACCCTACAAACTGGCGAGTCGCGAGGTCCAGACCCTGTCGAGCGAGATCGAGATCGCCCCGGGTGTGGTGATCGGCGGCAATGAGTTCATGGTCGCCGCCGGGCCCTGTTCGGTGGAGAGCAGGGAGCAGATCTGTTCAACCGCCGAGTTGGTCAAGGCCAGTGGCGCGCGTCTGCTGCGCGGTGGAGCGTTCAAACCACGCACCAGCCCCTACAGCTTCCAGGGGATGGAAGAGGACGGCCTGAAACTCCTGGCCGAGGCGCGTGAACTGACCGGCCTGCCGATCGTGACCGAGGTGGTTAATCCGCGCGATGTTGAACTGGTGGCACGCTATGCCGATGTGATGCAGGTCGGGGCGCGCAACACCCAGAACTTTGCCCTGCTGAAGATGCTCGGCCAGCTCGACAAGCCGATCCTGCTGAAACGCGGCATGGCGACGACGGTACAGGAATTTCTGATGAGTGCTGAATATATCCTTGCGGAAGGCAACCGCAAGGTCATCCTGTGCGAACGCGGTATCCGCACCTTCGAAACGGCGACCCGCAATACCCTCGACATCTCGGCCGTGCCGGTCCTGAAGAATCTGACCCACCTGCCGGTGCTGATAGATCCCTCGCATGCTACCGGCCACGCGCATCTGGTTGCACCGATGTGCTATGCCGCCGCTGCCGCCGGTGCCGATGGGATTATCGTCGAGGTTCACCCCTGCCCCGAAGAAGCCTCGAGCGACGGGCCACAATCACTCCGCCCGGAAGACTTCGGCGCCATGATGAGCAAGCTCAAGCGCTTCGTCGAGGCGGCCGACCGCAGTATGGCGAGCGGAAACTAAACTATAAGAGAAAGAAGAGCAATGTTCCTGATCCCCCTGAACCAACTGGAAAGTGTCGAACTGGTGATCCACAGCCTGAAAATGGCGGCGGGTGAGGCCGATTGCACGACCTGCCCGGCCTACAAGGTCTGCATGAAGCAGTGCCTCACGATTGCCGCTGCGGTTGAAGACATGTTGCACCACGACGCCCTGCCGCAACTGGACCGTCCCGATCTGGCAGGGGATGTCGACCGCGCGCAAGAGACCGACAACCTGCCGGACGAAACCCCACCCAAGGGGCGTGCCCGGCTGAGGGTGATCAAGTAAACCTGGCGAGCATTCGATCAATGAAGAGTCCAGCTGACAACTGGCGACTTTGACAAAAGGAAATCTTAAGATGTCACAACAGGTCTACAACTTTGGGGCTGGCCCGGCGATGCTGCCGGCCGAGGTGATGCAGCAGATCCAGCAGGAACTGCTCGACTATCGCGGGATGGGTGTTTCGGTCATCGAGATCAGCCATCGCTGTGCAGAGTTCGATGAAATTCTCACCAGTGCCCAGCGGCTGTTTCGGGAACTGACCGGGTTGCCCGACAACTATCGCATTCTCTTCATGCATGGCGGGGCGCGCATGCAGTTCTCTGCGCTACCGCTCAACCTGGCGGGACGGGTCGCGTCGCGCAAGGCGCTCTACTGCGAGACCGGCAGCTTTGCCAAAATAGCGGCCCAGGATGCCTCCCTCTTTGCGGCGGTCAAGACCATTTCCAGCAGTGCCGAGAGCGGCTACGACCACATCCCGCAGCTCCCTGGCGAGCTGATCGAGCAGGATGCCGCCTATCTGCATATCACCAGCAACAACACCCTCTACGGCACGCGCTGGAACCAGTTCCCGGATGCCGGGGATGTGCCACTGGTCGCGGACATGACCAGCGAACTGCTGTCGCGCCAGATCGATTTCTCGAAGTTCGGGGTTGTCTTTGCCGGCCTGCAGAAGAATCTCGGTCCGGCCGGGATGGCGATGGTGATCGTGCGTGAGGATCTGCTCGAACACGCCGGGGATCAGGTGCCGCCGCTCCTCAACTACAAGCGGTGCGCTAAAGATAATTCTCTGACCAATACCACCAATACCTTTGCCATCTATGCTATCCGACTGGCACTGGAGTGGCTAAAAAAACAGGGCGGGATCGCTGCCATCGAAAAGCGTAACGATGAGAAAGCAGCGCGCCTCTACAATCTGATCGACAGCTCCGGATTCTACCGCGGCGTAGCACAGCCGGAGCATCGCGCGACGATGAATGTCACCTTCAGGCTGCCGAGCGAAGAGTTGGAAAAACGCTTTGTGAGCGCAGCCGAGGCGGCAGGGCTCTATGCCCTGGCGGGACATCGCAGCGTCGGAGGCATCCGCGCCTCGATCTACAACCCGATGCCAGTCAGCGGGGTTGAGGCCCTGGCCGGATTCATGGAAGAGTTTGCCAAGAACTACGGCTAACCTATTGGCCCGGCAAGAGATCAAGAATTATCGGGGGCGGGCAGGACAAGCCCGCACCTGTTCGGAGAAGAGACAGGCGATAGCGTTGAGCATAAAATTGCTCTCTTTTTATTTCTAGATTCCGCCCCAGCGGTCGACACATAAAGGAAGGTACAAGGATGAAGGTACTGGTTACAGACGAAATTTCGGAAAGCGGTCTGGCACTGCTAACCAATGATCCTCGCGTTGAGCTTGACGTGAAGCTCGGGCTCCCGCTTGCAGAGCTGCATAAAACCATCGGTGCCTACGAAGCGATTATTACCCGCAGCGGCACCACGGTTGACGAAGCGCTGCTGGAGCATGCCACCAGCCTAAAGATGATCGCCCGCGCCGGAGTCGGCATCGACAACGTCGATGTGCGAGCCGCCAGCAAGCGTGGCATTATTGTGGTCAATGCGCCCTTCGGCAACGTGAATTCAGCGGCAGAGCACAGCATGGCGCTACTCTTGAGCCTCTGCCGAAAAATCACTGTGGCCAACGCCGACCTCAAGAGCGGTGCCTGGAACCGCGCGCCTTTCACGGGCTGCGAATTGAAAGGGAAGACCATCGGGGTTATCGGTCTCGGCAAGGTCGGCGGCCGAGTCGCGCTGCGCTGCAAGGCCTTTGAGTCGGAAGTCATCGCCTGTGACCCTTATATCTCAGAGAAGCGCGCCGAGGACTTCGGCGTCAAACTGGTCTCGCTGGATGATATCATCCGCCTCTCGGATATCATCACGGTCCATACCCCACTGAATGACGAGACACGCGGCATGCTGAGCGCCGACCATTTCTCGCGCATGAAGGACGGGGTCATCATCATCAACTGCGCGCGTGGCGGCATCTACGCGGAAGAGGCGACCCTCGAGGCGCTCAACAGCGGCAAGGTTGCCGCCGCCGGCTTCGATGTCTGGAGCAAAGAGCCGCCAGACACCGAGACCCTGAAGCAGCTGATCGGTCATCCGCAGATGATCGTCACCCCGCACCTGGGGGCCAACACCTTCGAGGCGCAGAAGAACGTGGCAGTCGACGTCAGCAAGGAGATCGTCAGCTACATCGATGGCAAACCGCTCGAGAATGCGGTCAATATCCCGCGCTTCGACCCCGACCTGATGGATCAGATGAAGCCCTACATCGGCCTGATCAGCACGATCGGCGACTTCATCTCGCAGTTGGCGCCACCCAACCCGAACAAAATCATCTTCACCTACCACGGCAAGCTGGCCCGCTTCGATTGCGCGCCCCTGACCGTCAGTGGGCTGGCGGCCCTGCTTAATCACTGCACCGAGCAGGATGTCAACCTGGTTAACGCCAACCTGGTGGCGCGCAACATGGGGATCGCCATTGAAGAGGTCCGCTCGACCGAGACCGAGTCATTCTCGAACCTGGTCACCCTGTCGATCGAGAGCCAGGAAGGATCGCGCACCATCTCCGGTACCCTGTTTGAGGGGACGCCCAAGATCGTCAAGATGCGCAACTTCGACATCGACTTCCGCCCCGAAGAGTACATGCTGGTCATGAGCTATGCCGACCTTCCCGGAGCCCTGGGTAAAATCGGCACCCTGCTGGGTGACGCCGGGGTTAACATCGGCAACATGAGTCTCGGGCGAAGAGAAAAAGCCGGTGAGGCGATGGTAGTCTTCTCCATCGACTCCCCGGTCGACGCGGCCACCCTGCAGGCCCTCAGCAGCGCGGTCGACGCCAAGTACATCAAGGCGGTCCATCTCAAGAAAAAGTAACGGCACTTGGCGTTTGGCTTCAGGCGCTTACGCGATACAAA
>JAAXQE010000225.1 GCA_012974425.1 Geopsychrobacter sp.
CCGGGGCATTGAGCAGGTTTTTGATCAGAAGCGGATAGTTGTAGGCGCTCATGGTACGCTGGATCAGGTTGTCGGTCATATGGAGACTCCTTGTAGATGGGGGCAGATCGTTTTGCGGATAATTTCACAGCCCGTCATAGCGAATACTTGCGGATTTTACAACCGGAAATTGGCGGATGCTCTTTTTTCGGGAATGGAAATTTTTCCCCGCCTGGTCCGGGCCTTTAGCCGCAGCCGAATGAAATATTCCGCGCTGGATGCATGTAGGTCTGATAAAATCAATCAGGTGTCTATTGTCAGTGATTATCCTTGTGGAGGTTTTGTCGATGTCCTGTCCCTATCCCGAATTCACTCCCCCCGATTTTTCCGCCGCCGAACTGGCTGGAGCCCCGCAGGTCAAGACCGAAGCCGCCAGCGCCGACGGCGTTGTGCCGGAGAATTTTCACGGCACCTCGAATCATCCGGAATATGTGCATCTTGGCGCTGGCCGCTGGCTGTTGGCTCCCGAAAGTCGGATGGATTCGGTGCTGGTGCTGCGCGGTGAGGAGCTCGATGTGGTTGAGGCGCGCCGGGTTAAAGAAGGCGATCGGGTCGTGGTTGGGCGCACCGAAAATGGCGAAGAGGGGATCTTCGTGCATATCGATGGTTTTCATCAGGCGAGTGACGAGGCGGCCGACAAATTTACCTTCCGCACCCGCGGGACCCGTGAAACCCCCTTTTCGCGCAGTTATGACGATCTCTATGAGGTTCTGCGCCACGACCGGGAGCATGGGCATATCGTCTGGGTGCTTGGCCCGGCGGTCGCCTTCGACAAGGACAGCCGCGATGCCATGCAGGGGCTGATAGAGAACGGCTATTGTCATGGGCTGCTGGCTGGAAATGCCCTGGCGACCCACGACCTTGAAGCTGCGCTGTTCCGCACCGGCCTGGGGCAGGACATCTACACCCAGCACCTGCGTCCGATGGGACACTACAACCATCTCGACCTGATCAACAAGGTGCGTCGCGCCGGTTCGATTCCCCAGGCGATCGAGGATTTGCAGCTCAAGGATGGCATCATCTACGCCTGTGAAAAGATGCAGGTGCCCTACGTCCTGGCCGGTTCGATCCGTGATGACGGACCCTTGCCCGAGGTCATCGCTGATGCCTATGCCGCCCAGGATGCGATGCGTGTTCATGCGCGCAAGGCGACCACGGTGATTGCGTTGGCGACCCAGCTGCATTCCATCGCCTTCGGCAACATGGTACCGGGTTACAAGCGTATGGAGGATGGTGAGGTGCGCCCGGTTTATTTCTATATCGTGGATATGTCGGAATTTTCGGCGGATAAACTGGCCAACCGTGGCTCGGCGCAGGCCGTGGCAATTTTGACCAATGCCCAGGATTTCATGATGAATCTGTGGAATAATTTGAAGGAGTGAGGCGTTAACCAGATGGCGGGAATATGCAGCAGAAAATAGTCCGCATTATTGGAATCCCGATCGATCTTGGCCAGAGCCAGCGTGGTGTCGATATGGGACCAGGGGCCGTACGTTATGCCGGACTGGCCGCGCGACTCAAGCGGATCGGCTATCGGGTGCAGGATGCCGGGAATATCATGGTGCCGGTGCGTGATGCGATTGACCGCAGTGATCGCGGGTTTATCCCGGCAATCGCTCAGGTCTGCAACGCCGCTTATCTTGCCGCCAGCCAGGCCGTGACCGAAGGGGTTATCCCGATCTTTCTGGGCGGTGATCATTCGATCGCCATCGGCACGGTCGGTGGGGTTACCGCCTCTGGGCCTTGCGGTTTGATCTGGGTCGATGCGCATGGTGATTACAACACTCTCGAAAGTTCAAGCTCCGGCAATGTCCACGGCATGCCCTTGGCAACCCTGCTTGGCGAAGGGGCACCCGAGTTGATCAGCGTCGGGCGCAGTGGTGCCAAGTTATCTGCCGAAAACGTGGTCGTGATCGGCCTGCGTGACCTTGATGGCGAGGAGAGGGAGCGGCTCAAGAAGAGCGGGATGCTGCTCTTTACCATGCGCGATATCGATGAGCAGGGGATGGGGCAGGTGGCGCGTGCGGCTTTGAAGCAGCTTGAACACTGTGAGAAGATCCATATCAGCCTCGATGTCGATGCGCTTGATCCCCATGAAGCTCCTGGAGTCGGCACCCCCGTGCCGGGTGGTCTCAGTTATCGTGAAGCCCAGTTGTTGATGGAAATCATCGCCGACAGCCGGCGCCTCTGCTCGTTGGATATTGTCGAGATCAACCCGATCCTCGATCAACGCAACCGCACCGCTGAAGTAGCTGTTGAGCTGGCAGCTTCACTCTTGGGCAAAAGTATCCTTTAGTAGGCTGGAGCAGTAAAGTGCCGTTGGAAGGCTTCTAACGACTTGTTTTGCCAGCTCCGGCGGGCTAGGATGTAACCCTTGCCCGCCGGAGTTTTTTTATATGCGTCTACCTGCCCCGTTAATCGAAGGTCGTTTGCTGAAGCGTTACAAGCGCTTCTTCGCCGATGTCGAACTTACCGACGGGACTGTTGTTACCGCGCACACTCCGAACACCGGAAGTATGTCGCAGTGTGCCGTCCCCGGTTATCCGGTTTTGATCTCGGCCAACGCTGACCCCAGGCGCAAGCTGAAATACACCCTGGAGTTGATTCGGGTCAATGGCCGCTGGGTTGATACCCATACCCAGCGCACCAATCGGATTGTTGAGGAGGCGCTGCAGGCGGACAAAATCGCTGAATTTGCCGGCTACCGACTGCAGCGCGAATTTCGTTATGGGGCCAGCCGGATCGATTTCTACCTCGAAAAAGCCGAAGAGAAAGTCCTGCTCGAGGTCAAGAACGTCACCCTGTGCGAAAATAGCGTCGCCCGCTTTCCTGATGCAGTCACCACCCGTGGCCAGAAGCACCTGCTCGAGTTGCAGGATGCCGTCACTCATGGCTATCGCGGGGTGATTTTCTTTCTGGTGCAGCGCGCCGAGGCGACAAGTTTCTCCCCCGCCGATGAGATCGACCCTGAATATGGGAGACTGCTGCGTGAGGTGGTTGCTGCCGGGGTTCTCCCCCTTGCCTACAAGACCCTCGTCTCCCCTCAGGAGAGCCGGGTCGGCCTGCGGGTTCCGGTTGTTCTGGCATAACCACAGAGCCACGGAGACCCTGAGGAAAACAGGGGGAATATGGATAAAATCGAATATTGTTACGCTGACCTGACCAGCGAAATTATTTCGGCGGCGATTGAGGTTCATCGTCATTTAGGTCCTGGCCTGCTTGAGTCAGCTTATGAAGAATGCCTCAGTTATGAACTTGGTCTGAAAAAGGTCTTTTTTGAAAGGCAATATTCACTTCCTCTTGAATATAAAGGCATAAAGTTAAGCTGTGGTTTTCGGGTCGACCTTTTTGTTGATCAAAAAGTTGTTCTTGAACTGAAAGCAGTCGAAAAAGTTCTGCCGGTTCATAAGGCACAATTGTTGACCTATATGAAGCTTCTCAAGGCTCCGGTAGGTCTGATTATCAACTTTAACGAAACGAAGGTGACAGATGGCATTTGTCGCATGGTCCTTTGACCATGATTTTCTCTGTATCTCAGTGGCTCTGTGGTAAAAAAAATGCGCGCTGTCGGACTTATAACCGAATACAACCCCTTCCATAACGGGCACCTGCATCATCTCGAGCAGAGTAAGCTCGGCGCCGATGCCGAGGTGGCGGTTGCCGTGATGAGCGGAAACTTTTTGCAGCGCGGCGAACCGGCCCTCTGTGATAAGTGGCTGCGCACCGAGATGGCGCTGGCTGCCGGGGTCGATCTGGTGGTTGAACTCCCCTTCATGTTCGCCTGTAATAGCGCGCCCCATTTCGCCCGGGGTGCGGTCCTCTCGCTCGACGCTATCGGTGGGATTGAGCAAATCTGCTTCGGCAGTGAGGCCGGAACTCTCGCTCCCTTGCAGAGCTGTGCCGACCTGTTGCTTGAAGAGGGGGCCGAGGTTGAACGTCAGTCGCAGAAACTGCTGCGCCAGGGGAAGCCCTATCCGGCGGCCCGCGCCGAAATCCTGCGCGCGATGCTCTCAGATTCCGCCGCTTGTGCAGCCCTGGAATCGCCGAATAATGTGCTCGGCATCGAATACCTGAAGGCGCTGCGCCAGACCGGTTCGTCAATGACCGCCCTGACGCTTCCGCGCCTGGGGGCTGGTTTTAATGATCTGCAGGGGGAGGGCTCGATCGCCAGTGCCACCGGAATCCGCCGCATGTTACAAGACGCCGAGGAGGTTGCGCCGTTTTTGCCGGATAAGCTGGCGCCGACATTGCTTGAGGCTCTGGCTACCGGGCGTGGTGTCGAGCCCGAACATTTTTTGCGGCTCCTGCTGGCGAGGATTCTCCGCGGTGCGGAGAGCCTGACGGGGATTTATCAGGTTGAATATGGTCTGGAGAATCGCCTGTTCGAGGCGGCCTTGAGCGCGACGACCCTCGAGGAATTGATCGACGGAATCAAGGTACGGCAGCTGACGAGAACCCGTGTGCAGCGGATACTCTGCCAACTCCTCAACGAAGTCGAGCAGGACTTTGCCCTGTCATTTCTGCAGCAGGGTCCTTTCTACCTGCATCTGCTCGGCTGCTCGAAGATGGGTGAAAAGTTTCTGGCGGCAAGTCGCAAGGAGCGGCGTCTGCCGCTGGTGAGTAACTATTCGCGGATTCATAATCAACTGCAAAGGTTCTATGGTCGCGAGAATCCTGCATTGTCACTGGCGTTGCGCCAGCTTCAGTTGGAACTGCGCACGAGTGATAATTATGCGCTGCTGCAAAAGGGTTTTGCCGCCCG
>JAAXQE010000239.1 GCA_012974425.1 Geopsychrobacter sp.
GAAAAACTTCGTGGATCTTTACCGCAGCGAATGGCGTGTCGAGAAGAACGCCTTCAGGTCGCCCAGCGAGATCCGACAAGATTGGCCGGAAAATCAGCAGGCGGCATAATCTAAACTTGTGTCCAAGGTGCCGGTTTCGCTACATCCCTAACGAGCAAACTTAGCTGTCTCCTGCCTATCGCTGCCCACCGAACTTAGATATTTAGCTCCACGTTGAGCCGCCTCGCCAACTAACTATCTAGTGGCCATGCTAGTGGCCAAACTAACTTCCCTGTCTAGCGTCCCTGGCTAGCTAACTTAGCTATTTAGCACAACGTTGAGCCTCCAGGCCAACCTACTATCTAGTGGCCAAGTTAGTGGCCTAATCATTTTCTGCATGCTATACTCCGTTCGCATTGATGATGGCAAAAAAGAAGGGACTCGTTGTGGCTTCAGATGCTTTCTACAACAAAATTCAACAGATGGAACCAATGTTCCCCACCGCCAAAGGTGAAGAGCTAAATTCGCTTGCGGTTGAGGTCATACGCCAGTCAGCAGCATTAGGCGAAAGACTGCATCCGGTGACTCGTAGGGGAGTTGTAGAGCTTGTACGTACTATGAACAGCTACTACTCCAACCTGATTGAAGGACACAATACTCACCCCGCTGACATCGAACGGGCCATGGCTCGCGACTATTCACTTGAGCCTGCAACGCGTGCACTACAAGAGGAGAGCGTTGCCCATATAGACGTTCAACGACTAATCGAACAAAGACTCGTTGAAAACCCGGAGGAAAATATATGCTCCCAAGCGTTTTTATGCTGGATTCACCGAGAATTTTATGAGCGGATTCCGTGTGAGTTTAGGGAGATCAAGACCCCTGGTGGAGATATCAACATCGTTATCCCAGGAAGATTGCGCGAAGATGAGGTCGAAGTCGGTCGACATTTCCCTCCTGCCTTTGAAGCCCTTGATTCTTTTTTGACGCGCTTCGAGGAATGCTACGGAAATGTTAACCTGGGAGAGATACGAAAAGTAGTCGCAGCAGCAGCAGCACATCATCGCCTGGCTTGGATTCACCCTTTTCTAGGCGGCAATGGCAGAGTGACACGTCTCTTTACGCATGCTTATCTGGTCAAGGCCCGTATCGATGGGCATGGGTTGTGGACAGCTTCAAGAGGGCTTGCACGAAACCGAACTGCCTATATGGGAGCTTTGGCTAGTGCTGACGAACACCGACATGGCGACTTGGACGGGAGAGGAAATCTGTCCAACAAGGGCCTACTTGATTTCTGCATATTCTTTCTACAAACGGCATTAGACCAAATTTCTTTCATGTCTGAACGCTTAGAGTTGGATGGGATTCTGCGTCGATTGGAAGGGTATGTCGGACGTCAGGTAAGCTTTGGTGAATTGCCGCTCGAAGCTAACTATTTACTCCGAGAAGCTTTTCTTCGCGGAGAAGTCCCAAGGGGTGAAGTTGCGCGCATTACTGGCAAACCCGACAGAACTGCACGTCGTATTCTCAAGAATTTGCTTGAAAAGAAGCTCCTGACTTCGGATTCGGAAAGAGCTCCTGTTCGCTTGGCATTCCCAACTAAAGTCGCTGGATACTATTTCCCGCAACTCTATCCAGAGGGGGTGGAGACGACTGAAGCATAATCACCTATAGGGCTAGCAGAATAAACCGGAAGAGTCTGGATTGCTGAGGGCGGGTCAGGTAGTAGCAAGGGGGGCAGCCCTTGACACATGCCAAAAAATAACACGGCAACAGGGGGTAGCATGCCAGGCGTAACAGACATCAACACCAAAAAGACCTGAATGGCCCGCCGCCTCAGCGAGGCCACCAGTGTGCCGGCTGCCGAGCAGTCAAAAACCCACCAGATTTTCCAAAACGGGCCGATAGCACACATACAGAAATTGGATTACCGGAACGTGTGACGAAGTGGATAATGGATGAACGCTGCTGTTACAACGAAGCACTTCTCATCAGGCCCAGGCTCATTTGAGTTCGATTTGTCCTCTTCCTTTCAGGGCTGTTTCTACTGGCTTTTCACCCTCAGCTGATTTACCTTTCCTGCCTGGGATATTGTTTGACGGTTGCTAGGCGGTTGGCTCATCGGGGGAAGAATGATCTGCCCAAAATGCGGACATCAAAACTTGGAAGAGCTCGAAGATTGTTCCCGATGTGGAGTCATCTTCGCCAAAATTCGGGGACTGGCTCCGCAGGTGCCTGTCCCCTTGACGGAAGAGCACATCTCGCAGAGCAGGGGATGATCGTCTGGGGCGGTACGCTGATCTTCTCCAGTATCGCCAGCAACGCAGCCGGTGATAGTTTGTTGCATCTGGTCAACCTGCCATTCCGTGAGGCGGGGCATGTATTCTTCCGCCCCTTCGGGCAGTTCATGACCTCATTGGGTGGTAGTATGGGACAGTTGCTGATGCCGCTGATCTGCCTGCTGACCCTGTTGTTGAAAACCCGTGACCCTTTCGGCGCGGCGGTCTGCGGCTGGTGGTTCGGTGAAAACCTGCTCGATATGGCGCCCTATATCGGCGACGCACGGGCGGGCCAGTTGCCGCTGATCGGGGGAAATTTCGGACATTCGTCCCCCTACGGCTTTCACGATTGGGAGTATCTGCTGGACCGGAAATTACTAAAGCAGAGGATGCTGTCGTTCTCTATCAGACCGAGGATGGCCACGCGGCCCTTGAGGTGCACCTGCAGCAGGAGACCGTCTGGTTGAACCAGCGGCAGATGGCTGCTCTGTTTGATAAGGATGTGCGCACCCTCAGCGAGCATCTCAAAAATATTTTTGCCGAGGGTGAACTGGAGTTTTACGTGCACACCTTGTCGAAGGTTATACCCTTAACCGGCAACGCCTGCAGGAGCAGTCAGAAAAACTCGGCGAGATGCAACGGGTGGTCGGCCTGCTGGCACGGACTCTGGAACAACAACAGATGGTGAGTAATGAGGGGCAGCAGGTGTTGCGGGTTATCATGGCGACGGGAGTAAGCGCCTGGCTGATAATGCCCTGGTCGCTCTGACTCTGTTGATTGCCGAAAGTAAGCCGGAAGAGAAAGACACAATCGTCAAGGTGATCGTTAATCTGATCAAGCGTAATAATACTTAAAAAGCCGAGCTGACCTTATATCGTTCGGTTTTAATGGACTGGTATCACATGCAGAAAAAACTCTTCGTCATCGGCCTCGGCCCGGGTGACGCCCGACATATGACCCCGGCGGCTCTGGCCGCCATAGAATCCTCTACTATCGTTAGCGGCTATCAGGTCTATCTCGATCTGATTGCCGAGCTGACCCCTGGAAAAGAGACCTTCTCGACCGGCATGCGTCAGGAGACCGAGCGGTGCCGTGAGGCCTTGCGCCGCGCAAGCGAGGGGGCGGTGGTGGCCCTGGTCTGCAGCGGTGATGCCGGGATCTACGGCATGGCCGGGCTGGTACTTGAGCTGCAACAGCTTGAGGGACCGGCCGAGGTTGAGGTCGAGATTGTACCGGGTGTCTCGGCGGTGCAGGGTGCGGCCGCCCGTCTCGGCGCGCCTCTGATGCACGATTTTGCGGTGATCTCGCTCTCCGATCTGTTGACCGATTGGGGCCTGATCAAGCGACGGCTCGATGCCGCCGGCCGGGCCGATTTTGTCATCGCGCTCTACAACCCCAAGAGTCGCGGCCGGACCACCCAGATCGGTGAGGCGCGCGCTATCCTGCTGCGTCATCGCTCCCCGGAAACGCCGGTCGGTATCGTGCGCAACGCCTGTCGTGAGGGGGAGGAGGTCTGCATCACCAGTTTGGAGAAGATGCTCTCTGCCGAGATCGACATGTTCTCGGTGGTGCTCATCGGCAACAGCAGTACCCGGGTCGATGACCAGGGGCGGATGGTGACGCCACGCGGCTACGCGCAGAAGCGTGAGGTGAAAGAGACCCCTCTCCCTGAGGGAGAGGGCTTGGGTGAGGGGGGAATATGTGCAAAAACACCCCCTCATCCGGCCTCCGGCCACCTTCTCCCCAGGGGAGAAGGGTTGGTCACAGCCCTGTTCATCGGCGGTACCGGCTCCGATGTCGGCAAGAGCGTGATCAGTGCCGGTCTGTGCCGGATTCTGCAGCGGCGGGGCTATCTGGTTGCGCCCTTCAAGGCGCAGAATATGTCGAACAACTCGGCGGTGACGCCGGGTGGGGGGGAGATCGGGCGTGCCCAGGCGTTGCAGGCCGCGGCCTGTGGTCTGGAGCCCCATGTCGATATGAATCCGATTCTGTTGAAGCCGAACAGCGAGACCGGCTCACAGGTCATCGTGCAGGGTCGCCCGGTCGGCAACATGGGGGTGCGCGAGTATCACCAGTACAAGGATCAGGCTATGGCCAAGGTTGAAGAGTCCTTTCGCCGCCTTGCCTCCCAGGTGGAACTGGTGGTGTTGGAGGGGGCGGGGAGTATCGCCGAGATCAATCTGCGCGAGCAGGATATCACCAATCTCAAGGCCGCCGCGCTGGCTGACGCCGCCGGGATTCTGGTCGCCGATATCGAACGCGGCGGCGTCTTTGCCAGCATCCTCGGTACGGTCGAACTTCTGACTCCGGCCGAGCGCGCCCAGCTGCGCGGCATCATCATCAATCGCTTTCGCGGTGACGCCAGCCTGCTCGAAACCGGCATTGCCGCCATCGAGGAGCGTACCGGGCTGCCGGTGCTCGGCGTGGTGCCGCATATCAAACTCGATCTGCCCGCCGAGGATTCCCTCGGTCTCGAACTGCGGAGTCATGGTAGTGGCGGCGCGGTACGGGTCGGCGTGGTCC
>JAAXQE010000231.1 GCA_012974425.1 Geopsychrobacter sp.
TCGAGGAAGAGTTGACAACGGCCTTTTCGCGCTGGGAAGAACTGGATGCCTTGAGTGATAGCTGAACCCGGTTCATGGAAAGTCCGACAGCCTCCTAGAGTTCCTCCCCACAATACTTGCAAAACTCCGCATCAGGATCATGTCCAAAGGCACTACACTCCGGGCATGACTGGGTCGTTACCTGCTTCTTGAACGCCAGCTCAGCGGTCACTATTCCGGTCGGGATCGCAATAATCCCATAGCCCAGAACCATGATAAACGCGGCGATCGCCTGACCCAGGTCAGTCCTGGGTGAGATATCCCCGTAGCCAACCGTGGTCATGGTGACCACCGCCCAGTAGATCGAACGCGGGATGCTGGTAAAGCCGTTCTCCTCCCCCTCGACCAGATACATCACCGAACCGAAGATCACCACCAGCGTCAAAATCGCCAGCAGAAAAACGATGATCTTACGCCCGCTCGAGCGTAAAGAGCGCAACAGCACGTCTGCCTCGCCGACGAACTTAACCATCTTAAGAATGCGGAAGATGCGTAACAGACGCAGGATACGGATGGAGAGCAGATATTGCCCGCCCGGCAAAAACAGCGCCGCATAGGTCGGCAACACCGAGAGCAGATCAACGATGCCGAAGAAGCTGCGCGCATATTTAAGCGGCTGGCCGATACAGTAGAGCCTGAGGGTATATTCCAGGGTAAACAGGAGGGTGAAGACCCATTCAGCAAGCGTAAAATACTCACCATATTGCTGCCGCAAAGAAGCAACGCTGTCGAGCATGACAACCAGGACACTCGTCAGAATGCTAAGCTGCAAGAGCAGATCGAAAGTCTTGCCCGCTGGAGTATCCGCCTCGAAAATGATCTCGTGGAGACGGGCCCGAAGAGGGTTATTGGTGCGATTCATAGAGTTTACTGTTTGCTTCTTTTTAGAGTGACGTCGAGGGTGAGCCCTCATGGCAGCCAAAATCTAATCAGGCAACGCTTCGTTCAACAGTTCCAGAATATGCACCACGCGTTGCTTACCGCCGGCGTGGTTGATCGAGTCCTGCAACTGCATGATACAACCGGGGCAGTCCGTCGCGACCATCTGCGCGCCGGAGTTGTCGATATTTGCGGCCTTTTGCGCACCGATCTTCTTGCTGTTTGCATAATGGTAAACCGAGTAGGTCCCACCCAGGCCACAGCAGGTTCCGGCATTCTCCATTTCGACATACTCGACCTGAGGGAGCGCCTTGAGTACCGCACGCGGCTCCTGGGTGATCCCCTGAGTGCGCAGATGACAGGGATCGTGATAGGTCACGCTGGTCCGCTTCGCGGCACGCGGCAGCTCTGCCAGCTTCTCCGCCAGCCCCTGTTCCAGCAGGAAGACGAAGATATCACGCGTCTTCTTGCTCAGTTCTGAGCACTCACCCTGCATGTCGCCATAGACGTTGACCAGACCGGCATGGCACGAAGCACAGGCGGTGAGGATATAATCGACCGGCTCACGGGTCAGTGCGGCATAGTTCTGCTCGGCCAGGGCTTCGACCGTGCGACCGGCACCGGCCGATACCGCAGGCAGACCACAGCAGGCCTGATCCTTGGGGATGATCACGGTCACCCCCAGGAACTTCAGCGCCTTCAAGAAGGCCTCGCCCACGGCCGGATACATGTAGTTGATGCCGCAACCGGTGAAGAAGGCGACCGTCGGCTTACCCGGTTCCCCCGCGATCCTATCCGGACAGCTTTCGCGAAACGGTTTATCCGTAATAGGAGGCAGGGTACGCCCTGCTTCGAGGTAAGGGACCGGAAAACGCAGGCGCAGGCCACTGTTGTCGGGCAGCTGCTTAAAGAGGAGACTCGCTAACTTACCGCCAGTCTTGGCCAGGGTATTCATCAATTTCGGCCGACCCAGCACCGCAGCAACGCCCTTGCCGAAGGTCGACAACCCCTGCTCCTCGGCAATCCGACGGCGCGCGGCCGCGACAATCTCATCGGTCGGCACCTTGTTCGGGCAGCCGGCACAGCAACTGCCACACAGCAGGCACTGGCTTAAGTCTTCCAGCACCTTGGCCTCAAACCCGATCTCACCCTCGAGTACCGCCTGCGCCAGCGCCACCTTGCCGCGCGCAACCCGCCCTTCGCGTCGCTCGGAACCAAACACCGGGCAATGTGCCCGGCAGGCACCACACTTGACGCACTGCTCGATCTCTTCGCGATAGTCTTCTAAATCTTTTAGTTTGCTCATAATTTATGTAATCACCATATTTGCATCATTCCCCTCTCCCTGAGGGAGAGGGCCAGGGTGAGGGGGCCTATCGCACCAGAACTGTCCCTTTTTAGCGCGCAACTCCACGAGGCCTCCCCCTCATCCGGCCTTCAGCCACCTTCTCCCTCATGGAGAAGGGTTGAGCAGAAGACCAGTGTTCACTGGGAGCAGTATTATCTCTTTTACGCGTTCACAACGTTTCAGATTTTCATTACTCGTCCAGGAATATTTTCCCGGGGTTTAAAATATTATTCGGATCGAGGGCCTGCTTGA
>JAAXQE010000232.1 GCA_012974425.1 Geopsychrobacter sp.
TCCAGGAATATTTTCCCGGGGTTTAAAATATTATTCGGATCGAGGGCCTGCTTGATCGCCTTCATGTAATCTGCGGCCTTTTCGGTGATCTCGAGTGGAATATAGGGAGCCTTGGCGATCCCGACGCCATGCTCACCACTCATGGTGCCGCCTAATGCCAGGGCGCCCTTAAAGACCTCCTCGATCGCTTTTTCGGCTTTTTCGGTTTCGCCCGGCACCTTCTTGTCGATCATCACGTTGACATGGATATTGCCGTCACCGGCATGACCGAAGTTAACAATCGGGATGCCGTACTTCTCACTGATCGCATCGACCTTGCGGATCATCTCCGGCACCTTCGAACGGGGCACACAGATATCCTCGTTGAATTTATCCGGGTTGACCTTGCGCAGCGATGCCGAAACCGAACGCCGAATCTGCCAGAGCGCTTCACTCTCAGCGGGAGTCTTGGCGGTGCGGGTCTCAACCACGCCGAGCGGCTGGATAATCGCGGAGATTTTCGCGACCTGTTTCGCAAGGAATTCACGATCCCCATCGACCTCGATGATCAGCACCGCACGGGCCGCCTCAGGCACCTGCAGATCGGTCGCCTGACGCACACAATCGATGGTGCGCCCATCCATGAATTCGAGGGTGGTCGGGATGATCTTATTGCCGATGATGCTTGATACCGCCTGGGCCGCGCCATCGATCGAGTCGAACATCACCAGCATGGTCTGCTTGGCTTCGGGGAGTGGCAACAGCTTGATAACGATTCGCGTAATAACTGCGAGGGTCCCCTCGCTGCCGCAGATCAGCTTGGTCAGATCGTAACCGACCACACCCTTCATGGTCGGTCCACCGGTGGTAATGATATCCCCTAAAGGAGTGACGATCTCGAGGCCGAGGATATAATCCTTGGTCACGCCATACTTCACACAGCGCGGGCCACCGGCACATTCGGCAACATTGCCGCCCAGGGTAGAAAACTTGAGCGAAGCGGGATCGGGCGGATAGAAGAGTCCGAGCTTCTCGACCGCCAGCTGAAACTGTTCGGTCACCACCCCCGGCTCGACGGTCGCCACCAGGTTCTCGCTGTCGATCTCGACAATTCGATTCATCCGTTCGGTGGCCAGCACGATCCCCCCGCTGACCGGCAGACTGCCTCCGGTAAAGCCGCTCCCCGCGCCACGTGGGAAAACCGGGATTTTCTCGGCGTTGGCCATCTTCATGATCAGCGAGATTTCAGCGGCGGTCAGGGGATGGACCACCACATCGGGCAGAAACTTCAACTGGGTCGCATCGTAGCTGTAGCAGAGCAGATCTGCCTTTGCCGTGGTGACGTTCTCTTTGCCGACAATATCACTCAGAATCCGGATTATGCGTGCCTCGATCATCAAATTATCCTGTACTCAAAAACTAAATGAAAGGGGCGCGATACCTCGGTTAAGGCACCTGCACCCCGAAATGAACGACTGACTTATTATTAAACAGGAGCAGGCTAAATGTCCAGCACGCCTCGCGCCTCTAGCGTTTCCCAAACCAACCGCTCCTCTCCTGGTACTGTTCGACGCGATTCTTACCCTTCCTCTTCGCTTGAAAGAGCGCCTTATCGGCCGCCTCGATCAGTTCACTCCGCTTGATCTTGCCACTATGCGGCAGATTTGCGACACCAACACTCATGGTCACCCGGTAACTCATTTTTTCGAAGTAGAACTCGCCCCTAGCGACCGCTTCACGCAGCTTTTCGGCCACAATCAGGGTATCGGCAGGACCGGTTTCTGGCAGCACGAAGACAAATTCTTCACCACCATAGCGGGCCAGAAGATCATATTCACGAATAAGCTCACTGCAGGTACGACAAACTTCACGCAGGACAAAATCCCCAACCTGATGACCATGAAAGTCGTTAAACTTTTTGAAGTTATCTATGTCACACAGGATCAGACCCAGATCCAGATCATGGCGCATCGAGCGCTTAAGCTCTTTCTCCAGAAAATTCTGGAAATAGCGATGATTATAGACCTCGGTCAGGCCATCCAGGTTCGCAATACCCTCCAGATAGGTATTCTTCTCCTCCAGTTCGGTCGTCATTTTCTCAAGCTGAATTTTCGCCTTGACCAGCTCGCGATTGATCTGCTCGTAGGTCATATTGAGCAGGCTGAGTTCGATATTCGCTTCCTGGAGCAATTCAGGGATCGATGAGGTTCCACCTATCTTGATCCCAAAGAAATCGGCCGCCAGGGCAACCTCGACATTAACCCGCTGCAACAGATCATCGATCACTGCGTCGTCCAGCGAAAAACGCTGCTTGGCCTGCTCGCGAAAGGGGCGATGGTAATCGATCGGTTTGCCCGAATAGAGGATATTCGTCAGCAGACCAGCCAGATAAATAATGTCGACAGTCCGTTTTATCAGCGGATCTCCGCCCGTATAGCTATCGGGATCATGGTGATAGGCAATGGGTACGGCCAGGCTCTCAGGGAAATGCCAATGCCCTGCGGCCTGACTGCCGATATAGGCATGGCTGGCACCCAGCGTCTCCTCTTCGAGCTCAGCTAGCCCCCGCTCTTCGTCACTCGCGCGGCTCAGAATTTTACTGTACGCCTCAGAGTAGGCGGTCGCCAGAATCAGCTTGCCCAGGTTCGCCAGCAGGCCGACGGTAAAAACTTCCTCGGCTTCATCATCACAAACCATATTCATCAGCAGTTTGGCCGAAACCGCCGAAGCCAGAGATCTCTCCCAGAATTCGGCATAGCTAAAACCACCAGGCTCTGCGGCGTTCTCGGTACTCAGGAATGAGAAGGAGAGAACCAGCGAGCGCACTGCGTTGGTCCCCAGAATCGTCACCGCCTGCTGAATAGTGCCGACCTCGCTGGTAAAGTTGTAGAAAGCGGAATTCACCACCTTAAGGACCTTGACCGACAGCGAAGTATCCTGTGCAACCAGCCGGGTGATATCGTCAATCGTCGTATCTTCCCGTGCCGTCAGACTGATCAACTTGGATGCGACCGTTGACAAAGTGGGCAGCGAGCCCGAGTCGATAACCTGCTGCAAAACCTCTTCTTTTTTCATACTGATAGAATCTCCCGATGCGAAACGAGTCAACAGGTTGAGGGCCAAGCAAATTCCAAATTACATAATCCTAAGCTCAGCAAACTCTACCATTCTATGCTCGGGAGCACCAGTCCGCCATCAGGGATAACCAGGGTTCTCGGTTGCGCAGGCAATTCAGCCAGGGCCATATCGATCGCCTGCTGCAGATCAACGGCCTTCTCCATCCCCATCCGCGCGCAGGTCGCGGCATCGAATTCGCTGACCAGCACCACACGAAATCTCCGCGTCTTGGTTAAGAGGGAATGGGCCGTCTGGCCGTTGATCTGATAGTTTTCACGCAGCGCATCTTCAAACAGCTCGAGATCCTGGTAGTCGAACCAGGGGTAGAAATGCGCGTGGCCAAAGCCATCGCGGCAGGCGGCGAGCAGGATAATCGTGCCCCCCTCAACCACCGCCCGCGAGCCATAATCGAGGGCCTTCTGCGCCTGGATAAGATTGATGTCTTTCGGCTCACCGCCACTCGAGATAATCGCCAGGTCCGCCGGCACTGTCGGCGCCCGATAGAGCCTATTGACCTGGGCGCAGGCCGCCAGATGAGCCTGCTCGAGCTCCCCGGCATAGGCGCCGACTATCTCCTTCTGGGGCGAGAGGACCGTATTCAGCAACAGATCGCAGCGCACCATGCGGGCGGCCTCGAGGAGATTAAGGTGGACCGGATTGGTATCAAGCACCCCCGCAACCGCCTGCGGATGCTTGCCCCGCTGCGGAGCGGGATTAAACACCGAGAAGTGACTTGCCATACAGGTTTTGCGGGCCGCTACGCCCGGGACCAAGCCCTTGCGCCCACCGCCATAACCGGCAAAATAATGAAAACCGACCGTCCCGGTGACGATAACCCGGTCGGCTTCGAGCAGGCGCCGATTGACTGCTACCGGGATACCACTTGCGGTCTCCCCCAACTCAACTAACTGTTCTTCATCATCGCAGTCATGGTCGAAGACTGCGATCCGCCCGAAGAGTGGTCCGAGTATTTTCCGATGCTCCTCGGCGGTCTGAGGCCGATGGATTCCCAATGCGATCAACACACTGATTTGACTATCGGCGATGCCGCAGCGGTTGAGTTGCTCGACCAGCAGCGGCAGGTAGATTTCGCTGCCGGTATAGCGGGTGATATCACTGGTCACGATCACCACCCGATCCTCCGCGGCGAAGGTCTCTGCCAAGGGGGAGGCCCCGAGCGGTGCGGCCAGCGCAGCGCGGAGCAACGCCTCGGCGTCAGGGCCTGGCAGAGCTGCCTGAGGGCGCAGAACTGGAGCCGCAAAGGGGAGTTCTGCGCACTGGCGCCCATCAGCATATTTCAGTTCAATCTGCATAAAACCTCCTTTGTATCCGCAATCTTGCGGCGACCCTGTGTCTTGCGGCGCCTACCCTGTTTGTGCTAAGAACAACAATTCAGCAAAATATCCTTGTCAGGAGGGCGTGAAATGAAGCTCGAGATCCTTCCCGTGAATTACCCGAAAGCAAAGATCGATGATGAATCGAAACTGGCATTCGGCAGACAATTTACCGACCGCATGTTCATCATGGAGTTCGACCGCAAACTGGGTTGGCATTCAGCGCGTATCCAACCCTACGGTCCCCTCTCTCTCGACCCCGCGGCCACGGTGCTGCACTATTCGCAGGAGATATTTGAGGGTCTCAAGGCATTCCGGCGGGTCGATGGCTCGCTGGCACTCTTTCGCCCCAGGGATAACATCTCACGCTTCAACCGCAGCGCCACAAGAATGTGCATGCCGGAAGTCGATGAGGATTTCCTGCTCGATTCGCTCCTCGAGTTGATCCGTCTCGAAGCGGACTGGGTTCCGAAAAGTGAAGGAACCAGCCTCTATATCCGTCCAACCATGATCGCCAGCGAGGCATTTCTCGGAGTGCGCCCGGCCGATCAATACCTTTGTTATATCATCCTTTCACCGGTCGGCGCCTACTATAGTGGAGGAATCGCTCCGGTCAAAATCTGGATTTCCGATAACTACGTACGGGCCGCGCATGGTGGTACCGGCGAGGCAAAGACCGGCGGTAACTATGCAGCCAGTCTGATGGCAGCCAAGGAGGCGGCGGAAAAAGGCTACGACCAGGTGCTCTGGCTCGATGCCAGCGAAAAGAAGTACGTTGAAGAGGTCGGCAGCATGAACATGTTCTTCCTCTACGACGATAAGATTATCACCTCACCGCTTAAGGGGACGGTGCTCCACGGCATCACACGCCGCTCGGCGCTGAAACTGCTCCAGAACATGGGCTACCAGATCGAGGAACGCGCCCTTTCGGTCGATGAGGTCATGGAAGGCGCCGCTAATGGTCGCCTCAAAGAGGCCTTTGGTACCGGCACGGCGGTTGTCATCTCCCCGGTCGGGTCCTTTTGCTACAAGGACCATTGCATACAACTTGGCGATGGGGAACCGGGTGAGTTGACGATGAAACTCTACAAGGAGTTGACCGATATTCAGTACGGTCGCCAGCCCGATAAATATGGCTGGATCACCGCGGTTTAATCTGCCGCAAAGCCCGCAACCCACTTCGGTTGCGGGCTTTTTTTATGACCCTGGATCACATCAGGACCGAAGCAGCGCGAACCATGTGAGCAGAAACAAGCTCAGCAACGTACAAAGATACTCAAAATCTAGGCTAGCAAAAAATCCAGCGCACGCCAAACCCACCAACCACAACCCATAAGCCCCCACGCATATCCATAAATTTCATACAGTTAAGCCAACAAGCCGGGACAGACTCCCCTCTTGCCGGGGTCTCGGCACAGAACTTGCCAAAGATAGGGCAACCCCTCGAGCTATCCACACACAGGGACATTCAATCCAAGAAGGAGCCTTAACTACAATGTGTCGCATCGGAGCTATCAAGAGTCTCAACTATGTGCACCCGAGCATGGCGCTGCAATTGATGCAGTCGCAACAAAAAGGGCATGATAATTCTGGCTTTGCCATGGTTATGCATGACCTCGGGGGCATTTTTGAAAAATACAAGCATCTGCCAACTCTGTCGATGGCCGCTAGCGACGAAGGGGTCCGACAGGCCGAAGATATCCTGCATCAGGCCGGCTTCCAGCGCGTATTGCAATGGGTCCCTGAAACAGACAACCGTCCGGGCCTCGACATCAACGCGATGCCGAACTATGTCTTCGAAACATTCGACTATCCAAAATCCTATCGCAACGCCGAGCAGAAAGTAAAAGAGGACCTGCTGCTCGACATGCGCCTGAAACTGCGTGACGCCCTCGAGGCGAACGAAGAGGGTTTTGTCTACTCCTTCTGGCCTGACGTCGTCACCCTGAAGGAGATCGGCAACCCGCGCGATATCGGCACTTACTTCCGCCTCTGGGAGCCAGATAGCACCTTTACCGCCAAGGTCATTACCACCCAGTGTCGCCAGAACACCAACTACGACATCGTGCGCTACGCCGCCCACCCCTTCCACCTGCAGGGCTACACGGCATTGGCGAACGGCGAGAACACCTTCTATCTCAAAAATGTCGAGTTTCAGCGCAAGCTGCATCGTGGCTACATCGGCTTCGAATCAGACTCGCAGTGCTTTCTCTACAGCCTGCACTATGTGCATCGCGAACTGGGCTGGCCGCTCCGCTACTTCAAAGATGTCGTGACGCCACTGCCGTTTGCGGAGATCGAAAAACGCGACAACGCCCAACAACTCAAGGCGATCCGCCAGTCGCTGGGCCACCTCGAGATCAATGGACCGAACACCATCATCGGGGTCCTGCCAGACAACACCCTGTTCACCTGCTGTGACGCCAAGAAATTGCGCCCGATCGTGATCGGCCGCACCGCAGATACAGTGGTCCTCTCCTCCGAGGTCTGTGGCATCAACGAGGTCCTTCCAGACCGCGACTGGGAGACCGACATCTACCCCCACGAACGCGAGATGATCGCGATCGATGACAATCTGGAGGTTCAGCGATGGAATCAATGAGAGTACAGGACGTCACCCCGAACGATCTTCCGTGGAAGATCCGTTACGACGCACACCGCTGCACCCTCTGTGGCTCCTGCGTTGCGGCCTGCTCCTTCCGGGCGATTGAGTCGAAGGTCGAACAGCGCCGCCTGATCTTCTCCGAGGGTGAATTCCCCGAGCCCAAGGCACGCTTCTCTGCCGTACCGGTGATTCGTCAGGTTAAATCATTCAAGAACTACTGTCGCGGTTGCGGGATCTGCGAAAAGATCTGTCCCAACGATGCCATCGCGCCGGTGCGTAACCCCGATTCACGCCACCCGATTATCACCCGCTGCCTCGGGGGGGATTCGATCAAACGCGGCGGTCGTAAAAATCTCGAATCGACCGTAAGAACCCTCGACAAGCTGCGCGTCGGGCGCATCTCACAGATGACCGACCCGAGTCTCGACGCCCAGCGCCACACCTTCGACATGCTGGCCCCCTTCGGCCGGATTCTGCCGCCGCAGAAGTTGCCGATGGGTGTCGGCCCTGACGGCCTGCTGCAGGCAACCGGAACCACCCCCCCGGTAAACTGGGTCTATCCGGTCATCATCGGCGACATGTCGATCGGCGCCCTCTCCTGGCGGATGTGGGAAGCGGTCGCCATGGCGGTGGCCTACCTCAACGAGGAGTGCGGTCTGCCGGTGCGGATGTGTTCCGGCGAGGGGGGCGTTCCGGTCCGCCTGTTGAAATCGAAATACCTGAAGTACATGATTCTGCAGATCGCCTCCGGCCACTTCGGCTGGAACCGGATCGCCAAGGCGATGCCACACATGGTCGAGGATCCGGCCGGAATCCTGATCAAGATTGGCCAGGGTGCCAAGCCGGGCGACGGCGGCCTGCTGATGGCACAGAAGGTCGCAGAACATATTATGGCGATTCGCGGGGTGCCCAAGACCGACCTGCTGTCACCGCCTAACCACCAGGGCCTCTACTCCATCGAAGAGAGCGTGCAGAAGATGTTCCTCTCCTTCAATGCCGCCTTCAAATTCCGCGTGCCGGTTGCAATCAAGGTTGCAGCAAGCGCGACCAGTGTCAGCGTTTACAATAATCTGGTGCGTGACCCGTACAACATCGTCGGTGGTCTGTTCCTCGACGGTATCGATGGCGGTACCGGCGCGGCCCACGAGGTCAGCCTCGACCATACCGGCCATCCCATCGTCTCCAAGCTGCGCGATTGCTACCTGGCCGCGACGGCGCAGGGTCGCCAGGGCCAGATTCCACTCTGGGCCGCCGGCGGACTGGGCAAGACCGGCGACCTTGCGGCCGATGCCTTCAAGATGATGTGCCTCGGTGCCAACGGGGTCTTCACCGGCAAACTGATCCTGCAGATGGCGGGCTGTGTCGGCAACGATCAGGGGCGCTGCAACGCCTGCAACACCGGCCTCTGCCCGGTCGGCATCACCACCCAGGAGCCACCCCTGGTCAGGCGCCTCGACCCGGAGAAGGTTGCCCAGAACATCGTCAACTACTTCCTGGCGATGGATACCGAGTTCAAGAAACTGATGGCTCCGATCGGCAACAGCTCGCTGCCGATTGGCCGGGCCGACGCCCTGGTCGCGACCGATCAGGCCGTTGCCGATAAACTCCAGATTCAATACGTATGCTAGAGACAGGTGAGGCGTGAGGCGCAAGGTGTGAGGCGAGAAAATCTACCGCCCTTCATCTCTAACCCCTCACCCCTTGCTCCTCACGGAGATAAAGACTATGGCAGCTAAAATTATTGGCTTTGATGAAAACAACCAGCGGATTTCAACCCAGCAGCTGCTGCAGCAGATCTATGGTGCGCTTGACGCTGGCCAGACCGAGTTTGAGATTCTCGCCAGCGGTCACCACAATATCGGCGGTCCCCTCTGGACCGAAGATGGCGCACCGCTTAAGTTCCGGGTCAAGAACCCCGGTCAGCGGGTCGGCTCTTTCGGCCTCGAAGGGACCGAGATCGTCGTTGAAGGCTCGGCCCCGGCGGATGCCGGCTGGCTGAATGCCGGTGCAAAACTGACCATTCTCGGCGACGGCGGCGACACCACGGCGCACTGTGCGGCGAGCGGTCAGATCTATGTCGCAGGTCGGGTCGGCACCCGTTCCGGCTCGCTGATGAAGCATGATCCGGCCTACCCGGCTCCCGAGCTCTGGGTCTTGAAACGCACCGGTTCCTTCTGTTTCGAATTCATGGGCGGCGGCATCGCGGTCATCTGTGGGGTCGGCTGCGAGGACGAGACCTCAATCCTCGGCGATCGCGCCTGCGCCGGCATGGTCGGCGGCACCATCTATGTGCGTGGCCCGGTCGACGGCCTGGCCGAAGATGTCTGGCTGCTCGACCTCGACGACGCCGACCGCAACTTTCTCACAAGCGGGATACCGACCTTTCTCGGCAAGATTGAGCGCCAGGAACTGCTGGGGGAGCTGAGCGACTTCTCAGTTTGGAAGAAGATCGTCGCCAAAACCCATGCCGAGCGCAGGGTCCACTCGCGCATCAGCATGCACGAGTTCCGCATGCAGAAGTGGGTCGAGGGTGGCATCTTCGGTGACCTTCTCAAGGACGACTATCTCGATGTCGGCGGCCTGGTCAATACCGGTAGCGGGCGACTCAAGCTTCCCCACTGGCAGGATAAACGCTTCGGCGCACCCTGCCAGGTGGCCTGCCCGTCGAACATTCCGACCCAGGACCGGATCAATCTGCTGCGCCAGGGCAAGCATGACGAAGCCCTGCAACTGGTGCTGAAGTATTCCCCCTTTCCGGCCAGTGTTTGTGGCGAAGTCTGCCCCAATCCCTGCATGGACGCCTGCAGCCGCCAGTTTGTTGACAAGGCGGTCAGTATGGCCTCGCTCGGCCGTTTGTCACGCGATATCCCAGCCCCGCAGATTGCGCCAGAGACCGGCAAGAAGATCGCCGTAATCGGTGGCGGACCCGGTGGTCTCTCGGCGGCCTGGCAGGCGCGTCTGGCGGGCCACGAGGTCAGGGTTTTCGAGGCCGATGTTGAAGTAGGGGGTAAATTGCGCCAGGTCATTCCAACCGACCGTCTGCCGGAGAATTCACTGCAGAGCGAGATCAAACGGATCAAGGATCTGGGCATCGAAATCAAGACCAACACCCCGGTCGACGCAGAACTGTTCGCAAAGATCCGTGCAGGCCATGATGCGGTGGTGATCTCCTCCGGCGCACATAATGCGGTGGTTATCCCCTTCCCCGGCCATGAGCGCATGGTTAAGGGACTCGACTTCCTCAAACAGGTCAACGCCGGCCAGCAACCGAAGATCGGCAAACGTGTGGTCGTCATCGGCGCCGGTAACGCCGGGATGGACGTCTGCCTCGGGGCCTACGCCATGGGGGCCGAGAAGGTCATCTCGATCGACGTACAGCGCCCGGCCGCCTTCAAGAAAGAGATCGATCACGTCAAGGCCTTAGGCGGCGAAGTGCGCTGGCCGGTCTTTACCGAAAAAATCACCGCCGAAGGGCTGGTGACCAAGGATGGCGAACTGATCGCAGCCGACGACGTCATCATCGCCATCGGCGAACGCCCCGATCTCTCCTATGTGCCACGCGAGTGGCTGACCGAACGGGGCATGATGGATATCGATGCCTGTGGCCAGTCGACCAAGGCACCCGGGGTCTTTGCCATCGGTGACACGACCAATCCCGGCCTGCTGACCCATGCCATCGGCCAGGGACAGGAGGCGGTCGGCTACATCAACGATCTGCTGGCAGGCAGAGAAGTTAAGCCGCTCATCAAGCCCGAGATGATCAATCAGGCCTGCCTGAGCAAAGAGCTGTTCAAGCCTCGCAACCGCGGCAAGCTCAATGTCACCGACGCCAAGGACGAGACCCTGCGCTGCATCAGTTGCGGAACCTGTCGCGACTGCAGCATGTGCCTAGAGGCCTGTCCGGAAGGGGCCATCCGCCGCGTCGACAAGGAAGATGACGGCTTCGAGTACGTCTCGGATGATTCGGTCTGCATCGGTTGCAGCATCTGCGCCGGGATCTGCCCATGCGGGGTCTGGGCGATGGAGCAGATGGTCTAACCACTTCAGGCATAACGATAAACCCGCTTAAAAAAAGGTGGAGCCGTTCAAGGCTCCACCTTTTTTGTATCTACGCACAAAGCAGTAGAGAACCACCGGGAGAGAGTTTCCACGTAACTTAAAGTGGTAGTTAATTAATATAGTTGACTACGCGCCTCCACGGGCGTTAGGCTCAGCTAATCACTCTTGGAGGGGATAGCTCAAACCAAGTCCAGGAGGCAGCAACATGAAGAACCTAACCATTGCCAAAAAGATGCTCATGATGGGCAGCGGTATCCTTGCCGGCATCCTTGCCCTCGCCCTGGTCATAAACCACACCAAGACCAGCGTCCACGAAGCCAGCGTTCACAGTCAGGAACTCAATGCCGAGACTCAAATGATCGATGCGATGCGTGAACGTCAGCTGGAACTGATGCTGGCGGCGATGGAGGCCATCGTCGTTGATAAGGATGCGGGGAAGATCGCCCCAAAAAGAATGCAGATCATCACCCAAACCAGCGCCTTCCTGATCGAGAAAGAGCTTGAACTGGAAAACTTGGCCGACACCAGCGAAGAGCTGGCCCTCGTCAAGGAGTTAAAGCCAGCGATTATCGCCCTGACTCGAGGGGCGCAGGTCGATCTGGTGCAGCTCATCGAAAACGGACCAGCGGCAGGCACCAGCGCCGATCAGGCCTATGAGCATATATACGAGATGCTGGAAAAATTCGGTGCCACGGTAACAGTCGATCTGGTAAAGTTTCAGGCCTCGGTCAAGGAGAAGACCGCAGAGGCCAACGAGGACCTCGAATCTGCCCTGGCGACGGCCAGCAGCCTGGGGCTGGTGGTCTCGCTGCTGACCCTCGGCACCATCCTGCCGATCTTCTTCTTCTTTGCGCGCAGTATTATCGCGCCGCTGCAGAAGACGGTGGAGATGATCGAGGAGATGGAGAAAGGGCATGTGGAGCTGCGCCTCAACCTGGACCGCGGCGATGAGATCGGACGCATGGCAAAGGCGATGGACGGCTTTGCCGACAGCCTGCAACAGGAGGTTATCAGCCCCCTAAACAGATTGGCCGAGGGGGATCTCAGCTTCCAGGTGACTCCGCGCGATGAGCGGGATCAGTTGAGAAATGCCCTGCAGAAACTGGGCAACGACATGAACGATATCCTGGGCCAGATCAATTCGGCCGGCGAACAGATCGCTTCAGCCAGCAGCCAGGTCTCTGACGCCAGCCAGTCCCTCTCCCAGGGCGCCACTGAGTCCGCGGCCTCACTCGAAGAGATCAGCAGCTCGATGCAGCAGATCGGTGCCCAGAGCAGCCAGAGCGCCGAAAATGCCACCCAGGCCAACCAGTTGGCCGATGAATCCAAAGCAACCGCCGAAACCGGCAACCAGCAGATGACGGCCATGGTCGTGGCGATGGGTGAGATCAATGAATCGGGGCAGAATATCAGCAAGATCATCAAGGTGATCGACGAAATCGCCTTCCAGACCAACCTGCTCGCGCTGAACGCGGCGGTCGAGGCCGCCCGCGCCGGGCAGCACGGCAAGGGCTTTGCCGTGGTTGCCGAGGAGGTGCGCAACCTGGCGGCGCGTAGCGCCAAGGCGGCCCAGGAGACCTCTGAGCTCATCGAAGGCTCGGTCGCAAAGGCCGCCAACGGAACCCGGATTGCCCAGAAAACCGCGGAGGCCCTCGGGGAGATCGTCGGCTCGATTACCAAGGTCAGCGACCTGGTGGGTGAGATTGCCGCCGCGAGCAATGAGCAGGCCCAGGGGATGATCCAGGTCAATCAGGGTCTGCAGCAGATCGACCAGTCGGTACAGCAAAATACCGCGACCTCAGAAGAGAGCGCCGCAGCGGCCGAAGAGCTCTCCGGCCAGGCCGAGCACTTAAGGCATATGCTCAGCCGCTTTACCCTCAAAGGAGCATCACTCAACCAGGCGGCCGCCAGACCGACGATTCCACAAATAACTCCCGCAGCCCAACACAGGGCTAGCAGTGGCTGGGGTGGAACACCCGCACCGACAACAATCCCGCTGGACAACAGTGAATTCGGGAGATATTGAGCAAGGCGTAAAAAAGGAGCGGTGTCGAATTCGACACCGCTCCTTTTTGTTATAGCTCGCTCGACTCAAATAACTTAAACGGCGACATCCGATAGCTGAAATAACCGACCCCGGCTTTTTGCCGCAGCAGCTTGCGCAGACGATCACGGTTGACTGGATGCTCAGGAATATCGACGGCCAGCCCTTCATCGAACCAGCCAACCTCGAGACTCTCCTGGCTGGTAGTCGCTTCACCACCAGCCAGTCGAGCGGAAAATCCAAAGATTACCGCCGAAGGCGCCGGCGCGAGCTTGGAAAAAACCGCAAGCAGGCAATCGATCTCGATTTCGTAACCCGACTCTTCAAAAACCTCGCGACAAGCCGCGGCGCGAAGGTCTTCACCGCTTTCGACATGCCCCTGGGGCAACTCCCAACCGCGATGGGGATGCCTGATCAGCAGCACCCGCCGCTCATCATCACGCACCAGAACACTGGTCACCAAGGCATGCAGAGGTCTACTCATGCTTCAGACCTTTCCTCAACCCGCAGGAACACCCTGCAGTTGTTCAAGCAATTGTAGCTGTTGACTCCGCTGCGTTTGGTCGGGATAGCCGCCCGCTTCGAGCAGTTCAAAAACAAGGCGTTCAGGGTCAGCGTTCAGCAACCGCTCTTCAAGCCGACCAAGCAACTGCCGAGTCCGCAGCCCATCAAACCAATTATGCCAGGCGGCTAACAACCTTGCTGGTCCGTTATTTATCAGCAATTTGTGCCAGGCTTCAGCAAAATCAATTTCATTTAAAAACAGGCCGAGCTCTGGCGACAA
>JAAXQE010000259.1 GCA_012974425.1 Geopsychrobacter sp.
TTGGTCGGGGCGAGAGGATTTGAACCTCCGACCCCCTACTCCCGAAGCAGGTGCGCTACCAGACTGCGCTACGCCCCGACATCATTTTCCTAGTGTTGCCGTGTCTTTTTAGTGACGATCCAGAAAATTTATACTCCGCAGTTTTGCTTTTGTCAATCTGAGCTTTTAGCCCTATTGGCATAGAATCTCGGGTTTATTTCAAATCGTTGCACAGTTGATTCCTGGGCTGCGTGATGTCCCGAAGGGGGACTCGCCCTAATTAAGCACCCGCACCTTGACCTTTTGGCGCCCCCAATTCAGGGCCTTCTGGTGTGAGCCGTAGTAGGCATCAATCCGACCTATCCCCTTGATCGCCGAACCGCGATCTTCAACGATTCCGTAACCATAGCCGGGAATATACATCCGGGTGCCGAAGGGATAGTACCTGGTGTCCGCGGCGAGGGTGCCGTCTCTGGAGAGCCACAACCAGGGCAGGGCCAGGCGCACCGGCAGCATCCAGGGGTGTTGGATGGTATCGCGTGAGATCAACCCGGGCCGCGGTACATGCGGGTCGGTGCCGCTTGCGGTCAGGCCTGAGTAGTCCTGGCCCTTCTGGCTGCCGGTGGTGTTATAGCGGTTCCAGATATCCAGCTTGAGAAACTTCCAGCTGCCGCGCTCCCAGCCGCAGCATTGTCCGCAGTCACAGTAGCCGGTCACTTCAATCGGCACTGCCGGTCGGGTGGCAGAACAACCGGAAATCAGCAGGATAAGTAGCAACAGGATAATCGGGCTGGTTCTCAATGGGGCTCCTATCTGGCTTAAAGGCCTTGGTTGCAGATGGCTCTTCAGCGAAAGTGATAAATAAAAGCCCCTCAATTCGGTTGGAAAGAGGGGCTGCTTATTTGATTTTGTCGCGCAGAATAAGGAACTTATCCTGCGCTGTCTTGCATCCACTTGCCGACATTCTCTACATCGCGACCCACGCCGGTGATCCACCGGCGCAGCCTGAGATAAACAGAGTAGCAATCAGCAATAAAAAAATCAGCTACTTCATGACTTTTTCTTCATCCTGGCTTGAGCGGACCTGTTTTTTTCTTCGATCCATGAGTCGATCAACAGCAACCCAACGCCGACACAGATGGCGCTGTCGGCGACGTTGAAGGCCGGCCAGTGATACTGATACCAGTGTGCATCGAGGAAATCGATCACCTCGCCGAAACGGATGCGGTCGATCAGGTTCCCCAGCGCGCCGGAGAGGATCAGGCCGAGACCGATCTGCAGGCGCAGGGTTCCGCCCTGCTCTCTTATCAGATACCAGACGATGCCGACAGAGGCGACGATCGACACCAGGATGAAGAATGGCATGCGCAGGCTGTGGTCGGACAGAATGCCGAAGGCAGCGCCTGGATTGCGCACGTAGGTGATATGCGCGAAATTTTCGAGCAGCTCAATCGACTGATAAAGCGCCATGTTGGCAAGGATCAGCGCCTTGGTCAGTTGATCGAGCACCAGGCCGATCAGAGCAATGCAGATAAACCAGCGGTACTTTCTCATCAACCGACAGCCAATGCGTCGATGCAGCGCTGGCAGGCCTGCGGGTGTGCGCTGTTCTGTCCGACCGAGGTGACATAGTTCCAGCAGCGTTCGCACTTCTCCCCTTCGGCGGCATCGATGCGCAGTTGCAGTCCTTCAATCCCTTCGGCGGTGGTCGCCTCTGCGAGCTCTTCACAGAGTTCAACCTGGGAGACGATGAAGTAGCTCGGCAGCAGCGGCAGGTACTGCTGCAGCAGTGGCAACAGGTCGGCGGGGGCACTGAGCAGAACCTTGGCCTCCAGGGACTGGCCGATCCGTTTTTCTCCCCGCGCGATCTCAAGCGACTTGGAGACAGCGCCGCGCACCTTCTGCAGTTGCTCGTAGCGTTCTTCGAGAGCCAGGTCGCGCCAGGTGTTCTTGGCCGGGGCCTTGGCCAGGTGCACACTCTCCTCGCGCGCTCCCGGCAGCTCGGCCCAGATCTCTTCGGCGGTGAAGGTCAACACCGGAGCGAGCATGCGCGTGATGGCATCGAGGATCAGGTAGATGGCGCTGCGCGCGCTGCGGTACTCAATACTGCTCTTGGGACTGGTGTAGATCCGGTCTTTGAGGATATCGAGATAGAAGGCCGAGAGGTCGATGGCGCAGAAGGTGTGGATTGAGTGGTAGATGACATGGAACTCGTAGTCATTGTAGGCCTTCTCGACCCGCTCGGTGAGTCCGGTCAGGCGCGACAGCGCCCAACGATCTAGCTCGAGCATCTCTTCTGGCGCGACCAGGTCGGTGTCGGGATCGAAACCAGCAAGGTTGCCGAGGATATAGCGCGCGGTATTGCGGATCCGCCGGTAGGCGTCGGAGAGACGCTGCAGGGTCTCCTGACCGATGCGGATATCGTCACGGTAATCGGTCGCCGCAACCCAGAGACGCAGGATCTCGGCGCCATATTTGTTGATGATCTCTGTGGGAGAGATGACGTTGCCGACCGATTTCGACATGGGCCGTCCATTGGCGTCGAGCACGAAGCCGTGGGTCAGCACCGAATTGTAGGGTGCGCGGTCGCGGGTGCCGACCGATTCGAGCAAACTCGAATGGAACCAGCCGCGATGCTGATCGGAGCCCTCAAGGTAGAGATCGGCCGGGCTCTGCAGGTTTTCACGCTGCTCAAGCACCGCCGCATGGGAGACCCCCGAGTCGAACCAGACATCGAGGATGTCGCTCTCTTTGCTGAACTTGTCATGACCGCAGTCCGGGCACTTGGTCCCTTGCGGCAGCATTTCAGAGGCTTCTTTTTCAAACCAGATATCGCTGCCGGTCGCTTCGAACTGATCGGCGATATGGTGCATGATCTTGCCGTCGAGCAGCGCCTCGCCACATTTTTCGCAGTAGCAGATCGTGATCGGCACACCCCAGCTGCGCTGGCGACTGATACACCAGTCTGGCCGCGCGACAACCATATTGAAGATCCGGTCGTGGCCCCAGGCCGGGATCCATTCGACCCGGTCGATTTCGGCCAACGCCTTGCTGCGCAGGTTCTGCTGGTCCATCGAGATGAACCACTGCTCGGTGGCGCGGAAGATGATCGGTTTCTTGCAGCGCCAGCAATGTGGGTAGCTGTGGCTGATTTCACTCTGATGCAGCAGCGCGCCGACCTCGGTCAGTTTGGCATTGACCGCCAGATTGGCCTCAGCGAGCTTCATGCCACCGAAAAATTCCAGATCGGCAAGGTAGCGGCCGTAGTTGTCGACCGGGTTGTAGACCTCAAGGCCGTAGCGCAGACCGACGACGTAGTCATCCTGGCCGTGACCCGGTGCGGTGTGAACGCAGCCGGTGCCGGCTTCGAGGGTCACGTGATCACCGAGCATCAGCAGGGATGGGCGGTCGTAGAAGGGATGGCGGCACTCACGCTTGTCGAAGATAGCGCCGCTGAAGGTCGCGGCGATCCTGGACTCTGCGATGCCGAGCGCGCCCATGACCGACTGGTAGAGCCCTGCGGCGACAACCAGATATTCGCTGCCGGTGTCGACCGCAACGTAGTCGAGTTCCGGGTTCAGGCAGACCCCCAGGTTGGCGGGAATCGTCCAGGGGGTGGTGGTCCAGATCACGAAAGAGAGCGGTTTGTCACCCAGGGCCGCGACCTCAAAGGGGAGTTCATCGGCAAAGGGGAACTTGACGAAGATCGAGGGGGAGCAATGGTCGGCGTATTCGACCTCGGCCTCGGCCAGCGCAGTAACGCAGGATGAACACCAGTGGATCGGCTTCTTGCCTTTGAAGAGCGAGCCGCGCTCGACCAGACGCGCCAACTCACGCGCCGTGGCGGCCTCGTAGTGGGGATCCATCGTCAGGTAGGGTTTGTCCCAGTCGCCAAAGATACCCAGGCGCTTGAACTCGTCGGCCTGAATCTCGACCCACTCGCGGGCGTAGTCACGGCAGAGACGCCGGAAGTCGGCCTTGCTCATTTCACGCTTCTTCTTGCCGAGCTTCTTGTCGACCATCAGCTCGATCGGCAGACCGTGGCAATCCCAGCCCGGAACGTAGGGCGCATAATGGCCCTGCATCCGCTTGCTCTTGATGATGATATCCTTGAGCGTCTTGTTCAGCGCATGGCCAATATGGATATGGCCATTGGCGTAGGGAGGGCCGTCATGCAGAATGAACGGGGTTTGACCGGCATTGGCCGCATCGATCCGCTCGTTCAGGCCGGTCTGCTGCCATTTTTCAAGGATTTCAGGTTCGCGCTTGGGCAGATTGCCGCGCATCGGGAATTCGGTATTCGGAAGATTGAGGGTCTCTTTATAGTTCATTGCCGCCAGCTTTGCGAAAGGGGTTGAATCTGCTGCAGAATATCCGCGCAGACTAGCAAAATTGGGCCGAGCGGGGCAAGGGAAAACCGGTGGGCTGCAAGATAGGCGCGCAGGGGGGAATGTGGCGCCTCCGGCGGTGAGGGCAGCCAGGCATAGCCTGGCGCCGCTCGACCGCGCAGAAAGTTCGCCAGATCAGGGAGTCAAAGAGTCAACTCGGCCCGCTTAGATGCTCAGCTGGGTGTTGCCTTGCAGCAGAATCAGGCTTTTGCGCAGCAGCTCAGAGATGCTGGAACCCTGTTCGCGGGCCAAACTCTGCAGTTGGTCCATCTCATCGTTGTTGACGCGACAGGAGACGATAAATTTCTTGGCATTTTCGGCTTTTCTTCCCACGGTGAACTCCTTCTTTGCACATATATATATGCTCTATAGATACTTTTGTCAGAC
>JAAXQE010000066.1 GCA_012974425.1 Geopsychrobacter sp.
TATCGGACGGCTCTTGATCTGAATGAATAGTGTCTGTCTGGGATATTAGGGTCGACAATAAAAGGGCGGGGCCGCAAAGGCCCCGCCCTTTTATTGGTGCATGGCTGAATTAAGCAAGGATCTGCTTGAGATCTTCTTCGGCTGTACCAATCGGGCCGATGTTGAAGTTCTCGACCAGGAAGTTAAGTACGTTCGGCGTCATGAATGCTGGCAGGCTTGGACCGATCTTGATGTCTTTGATTCCCAGATGCAGCAGGGTCAACAGGATCGCAACAGCCTTCTGTTCGTACCACGAAAGGATGAACGACAGCGGCAGATCGTTGACCTCACATTCAAAGGCATTGGCCAGAGCCACTGCGATCTGAACCGCCGAGTAGGCATCGTTGCACTGTCCAACGTCGAGCAGGCGCGGGATACCGCCGATATCACCAAACTCCATCTTGTTGAAGCGGTATTTGCCGCATGCCAGTGTCAGAATAACGGTATCTTTTGGGGCCTTCTCCGCAAATTCCGTATAGTAGTTACGACCGCTTTTGGCACCATCACATCCCCCGACCAGGAAGAAGTGCCTAATGTCGCCAGCCTTGACCGCTTCGATGACCTTGTCTGCGACGCCGAGAACTGCATTGTGACCGAACCCGGTGAGGATTTCCTGGCCAGGGGCCTCGGGGAAACCGTCATGGGCGAGCGCGCAGTTGATCACTTCTGAGAAATCCCAGCCATCGATATGTTTGACATCAGGGAACTGAACGCGATCCCAGGTAAAGAGGCGGTCGGTGTAATTGTCTGCAGGCTTCTGGATGCAGTTGGTGTTAAAGATTATTGCGCCAGGGAAGTTCTGAAATTCCTTGTGTTGATCCTGCCAGGCACCGCCCCAGTTACCGGCCAGGTGAGAGAACTTCTTCAGCTCTGGATAGCCGTGAGCGGGAAGCATCTCCCCGTGGGTGTAGATGTTGACCCCTTTGCCATCGGTCTGCTTGAGTAACTCCTCAAGGAAGCGCAGGTCGTGACCCGAAACCAGAATCGCCTTGCCGGCCTTGGTCCCCAGTTGAACCGGAGTGGGAACGGGGTGTCCGTAGCGATCGGTATGGGCTTTATTGAGTAGTTCCATGGTGACCAGATTGATCCGACCACATTCCATAGCCAGGCCAATAAGGTCCATCAGTCCGAGGCTGTCATCTTGCAAATCAGCGAGGGCCTTGTGAGTAAAGGCGTAGATCTCTTCGCTTTCGCGCTCAAGGATTATGCCGTGATCAGCGTAGGCCGCATAGCCTTTCATGCCGAAAAGAATGGTGCTGCGCATCGACTGCAGGTCGGCGTCAAGATTGGGGTCTTTGATGCCATGCAATTGGGCCAGGGCGAGCTGTGCCGTACGTTCGGCAGGAAATTCCCACGCCTGTGCTGCTTCGGGGACAGGACCACTGAAAGCCCCTCCGTTGGCAGTTTCAAAGAGAGTCCGGGCCTTCTCACGCATGGCCACTGCTTCAGCGATCACGTTAGAAACAGAGCTGTCGGCGAAGTCCACGTTGGTTACTGTGGTAAACAAGGCCTCAATAACGAAACGATCGATTTCGTTTAAACGGGCATCTTTTTGACGAGCCTGATGTGCCCAGAATCCGACCCCTTTCACGGCATGGACCAGCAGGTCTTGCAGGTCAGATGTTGTTGGCTGTTTGCCACAGACGCCGACCTTGTCACAGCCTACGCTATTAAGGGCGGTTTCGCATTGGTAACAAAACATGAACTACCTCCTTATTGAATTACGTTTATGGATACCCGTTGGCCGACAGCAAGGATATCTCTTGTTGAGCCAAATGCAACTCTAGCCGCTGGTTCGTCTGATATGTCTTGACGCTCGTCAGGAAGTAATTTTTACATGGGTACGGATTGAAAGGGATTGCCGGACCCGCTCGATTTTACAGTTACGCTGATAATCTGGACAAAATGTGCCTGTCAGGGTACTTTAACCGACGATATTGTCATGTCCAAACAGCAGGAGAGGAAATATGTCAGGAATTGAAGATTTCAGTGGCTTCGAAGTGATTCGTGCTGCCATGGAAGTAGAAAAGAACGGCCACCGTTTCTATTCGGCAATGGTTGAAAAAGCACATACTCAGATTGCGCGTGAACTTTTCGCAATGCTGGCACAGGATGAAGTTGGCCACTTAAAGACTCTGGAAAAGTTGGCGACTAACTATGAAGAGGGCTCATTCTGGGAAGGAGAGGAAGAGTTTCTCCCCTATCTGAGACGGTTCAATGATGCTGAGGTTTTCCCTTCGGCCGAGGCTGTTGCTGCTGCTCTGGTCAGTAAAGAAGGGGATATCAAGGCTCTTGATCTGGCGATTGAGGCAGAGGAGAAATTTGCCGCCTATTTCCATATGGCCGCGACCCATGCGCGCAATGATGATGGAAAGAAGGCTTTTGCCTGGTTGGCAGAAGAGGAGGATCGGCATGCCGCGCTCCTCAAGGAGCGTAAGGCCAAGATCCTCGGATCCTGATAAAGCCAATGAATAAACTGTATAAAAAGGGAGTAACCTTAAACGGGTTACTCCCTTTTTTTTAATCCTCTTTACGGCCAAATGTCGTAAAGAGATCCTGGCGTTCTTGGCGGGTGACTGCGGCTTTTTCGGAGCTGAGATCGATCGGGGGATGGCAGGTGCAGTTACGCCCAGTATGTTTGGCTTGGTAGAGGTAATTGTCGGCGCTTTTGAGAAATTCAGCTGCAGACCGTGGGTCTGAAGATGAAAGATGCTCAACGCCGAGACTGATGGTCATGGAGATTTTTTTACGACCGATCATAAGGGGAGTTTTTTCAACCAGGCGGCGGATGCGTTCAGCAACCTGGACCGCCGGAGCCAGGCGGGTAGCCGGGAGGATCAGGGCAAACTCTTCACCGCCAAAACGGCAGGGGAGGTCGATTTTGCGCAGATCCTGACGTAACAGTTCGGCAATATGGGTCAGTGCCTGATTGCCTACATCGTGACCATGGGTATCATTGACCTGTTTGAAGTGGTCGATGTCGATCATCACCAGGCAGGTTGGTTCCTCGAGGCGCCGGGTGCGCTCAATCTCCTGTTCGAGCCGCTCGTTAAATCCGCGAAAATTGATCAGCCCGGTCAGCGCATCGGTCTGGATCTGCGTCTCCAGTTCAGCGGTTCGTTGTTGCAGGACGGTGACCGCATCAACAACGTCGCAGTTCTCATGTCCGACTGGACAGCTATAATCATTTTTTCGCACCGACATACGCCTGGACCTTTATTGAATCTGGTTCAACCGACTTCGTTATATTCGCGCGTGCGAAATTCGACCCCGAGCTCTTCTGCAACCTTGCGACAGGCATCGATATCGACCCCCGGGTAGGATACCGCTGTAGCGGTGACTGCGGGGATGTATGCGGGTGCCAGTTTTATGAAATCCTTGACGGCCTGATATCCCTTACCCGCAAACCTGGACTGGCAGAGCTGTTGGTATTGTTCTGGATTTGCTGCATTCAGTGAGACAGAGATGGCGTCCACCTTGCCCGACAGTTCGGCCAGGATGTTCCTGCCATGCACCAGATTGGCCTGACCGTCGGTATTTATGCGGACCCGGACCTGCTGCTGCTTCAGCCATGTCGCCAATTCCAGGATCAGATCAAGGCGCAACAGGGGCTCCCCATAACCACAGAAGACGATTTCATCATAGTTCTGCGGATTGCCGATGGCAGCCTTCACTTCGTCGATATCTGGCTCATGGTCAAGCTTCAGCTCGTGTCCCTTGACGACAAAATCTTCAAATTTGGGGCAGAAAACGCAGCTGTTGGTGCAGCGGTTGGTGATATTCAGGTAGAGAGAATTGCGGATCTGGTAAGCCAGTTTGGTTTGTTGATCGACCTGGCCGATGCCGAACAGGTCGTAGGCGTTACGGTTCGTGACGCGCGACACATCGGCAAGGGTCAGGTTCTTGATCTCGGCAATCTTCTCAGCCGTCAGCTTTACGTAGGCTGGTTCGTTACGTTTACCCCGAAAAGGCTGGGGCGAAAGATAGGGACAATCTGATTCGATCAGGATCCGATCGATCGGGATGCCTGCGACTACCTCGCGTAACCCCTCATTCTTGGGATAGGTGATGTTGCCCGTAAAGGAGAGGTAGAACCCAAGATCCAGGCATGCTTTGGCCATCTCCAGGTCCCCGCTGAAGCAATGCAAGACCCCGCCAACCTGTTCGGCACCTTCTTCACGCAGAATCTGTAGCACTTCTGCATGGGCATCACGGTCATGAACGATAATCGGTTTGTCACAGCTTCTGGCCAGCTTGATCTGCTGCCGGAAGGCTTCGCGTTGCTGATCTCGCGGTGAGCGATCCCGATAAAAATCGAGGCCTATCTCGCCGATGGCGACCACCTTGGGAGCTGACGCTAGTGTTTCAAGCAGTGCCAAGCCTTCAGGGGTTGCCTCAGTGGCATCGTGCGGGTGAATGCCGACTGCCGCATGGATGCAGGAATAGCTACCGGCCAGGGCGACACTCTTCGCCGAACTCTGTAGGTCGCAGCCGATGGTTAAGATCTGTTTGACCCCGGCTTCATCCGCATTCTTGAGAACCTGGTCCAGATCGTCTTTGAACTGGTCGTTGTCCAGGTGGGCATGGCTATCGACCAGTGATAGTAGTTTGTCAGTCATCTGTCTTGACCCTGTGGTTACTCGCCAGCATCAATGCGTGGAAAGAGCGGGGCCGCTTTCTCGATTTTGGTGCCGGCCGCAAGTTCTCCCCAACTGTCATTATCCTGCAATGTTGAATCGGGGTCGACCCCCAGCATTGCGAGGATCTTGGCGCCGGTCTCCGGCATGAAGGGCGTGAGCTGGAGTGCAATCAGGCGCTGCGCTTCAAGCAGGTTATAGAGGACAGTCCCGAGGCGTTGTTGTTGATTCGGATCTTTGGCCAGCGCCCATGGGGCGGTTTCATCTATGTACTTGTTGCCCGCAGAGATCAGTTCCCAGATCGTTTGCAGGACCTTGTTGAAAGCCATGTCGTCATAGAGGTTTTCAATCTTCTCATTGGCCTGAGGAAAGCGCTCGACAAATGCCTGATCTATCGCGTCGGTTGGACCTGGAGCCGGCAGGATGCCGTCAAAGTACTTGCTGAGCATGGCCGTTGAACGACTGAGGAGATTGCCGAGATCGTTGGCCAGATCAGAGTTGATACGCGAAATCAATGAGCTGTGCGAGAAGTCACCATCGAGACCAAAGGGGACCTCACGCAGCAGGAAATAGCGAATTGGATCGACCCCGTATTTGTCGGCCAGCATGTTCGGCTCAATTACATTCCGCAAACTCTTGCTCATTTTTTGACCCTCGACTGTCCACCAGCCGTGGGCAAAAACTTTCTTCGGCAGAGGCAGCCCGGCAGCCATCAGAAAGGTCGGCCAGTAGACGGCGTGGAAGCGCAAGATGTCCTTGCCGATGACATGCGCGTTGACCGGCCAGTATTTTTCGAAGAGGCCATCCTTGTCTTCCGGGTAGCCAAGGGCAGAGATATAGTTGGTCAGCGCATCAAACCAGACGTAGATGACATGCTTTTCGTTGCCCGGCGCCGGAATCCCCCAGGAGAAGGAGGTGCGAGAAATCGAGAGATCGCGCAGGCCTTCCCGGATAAACGAAATGATCTCGTTGCGCCGCGATTTGGGTTGGATGAAGGCGGGATTCTCCTCAATGTGCTTGATCAGCCGGTCGCCATAGCTGCTCATGCGAAAGAAGTAGGATTCTTCTTTGAGCTTGGTTGTTTCACGACCACAGTCTGGACAGCTTCCGTCATGCAGTTGGGTCTCAGTCCAGAAGGTCTCACAGGGAGTGCAATACCAGTCTTCGTACTCACCGAGGTAGATATCCCCCTGGGCCTGAAGTTTCAGGAATTGCTCGGTAACGGTTTTTTTGTGGCGCTCCTGGGTGGTGCGGATGAAGTCGTCATGGCTGATGTTGAGCTTCTCCCACAGGGCTTGGAAACGCTTGACGACCCGGTCGGCAAGTTCAAGGGGGGTCTCACCGTTGGCATTGGCAGCCGCTTCGACTTTTTGACCATGCTCGTCAGTGCCGGTCAGGAAGAAAACGTCGAAACCACGTGAGCGCTTATAGCGCGAGATGACATCACAGGCCAGGGTGGTGTAGGCGTGTCCAATATGTGGAACATCGTTTACGTAGTAGATCGGGGTGGTAACGTAGAATCTTTCGGCCATACCGGCCTCCTTTATTTATGGATATTGGACAAAATACAAATTGGCTTAACTCTTATCCTGTGGCGCACTCTGTTCTGGCCTGCGCCGTGGGCGCCGTCTGATGCGCCTGTGGGGACGATTGGCATTCTGTTCGTCGCTCTGTGGTTCGGTCGGTTTTTCGGCAGGTTTGGCAACAACAGGCTTATTCCTTACGTTAGCTGGGGTCTTCTCCGCCTGGACTTGCTGCTCAGGGCTACGCGGGTTATTGCCTCGTCCGCCTCTGCGCCGCGGTCGACGCGGGGTTTTCGCCTCGTCGCCAGGCTTCTCACCCTCAG
>JAAXQE010000067.1 GCA_012974425.1 Geopsychrobacter sp.
GCTTTGGGGCGCTCCGAGGTTCTCGTACGCTCAGTCGCTTTTGGACGCTCCGAGGTTCTCGTACGCTCAGTCGCTTTGGCCGCTGGGCGTGCAGGTCTTTGTTGCGCGGCGGGTGCTGCCGGTACCTTTGGCTTGTTGATGTCGTCGATGTGGATTTCTCGGCGGCCATCCTTGTCGGCAACCGTAATCTTTTGGGCCAGGACGTTGAGAGAAACAACCTCTGCTGGTCCGTCGGGAAGATTAAGGGTCTTGCCGGTTTTAGGTAGATTCTTACGCAGCTCGTTGTAGGTGTCATATTCGTAGCCGAGACAACAGAGCAGACGACCACATTGGCCACTGATCTTACTCGGGTTTAATGCCAGACCCTGTGCTTTAGCCATCTTGACCGAAACCGGGGCAAAGCTGCGCAGATAGCTGCTACAGCAAAGCTCGCGACCGCAACAGCCGAGCCCGCCGACCATCTTGGCCTCATCACGCACACCGATCTGGCGCATTTCAATCCGGGTGCGGAAATGTTGCGCCAGGTCACGCACCAGTTCGCGAAAATCGATACGGCCATCTGCGGTAAAGTAGAAGACGATCTTGGAGCCGTCAAACAAATATTCGGCGCGCACCAGTTTCATCTCCAGTTTGCGCTCTTGAACCCGTTTTTTACAGAACTTCAGGGCCTCTTCTTCGCGCGCGGCGTTTTTATCGGCCATCTCAATATCATGTTCATTGGCCTTGCGCAGGATAGTTTTGAGTTTGGCCTGGCAGTCGGCAGGATCTTCCTCACGTACCGCGCCTATAACTGTACCCAGAGATTTACCCCGTTCGGTCTCTACGACAACCATATCTCTATTGTTGAGATCCAGATCGGTGGCATCAAAATCAAAGAGTTTCCCGGCACACTGAAATGAGACGGCAACGATTCTTTTCTTATCCATGAATATTTGAACTCACTTTTTGAGGTTGTCATGCAGCAGTCATCTCCATCAACATTGTTTCCATGGCGAGTTGACGGTTGACGTTGCGTTGCAGGTGGAATCGTGCCTGATCCAGGGATTCCAATTTTTTTAAGAGTCCGCTGACCTGTTCGGTGCGGGACTGTGTGTAAAGCGTTTCTCTGAAATCGATATTGACCAGCTCATTTTCGGGTCTGCCGTGCAATAAAAGTAATAAGTCCCGATAGAAGGATTGAAAAATATCCAGGATATCCGGGAGGTTCTCTTTGTCGTCTGCTAATTCCTGCGCCAGTTCAAACAGGGGGAAGATCGATCCACTTGAAAGGGAGATGAGCGATTTCAGCAACTGCTTGCGGCGCTCGAGGTAGAGGGTTCGATTTTCACCAAAGGCTTTTTTGAAGCTGCCATTGGAGAGTGCGGCCATGATCTGGGCATCCTGTTCGGAAAGGTCGAGGCGATGCTCGAGGATCCCAGCGAGTCTAGCACGCGGAAGGCGATTAAAGCGCAGACGTTGGCAGCGTGAGCGGATTGTGTCGAGCAGTATCTCCGGTTTGGCACTCAGCAGGATCAGGATGGTGCCGGGCAGGGGCTCTTCCAGAGTTTTAAGCAGGGCATTGGATGCCGCAGTATTGAGTGTTTCGGCCGCGTCGATCAGGCAGACCCTGATGTCGCCTTCCAGGGGGCGCAATGACAGGTCTTGCTGCAGCTTGCGAACCTGATCTATCTTTATTTGGGCGCCTTCTGCGGATAGAAGGTGCAGGTCGGGGTGATTGAGGTGATCTACCTTGCGACAGGCGGCACATTCGCCACAACCATCACCTGCATCGCAAAAAAGTGCGCGGGCCAGCGCCAGGGCCATCAGCTTTTTGCCGACGCCCTCGGGGCCCTCAAACAGGTAGGCATGAGCGAGGCGTTTATTCTGCAGTGCCAGACGCAGAATTTCTTTCTGGCGTTCATGGTCAATGATGTTGGCAAAGGTCACAGTTGGACCCTCTTCTGTTTAAGAAATTTAAGGGTTTCTGTCAGGATTTCGGCGGCCAACTGCTTAACCGTGAGACTGCCGTCCACTATAACAAAGCGCTCAGGCTCATTCTTTGCCAGGGCGAGATAGCCATCCCGGACACGTTGGTGGAACTCCATTGCTTCGCGTTCAAATCGACCCTCTGAGCTGTCTTGGCGTTCGACTTCACGTGAAAGGGCGCGTCCCAGGCCAATCTCCACTTGCAGGTCGATCAGAATTGTCAGATCGGGGGTCGTCGCCTGCGCAGCCACCTTGTTCAGGTATAAAATCAATTGTTGATCGAGGCCGCGGCCATCCCCCTGATAGGCAAGTGTCGCATCGGTGTAGCGATCACAAAGCACAAGTTGACCACGTTCGAGAGCAGGGCGGATGACCTCACTCACATGCTGTGCACGAGCTGCCGCATAGAGAAGCAGTTCGGCAGTAGGGTCAAGCGCGGTGTTTTTCGGATGGAGCAATATACTGCGCACCTGATCGGCAATATCGCAGCCCCCCGGTTCTCGCGTCTGGATAACGGCATGTTCCATTTGCTGGAGTGCCGCGCGTAACAAGGCAATCTGGGTCGATTTTCCCGAACCCTCGATTCCTTCAAATGTTATGAAATGGCCCATCGGCGATCGATCTTGAGAAGGGTTGTGGGTCAGTAAAAACTGAGTCCCTGCAGACCCAAGCATGCTCTATTGATTATGCCTGAGACGTAAATCGTGTCATTATAGGAACTGCAGGTCGATGAAGCAAGGAGAAACGCCGGTTTTTCATGCCCGTTTCCCCTTGGGTTGCTTGTGCGCTGGCTCCGTTATTAAGTTTGAACATCAAGGGTCTTTTCGTTATACTTCGTCCGCTACTCATCAACTGAAATCGCGTGGTACCTAAAGGAAATTTATAGAGAGAATGTCGGATTTTTCGATTGAACAGCTTCAGCAGGATTTAGGCTATGTTTTTGTTGATTCTGCCCTGCCTCTTCAGGCCCTGACTCATAAATCGTTCAGTAACGAGCAACGCAATACCGATGAACCGCATAATGAGCGTCTCGAATTCCTGGGCGATGCTGTGCTTGAGCTGGCGGTCAGCGATAGAATTTACCGGATATACCCTGATATCCCCGAAGGTGGATTAACGCGAATCCGGGCCGAGGTTGTTTGTGAAAAAGGCTTGGATCGGATTGCCAAACGACTCAATCTTGGACCGGGCCTCCGGCTAGGTAAGGGTGAGGAAAAGTGCGGTGGTCGTACCAAGGCGAGTCTCTTGTCGGATGCCCTTGAGGCCTTGATTGGTGCGGTTTTTCTGGAGGGAGGCTTTGCCGCGGCCTGCCAGGTTGTCGTAAGAGTTTTTTCTCAGGAACTGGAGAGCTCGGCCAATATTCGTTACGGGACCGATCATAAGACGGCACTCCAGGAAAACTTGCAAGCGCGTTTCGGGCGCTTGCCAGAATATGAATTAGTCAAAATTGATGGGCCTGACCATAGCCGTATTTTCACCATACAGGTCAATTTTGATGGACGTGAACTTGGCTGTGGTGCAGGAAGCAGTAAGAAACAGGCGGAACAGAACGCCGCATCCGAGGCATTGCTGCACAGCTTTGTGGTCGGATTGGAGGATTGATAAATGTCAGAACAGCAGCCTTTTCGTAGTGGGTTCGTCTCTCTAATCGGTCGGCCCAATGTAGGCAAGTCGACCCTGTTGAATAAAATCCTTGGACAGAAGATCGCGATAACTTCGAATAAGCCTCAGACTACACGTAACCGGATTCTCGGAATCCATAATCTGCCAGATGGGCAGGTTATGTTTCTGGATACCCCGGGGATTCACAAACCCCAGGGCAAGCTGAACCGTTTCATGGTTGATCAGGCTATCGCTGCTACCAGCGACGTTGATCTGGCTTTTTTTCTGGTTGAGGCGACCTCTCTGCCGGGTGGCGGTGATGAATATGCACTCAATATTCTTAAGAAATCAGCGGTCCCAGTCGTGCTGGTTATCAATAAAATCGATCTGGTTGAACCACCACAACTGCTGAGATTGATCGAGGCTTTTTCGCGGAAACATGAGTTCCATGCCGTTGTTCCGCTCTCGGCAAAAACCGGCAATGGCATCGATCGGCTCCTGAAGGAGATTGAGCCTTTCTTGAGCGAGGGGCCCAGGTATTTCCCCGAGGAGATGATTACTGATCTTCCGGAGCGTTTTATCGTGGCCGAGATGGTGCGTGAAAAAGTTATGCGACGCACCCGTGAGGAGATTCCTTACGGGTGCGCCGTTCAAATTGAGACCTTCACCGAGAAGCCAGAGAAGAATCTGGTCGTTATCCAGGCGATGATTCATGTTGAGCGTGAGAGCCACAAGCGGATATTGGTTGGACATCGTGGCCAGATGATTCGTGATCTCGGTCAGGATGCCCGAAAGGAAATAGAGCGTTTTCTCGGAACGAGGGTTTTCTTGGAACTCTTTGTCCGGGTGGATGAAAACTGGAGCCAGAGCGAACGAATGCTGCGCGAGCTCGGCTACGAATAAGCTTTTGAATGCTTTTCAGCTCATAAAAATGAAGAAGGAACTGATTCTCTGATGCCCCCTGTTGTCGCAATCGTCGGTCGACCCAATGTCGGCAAATCGACCCTGTTTAATCGAATTATTGGCCAGCGCAAGGCAATTGTAGAAGATTTTGCCGGGGTCACGCGTGATCGTAACTACGCGGAAGTTACACGTTACGAAAAACCGTTCTTGTTGATCGATACCGGTGGCTTCGAGCCAGCCAGTACTGATCGTCTCTTGACGCAGATGCGCGAACAATCGCAACTTGCCGTCGAAGAAGCCGACATTGTCGTCCTGTTGATGGATGTACGTGATGGTCTGACCCCCTCGGATATCGAGGTCGCCCAGATGCTGCGCAAGACCCGTAAACCTGTTTTCTTCGTGGTGAACAAGGTTGATGGTGACAAACAGGAGTTTGACGTTCCTGAATTCTATGGCCTGGGTGTAGATCAGATCTATTCGCTCTCCTCGGCCCATGGGAGGGGTGTCGGGCAGTTGATCGATGACATGCTTGAGCTCATGCCGCTTGAGCCGCAGCCTGAAATTGAAGGCGAGGTGCGGATGGCTGTTATCGGGCGGCCCAACGTTGGCAAGTCGTCACTGGTAAACCGCTTACTCGGTTTCGAGCGGGTCGTAGCCAATCCAACCGCCGGGACGACGCGTGACAGTGTGGATACGCCCTTCGAGTATGAGGGTCAGCGTTATGTCTTGATCGATACCGCCGGGATCAGACGCAAAGGGAAGGTCAGTCAGACCCTCGAGAAATATAGTGCGATTCAGGCCCTTAAGGCGATGGACAGAGCCCATGTCGTGATGATGATTATCGATGCCGAAGAGGGGGTGACCGATCAGGATTTGTCGGTTGCGGGCTATGCCTATGAAAAGGGGCGTGCCTTGATCCTGGCCGTCAATAAATGGGACCTGCCTGAAAAGGACACGCAGACCATGAAGCGCTATCTTGAAGATGTCCGGCGTCGTTTCAAATATCTTCCCTTCGCGCCAGTTCTTTTTATCTCTGCATTAACTGGCCAGCGGATCGACAAGATCATGCCCTGCGTGGCGCGTGTTTTTGGTGAGTTTAACCGCAAAGTCACCACCTCTGAACTGAATTCCGTGTTGGCAGAGACCGTCGTACGTCATCCGCCACCAATGTCGAAGGGACGCAGGATCAAGCTTTTTTATGCGACCCAGACAACGGTGCGGCCTCCGACCTTTACGATTTTCACCAATAGCCCGGAAGACATCCACTTTTCATATGAACGTTATCTGCAGAATTCTCTGCGCGAGGCCTTCGGTTACGAGGGAGTTCCGATCCGCTTGAAGTTCCGGGGCCGCGACAAGAAATGAGAGATGAGTAATAATCTTTACTGGCGCTCGTATCTTCGCTATTTTAAGCTAATATTATCAACGCGTTTTGGTAGTTTTAATTAAATAACGGGTGATTTTCCAATGAGTTTGATAGGCAACCTTGAAGACTTGGGTCTCGGCGATATCCTGCAGATTGTCAGTCTCAGTCAAAAATCAGGAGTCCTCTCGCTGACCTGTGGTGAGCGAGAAGGACTTATCGTTTTTATCGAAGGCACAATTGTTGGCGCCGTTTCCAGTCAGTTTAAATCTACCCTGGGCGACATTCTGCTTAGACATAAATTGCTAAGTCAGCAAACTCTCGATCAGGCGCTTGATGAAAAGAACAGGTCTGGACACCGTTCTTTGGGTCCGCTCCTTATTTCGCAATATAAGATTTCACCTGAAAAGCTGGAAGCGATCGTTAAGGCTCAAATTGAGCGAACTGTTTACAGCTTCTTTGGTTGGGAAGAGGGCAGTTTCAAGTTTCAACTTGATGGAGAGGACGCACATGATCTGTTGCGACTCGATGCTCAGGAATTCATGCTCGAACAGGGTCTAAGTGCTCAATGGCTGGTCGCTGAGGGGCGTCGTCTTGTTGCTGAGGGGCGTCTGATTTCAGCTGACAAGGACGAGTCTGTAAACGAACAAACCCTAGCCGATACGTTTTCTCCTAATGCTCCACTCGCTTCTGCTGAAGGTGTAGAGAGTGGGTTGCTATTTATTATTGATGATGATGCCCCGACACGCTCTGTTCTTCAAAAAGCCTTTATAGGGTCGGGGTTTGAGGTTGAGGTTTTCACACTCACTTCTGACCTGATAAAAGCCTGTAGTGACAGGGTCAAACAGGGATACCGGCCGGCGATCTTGATCGATCTGATTATGCCGCGGCTTGATGGACATGGGATTTTGGGTGGCCTCGAAGTCATGGAGATCGTTGCGGACAAGTTTTCCGGGTTGCCGATGCTGTTGATGACTGATCATCCCAATGCCGAAGCGGAAAGAAAAGCTCAGGAACTGGGTGGCCTCGCGGTATTGCGTAAGCCCAAAAAAGTTGAAATACGTAATGAGCGCGGCATCGATGCCTTGAAGAATCTGCTCGTTGAAGTCGACCGTTATTTGGGGCCAGCCGGGTCAAGACGCAGACCTGCAACTGATGACAGCGTCGCAGGCAAGAGCCTGGATGATGAGCCCGATACGCTAGAGCAGGGGAGTGGCCTGCCTGAGGGCTCCCCGGGGCTTTATTTGCTAAAAGGAATGTTGCAGGAGTTGTCAAGCCCGTTGCTCAGCGGTGGAGTCATTCTGCTGATTCTCCGTTTCGCCAGTGAGCTGCTGAACCGGGCGGTTATTTTTAATGTTAACGGTTCTGAAATTGTCGGGATTGGTCAATTTGGCCTGGATGCGACCACTGAAAATGCCGATCGGATGGTACGAAAACTACGCCTTTCGGTCGATGCTGATTCACTTATTTCGCAGGCTCTACGCCAGAAAACTTCAATCAAGGGAGTGTTTGGCACCTGTGCATCGGATCGGGAATTGCTTACATGTCTGGGTGGTGTTGAGCCCAGCGAAATTTTTCTTGGTCCATTAGTCAGTAACGGTAAGACCGTAGCTCTTCTCTATGGAGACAACATCCCTGAGTCGAAGCCTGTTGGTAATGTCGAGGCTTTTGAGGTTTTTCTTGCGCAAGCCGGAATGGCCATGGAAGATTTACTTCAGGAGCGGGCAATTGAAAATTCAATCTGAGAACGGCACGTTGAGACGAGGGTTTGATTTGAGCGGCAAGGGAGTGTTTCTTTGAAGAAAATTTTGGTCGCAGAGGATTCCGCCGCGATGCGTGGCTTGATTGTCTCTACCCTTGAAGCGATGGAGTGTTGCGAGGTTGTAGAGGCATGTAATGGCTTTGAGGCATTGCGTATGTTGCCCCGCGAAAAAGTCGACTTGATTGTAACCGATATCAATATGCCTGATATAAATGGGCTTGAGCTTGTTAATTTCTGTCGAAACAATCCACTTTATCAGGCTACCCCGATGATCATTATTAGTACTGAAGGCAGTGAGCGGGATCGGGAGAAGGGGTTAGCGCTCGGGGCAGATGCTTACCTAATCAAGCCTTTTCGCCCTGCAGATCTCCAGCAACTTATTCGTAAGCTGCTTCACTAAGCGGGAGCAGTTATGGGATCAAGACAGCAGGTTGACGAATTTCTCGCCGAAGCGGAAGAACTGCTTGAAAAGTTGAGTCAGGATCTGGCTGAGCTCGGTGAGGGGATTGAAAATGGTGATGTCAACCCCGAGCTGGTAAATGGTATTTTCCGTGACGCTCATTCAATGAAGGGGCTGGCGGGGATGTTTGGCTTTGATGATATCGCCGAACTTGCCCATCACCTTGAAGATTTACTTGATAAACTGCGGCTCGGTAAAATTTCATTGAACAGGATACTGCTCGATCTGTTGTTCGAGACCATTGAAGGCGTTGGTTTGTTGGTCCGGGGGAAGGCCGGTGATCCTGATTACACCATAAATGTTGCACCTTATGTACAGCGTATCGGGGATTTGTTAGCAGGGCCGGATGACAATTCTGCAATTACACTGGAAGCTCTCAATCTTGACGTTGCATTGCTTAATGTCTTGACTGAATATGAAGAACATCGGCTCCAGGAGAACCTGACTCAGGGGAGACTCTTGCTGCTCGTTAGTGTTGCATTCCCGCTCGATAGTTTTGATACTGATCTTTCGGATGTTATCGGTGAATTAAAGCATGTCGGTGAAGTCGTCAGTACTTTGCCGGGAGCAGCAAATGCTGATCCCTCATCTTTGGCCTTTCGCATCCTCTTTGCGTGTAAAATTCCCCTGGAAAACTTATCCGCAACCCCCGGCTTGAGCGATTGTTGTTTCGAGACAGTTTCGCCGGCTCCCCCCGTGTCTGTCTCTGTCCCTGCCCCAGTTCTAGCGGGCGTGTCAAAAGGATTAACTCAGGCAGAACAACCGCTACCTCAGGAAGCACCCCTGCAACAGACAGGTGAAGATACTTCATTACGTTCAGTCAGTCACTCTGTTCGGGTTGATATCGGTAAGCTGGACATTCTCATGAACCTTGTTGGGGAGCTCGGTCTGGTGAAGGGCGGTATCGCACAGGTGGCTTCAGATCTGTCAAATTCGGGGGTTGCTCAAGCATGTGACCTTGAAAAGAGTGTACATTCACTTGAGCGTCGACTCGCTGAACTGCAGAAGGCGGTTATGGATGTACGGATGGTGCCGGTTCGCCAGCTGTTTGACAAGATGGGGCGAATCATTCGGCGTATGGCCCAGGAATTAGGCAAGAAGGTTGAGTTGAAAACCTTCGGCTCTGAAACTGAGTTTGATAAGTTGATTGCTGAAGAGCTGGCTGACCCCTTGATGCATATTATCCGTAATGCTCTCGATCATGGGATCGAGTCCGGGACCGAAAGACTGGCGGCCGGGAAGGCAGAAGTTGGCTGTATAGAATTACGCGCAACCCAGCGCGGCAATCACGTCGTCCTCGAAATCGCGGATGACGGGAAGGGGATCGACTCTGAGGTGTTGAGACGAAAAGGGATAGAGAGAGGTCTGGTCGATTCCGATACCCAGATATCGCGACGGAATTTATTTGGATTACTTTTTCATCCTGGTTTTTCAACGCGTGACGAAGTTAGTGAGTATTCGGGACGTGGAGTTGGGATGGACGTGGTCAAGAACAACATCTCGGCCCTGTCCGGTATTATCGATATTGACAGCACCTATGGGCAGGGGACTCAGATCAGTCTGACCTTGCCGATTACGCTGGCAATTATCAAGGCACTGGTTGTTCGTATCCAGGGACGTGATTATGCCATACCGCTGACCTCCGTCCTTGAGACCCTGCTGCTTGAGCCGGGGATGATTCAAACGATAGAAGGGCAGGAGGTTGTTGAGCTTCGTCGGAGTACCTTGCCGTTGCTGCGCTTGAATCAATTATTTAATCTGGATGGACAAACTTCCTCGGGCGGTGATTTTGTGGTTGTTGCCGGTTTTGCCGGGCGCAGGATCGGGATTGTTGTGGAAGAACTCCGTGGCCAGCAGGATGTCGTTATCAAGTCCCTTGGGAAGTCACTCTCTTTTGTAAAAGGGATCGCTGGGGCCGCTGATCTTGGTAATCAGAAGACAGTTCTGGTGCTCGATGTCAGCAGTTTGATAACCGATTTATTACGTGGGGATACAGGTTTGAATGTATAGGGAATTTTTTCAGCTGAAAGAGCGACCCTTTAGTAAAACACCGGACCCGCTTTATCTTTATCCCTCACGTACCCACAAGGAGGCCCTTGCGCGACTCTTGTATGCTGTAGAAGAACGCGAAATGATACTGCTTACGGGAGATATAGGCTGCGGCAAAACAACTCTTTCCAGGGCATTGATAGATGAACTTGATGGGATCGCCAAGGTTGCTCTCCTGACTAACCCACGTCTTTCTCCGCTTGAATTTCTTTACAGCTTGGCGGTTAAGTTTGGTGTTGCTGAGCCCGCTCAGGATCGACTTGGTTTGCTGGAACAAATTGAGCAAGTTCTCTACCGTCTGTTTCGGAGTGGTTGTGTCCCGGTTTTGATTGTCGATGAGGCACATCTTATCCCGCATCGAGACACCTTTGAAGAGATTCGTCTTTTAACAAATTTTCAACTCGATGATGGTAATCTGCTCTCGGTTATTTTTATTGGGCAACCGGAGTTGAGGCAACGTTTGGCTCATCCGGTTTATGAGCCCTTACGGCAACGTATCGGTTTGCAATTCAATATCGGACCTCTCAACCTGGAAGAGACCAGGGCTTATATATGTCACCGACTTCGTTGTGCCGGGGGCACTGCCGATATTTTTTTGGATCCTGCAGTCGTTGAGTTACATCGATTCTCGGATGGGGTGCCACGTCGTATCAACCAAGCAGCGTCCTTGGCACTGTTAGAGGCTTTTGGCCGGGGAGAGCCGCAGATTGGCTCGGGAATCATTAAAGAAGTTGTGGCTGAATTGTCAGGCATTTGAGTGTTTTATTATTCTATTGAGCGCTTCTTCTGCTATAGTCGCAGAGTTGATTTAGATCTCGTCATAATCAGTAATGGATCGGGTTGAATTGATGGATCTGGCTGAAATACGAAAAAAAGCACGTTCGCGAAGTGCCGAAGTGCCTGTGATTATACCCGTGCCCGAAGTTTCAACTGGAGCGGATGACGCATCTCGGGAATTTCAATTGCCTCAACCTGCCGAGAATCGCTTCTGGGATGAGATCGGCACTGAACAGTTTGCAACAGAAGAAGAGTATTTGCAGGGCTTAACAGAGTCAGGCGACGAGGAAGTTGAACAGGTTCAATGGTTGGGCTTCTATCTTGGCAAAGAAGAGTATGCCCTTGATCTTGGAGTCGTCTCAGAGTTGATCAAACCGAGAGCATTGACCGAACTGCCACATGTCCCGGATTACGTTTGCGGAATTATCACCTTGCGCGGAGAGGTGATCCCGGTTATCGATTTGAAACAGCGACTCGGCCTCGACTATGGAACTCTATGTGCCCTTGACTTACAAAGGATCATTATTTGTGAGGGGAAAGAGCAGCGGACTGGATTGTTGGTTGATAGAATTTCACAGGTTGTCCGTTTGCCGGAAGATGAGATTGAAGAACCGAACCTGGTCGGGGATGATCCGTCTGGAGCGTACATACAGGGGATTGGACGTAAGCAAGGAAGAATGTTCATCCAGTTACGCCCAGAAAGGGTAATTGAGATCGAACAAATAGTTAGAAGCTAAGTCTGTTCTAACCGATGTAGGTACACAGTTCGCCAGTAATTCAGTTGCCGGTGACGAAGCGTGGAGGGTGGTATTCAAATGCAGAAAAAAGTACTGATTGTCGAAGATGAAGAGAGCTTGTTGAAACTGGAAAGTATCCTGCTGACAACCAAAGGCTATCTTGTTCAGGGAGTGACTTCAGGCCTGGCTGCTCTGGAAGCAGTCAATGAAGAAATACCCGACCTTATTCTGCTTGATGTCATGTTGCCCAAGATGGATGGTTTTGAGGTGTGCAGCCGCTTGAAGGGTGATCCTGCGACTAAGAACATTCCGGTTGTTCTTTTGACGGCCAAGAAAACACCCGAAGATCTTGCACGTGGCGAAGAGGTTGGTGCCGATCACTACATTACCAAGCCCTTCAAGTCTGCCATGGTCATTGATATTATTGAGCAGCTTATTGGTAAAAATCGTTGACAATGAAGTCTTTGCCATCAGTCCAGAGGGGGGCTGTCGATGAAATAAAGCTGGCCTGCCTGCGCGTAGGGTCAGTTTTTTATGCTCTGGATATCATGAAGATCCGCGAGATCATTCGACCGGAACCGATTGTTCAGGTGCCTCGCTCCCCGCTCTATGTCGATGGGGTTATTAACTTACGCAAAGCAGTTATCCCGGTTGTTGACCTGCGTCGCCGGTTTGGCTCTGAACCCCGTGATGAACCTCACGAAAGAATCATAATTTGTTCCGTAGATTGCCGGATTGTCGGTCTGGTGGTTGATGAAGTCAGTGAGGTTGTCGCTTTTACCTCTGATGAGATTCAACCCGCACCCTATTATATGTCGAGTTGGGAGAGCGGTTTTTTCCCTGGTGTTTGCAGGCATAAAGGAAATCTTTTGTTATTGATAGATCTGCGCAAAATTTTATCTAGTGATCAGAGGATTGATGTCAGTCTTATCCAGGAACAGGCACTTGAGGGTGCAGCGAAAGATTAAGTGCCAATGATTATTGCTTGTCCAAAGTGCCAGAAAAAGCTCCGGATTGACGCTGCCAAGTATGCTGGGAAAAATCTTTCTCTGACCTGCCGTAACTGTACGCAGAACTTCCCTTTCGTTGTGCATGCTTCCTCAAAAGTTCTGGTTGCTCATGGTGAGCCTGAGGTCTGTCAGGATATTCTAGACCTTTGTTGTCAAGATTTAGGTGAAATTCTGACCTGTAACGATGCCGATACGGCCAGACAGTATCTTGGTTGCCATGCGGTCTCCGCGTTACTTCTTGATGTTGCTCTGCCTGGCGCATTTCCTTTTCAATTGATTGAGGAGATTCAACGTCGCGGAGAATCGATAAAGATCATTCTGCTCCCGTCGGTTTATAATCGTACGGCGTATAAGCGTAAGCCCTCTTCACTTTACGGTGCCGATGCTTATCTTGAACTTCATCATCTGCCGGATCGTCTTATCCCGTTGTTACACGAATTAGTGCCCGAATTGAGCCTAAAGAGTAAACCCTGCTGTGCAATGAGTGACAAGGTGAAGGGACGGGCACTTCCTGTCGATGCTGATGCCAGGCAGCAGGCTGAAGAGCTCTCACGTCTATTGATCGCTGATATAGCTCTTTACCATCAGGAACAGATCGATCTGGGGATTGTCCAAAAGGATCTGGCAACACGCCTGGCTAGCCAGTTGGAAGAGGGGAGGCGGATGTTGGCTTGCCGAATTCCTCAGGCTGAGCTGGATAGGCAGGATTACATCCTTTCTGCACTTGAATGTTTTGCGACCGCGCGTGAAAGGGAATTGCGTGCCGGGGAAGAGGATTGCCATGGATGAAAAGGCACTGCTGATTCAGGAGCAACTTACATCGTCTGACAGTGAGGTGCGCATTGCGGCAACTCGGCAACTTGCCAGGCTGACTGCACCGTCTGTAGACCTGTTTATCTCCAGCCTTGGCGACCCGGATTGGCGGGTCCGTAAGGCTGCTATTGAAACATTTCAGGAGCTTTCTCACTCTGCAGAAAACATTCAAGATCTGATCAGGCTGCTTTACCATCCAGAAAACGCGGGGCTGCGCAACGCTGCGATCGAAATCTTGATTGGGTTTGGTTCTTTAGCTGTTGAGCAGTTACGCAGCGAAATATTTAAACCAGATGTTGAGGTCCGAAAATTTGTTATAGATATCCTGGGTGAGATTTGCGATCCAGGCTGTGCGCCGGACTTAATCGTTTGTTTGCACGATGCGGATATAAACGTCCGTTATGCAGCAGCTGAAACTCTGGGTAAGTTGAAGGCTGAGGCAGCGGTTGAGCCTCTCATGGCACTAATGGCCGATCCGGATCCCGGGCTCAAATTTACAATTCTGCAATCCCTTTCACAGATAGGGGGGAGCATCCCGACAGACCGCCTTTTTGTCTATCTGGATGATCGCTTGCTTCGCAAAGCCTTGTTTGATTGTTTCGCAAGGGTCGGTGGGAGCGAGGTGGTGCCTCCACTTATCGAGGGTCTGTGTGACCCAATGCGTCAAGTCCGTGAAGCCGCGTTGAGTGCCCTTGATATGTTGCGTGTACGGGAAATTCATACCATAAAAAGAGTCTTGGTCGACGCCGATCTGGAGCAGATTTCAGCTGACCTTGAACTGATTTTCTCCGGGGAGAAGCTGCAACTGAAGACAGCCGCTCTTGCACTCTATGGAGACGTTGGGGCCGAGCGCGATCTCTCATTGCTGCTTAACTGTTTTTCAGAAGAAGGTCTGCGCTCTCATGCGTTGAATACGTTCTCTGCTCTTGGTGAAGAGCCGTTTGCGCGCCTGGTGGATCTGTTTGATTCCGTAGATCAATTACAGACCCTTTATCTTATCTTCGCAGGGGGGGAACTCGGTTTTGTGTCGGTGCTTCCGATAGCGGTTATGGCCTCTCAATCGAACGATCCTCAGCTCAGGAATACCGCAGCAAGAGCTATTGGTGCATTGGGGGGTGGTGAGCATCTCGACTTGTTACTGCGCCTGCTCGACGATGAAATAACCGACATCCAGAATGCCGCTGCAGCCGCAGTCGCGACGCTTGCCAGGCGCAACAAGACATGCGTTCTGCCTCGGATCTCCTCAATGTTTAACGATCCCGATGCTGAAAAGCGGATGCGCGTGGTGCGGATTCTCGGCTTGATTGACGGAGAGGGGATTGAGGCACTTTTGTTGAAAGCCTTCAAGGATTCTTCGGCAACTGTGCGTTGTGAAGCTATCCGGGCCTTAAATGGTCATTTTAGTGAGGTTGTGATCTCTGGACTAACCTTGGCGCTGACCGATGAGTCTGGTGAGGTCCGACGATTGGCAGTTAGCGCTCTTGGCCAATGCCCGCAAGAGCAGGCCCTGCCAGCATTGACCCTTGCCGCAGCGGATGCCGATTTTTGGGTGCGGGCCGCGGTGATGCGTGTTTTGGCGGTTTTCCCAGGCGAAAACGTCCGAAATCTGTTGCTGAATGCCTTAATCGATCCCGTCGGCTTGGTGGTTATTGCTGCCCTGGAAAGTTCTGTTTCCGTTTTGCCCGATGAGTGTCGCAGTTTGTTGGAAGAGGCCTTGATTCATCCAGATGAAGAGGTGGTTAAGGTCGCAATGGATCAACTCTCACGCATTCTTGACTGGGATTGGATCGCTCCTTTTTGTGCAGATTTGCTGAATCATGCTCATTGGGATGTGCGTCTGCATGCGGCAAATTTCCTTGGTCGCAGTGAAATTAATGGGAAGTCTAGACTTCTTGAAGAAAGGTTGGCCGTTGAGGGCGAGGCCCCTGTGCGTCAGGCGATAGAGTCTGCCATCTCCGGTAGGTTGCGTACCGATAGTCAGGGCTGTTAGATGTTTATTTTCAGTAGCGATATCCCGCTTGCAACGGAGGAGTTCCGCCTGTTGCGGGATTTCATTTATCAGTACTGCGGTATTTTTTTTGCGGATGAATCAAAATATCTGTTGGAAAAACGTCTCAATAAGCGTCTCGCTGAATTGCGCCTGAGCTGTTTTCGTGATTACTACTACCAGTTACGCTATGGGCAGGGCCGCGAACAGGAACTTGCTGCTGCTATCGATCTTTTGACTACGAATGAAACGTATTTTTTTCGAGAAGACTTTCAGCTTAAAGCCTTTACCCAAGAGGTAATTCCTGAATTGATCAAGGTCAAGGCAGGAAGGGGAGATAGATCTTTGCGCATCTGGAGTGCAGGTTGTTCCAGCGGAGAAGAGCCATATACCCTGGCGATGTTACTGCTCGAAAATCCACAACTGCAAGGTTGGTCGATCGATATTATCGGTACAGATATCAGTCAGAGGGTTTTGAAAATTGCTCGAGAAGGTCTTTATGGCCAAAATTCTTTTCGGGCAACCGATGCAAGATACCTTGATCGTTATTTTGCTCCGGTTGAGCAGAAGTGGCAGATTTCCAATCAGGTGAAAGATCTGGTCTCAATCAGTCATCTCAATTTTTTTGATACGAATCGGGTTGCTCTGTTGGGTAACATGGATGCTGTTTTCTGTCGCAATGTAATAATCTATTTTGATCTGGCCGCTAAAAAGAAAGTCATACGTGCGCTGCATGACCGTTTATGCCCTGGCGGATACCTTATGCTCGGCCATTCGGAATCGTTACTGAATATCAGTACCGATTTTAAGCTGCGCCATTTCACCAATGACATGCTCTATCAAAGGCCGGAAGGAGCATATGTGGCAGGAGGACTACTCTGATGGCGCCTCATATCAGGGTCTTGGTTGTTGATGATTCAGCATTTAACCGTGTCTCGCTCGGCAAGATGTTGGAGAAGATCCCCCGGGTTGAGGTTGTTGGTTACGCTGCGGATGGCGAGATCGGTTTGCGCAAAATAATCGATCTGAAGCCAGACCTGGTGACTCTCGATCTTGAAATGCCCAAGATGGGTGGCTTTAGCATGCTGCGTCTGGCGATGCAGAGTTGCCCGACTCCGGTAATCGTGATCTCCTCGCGCAGCAGTGAAGGGGATGTCTTTAAGGCTCTTGAGCTTGGGGCCATAGATTTTGTTGCCAAGCCATCAAGACCGATCAGTTCTCATTTTTATTCTATCCAGGGTGATTTGGAACGCAAGGTGCGGGATTTTTCAAACTGCGCTCCAGGACAGTTTCACTTACCTCCGGCCCCTGATGTGATGGCTAGGCGCAAAATTTCTCTGGTTAACTCTAACCCTAACCCTCAGAAGTCGAATTGTCCGCAGGCCGTTGTTATCGGTACTTCTACGGGTGGTCCGCCAGCATTACATACTTTTTTTTCCTCGTTTACCCATCTGCCTGACTTGGGCTTTGCTGTCGCGCAACATATGCCACCCGGCTTTACCCGTAGTTTTGCTGATCGCCTCAATGATCATTCTGTTTTTAAGGTAACCGAGGCTGCTAATGGCGATACTATGAGGGCTGGGCATGTATATATCTGCCCTGGTGGGCGAAATATGCTGTTGCGAAAGGTTGCAGGGGAGGTCAAAATTCAGATTGTGACACCCTCTGCTGCACAGATATATACTCCCTCAGTCGATGAGTTGTTTAGGTCTGCTTCTGTCGCTTATGGAGCGGATGTGCTCGGAATGATTCTCACCGGAATGGGAAATGATGGTGCCGCTGGCACGCAAGCAATTCATGGGTCTGGGGGCCGAGTGATTGCTGAGGCCGAAGAGTCCTGCATTGTTTATGGTATGCCGAAAGAGGCTGTTGCCACAGGTTGTGTCAGTCAAGTGATCCCGCTTGGTGGATTATGTGAAGAGATATTGCGTTCTTGCCGTTGCTAGAGGCTTATTATAGTTTTTTTTGAACATTCCTGCTAGTATGCGATGTTTTTGTTTGTCGGGATTGATGATTCAGTTGAGTGACAGGTGCAGTTAGTCTTCATGCGGAGTTTTTTTTGACAGATAGCAGTGATTCTAATAATGTTCATTCTCGTGCTGAAGAGTTTCTTCAGGTCTTTAAGAAAGGTGCTGAATTTACTCAGGACCTGCTTAAGGAAAACGAACGATTACGTTTCCGGTTGCTTGAACTCGAACAGAAAAATCGTGCTGAGGCAACGACCGTTGAGTTGCAATTGCTTAAACAGCAACTGCAGCTAGTCGAAGTTGAGAAAAAAAATATTTTAGATAAGATTGGAACTGTCGAACGGGAAAACCTCGATTTCACACATCGTTACGCTGAAATAGAAGCTGATAATAACCTGTTGGCGAATCTCTATATTACAACTTATCAGCTACATTCTACATTTGAAGTAAGGGAAGTTTTCCGAGTTATTGAAGAAATATTGTTGAATCTTGTTGGTGCTGACGAGTGTTCACTCTTCTTCCGTGACGAAAACAACCTGTTAATTCAGTCGGTTATGAATGACGAAGGGGAGCCTGAGGTTCGGGTTGTTGGAAATAGTGACCCCCGGATTGACCTAGCGCTTACAGAAGGACAGATTTGGATTCCTGATTCTGAAGAGTTAGCGCAGCTAGATGAATCCGCAGTGAAGGCTGCAATCCCATTGTGGGTGGATGGTCATGTGATTGGCGTGCTCGCGATCTATCGTTTGCTGGCACAGAAAAATGGCTTTTCAGGGATAGACGAAGAGATATTTGGCTTGCTAGGAGAGCATGCTGCGATGGCGATCTGCACCGCTGTGTTGCGACAAGAGCATGACGGCCAAATCGATTTTAAACGAGGCTTCCTGGCCCGGACATGACCTGATTATTTGATTTATTGCGTTTATATACAATTTGAAAAAAAAGCATGTCAGGAGGAAGGCTCGCATGTCAGAATACAGAGTTTTAGTTGTTGAAGATTCACCAACCATGCGCCAATTGATCGTATTTGCTCTTAAGAGAATTCGCAATCTTCATATCGAAGAGGCTGGGGATGGTGTCGGGGGACTAAAGAAATTGTCAGCACAGAAGTTTGACCTGGTGGTCACAGATATCAATATGCCGATCATGGACGGCCTGAAATTGGTCAGCTTGATTCGGAATGACCCTCAATATCGGGATGTCCCGATTGTTGTCATAACTACTGAAGGTGCGACAGAGGACCGAGATCGCGCCCTCGCTCTTGGTGCCAATGAATATATTACTAAACCAATTCAGACTGCGCGTATTCTGGAAGTCGCTAAAAAGATGCTGGGGATCTGATTTGCCTTGAACTTGACAGGCTTATGGGTTCATGTAATAAGACGCTCGAAACCGTTATGATGGTCGTTTCTTAACGACTATCTGTATTTCAGGAGGAACACTTGTCAAAAGAAGAAGCAATTGAGGTAGAAGGTGTGGTCGTTGAGCCACTGCCGAACGCGATGTTTCGCGTCAAGCTTGATAATGATCACGTTGTTCTGGCCCACATCTCTGGCAAAATGCGTAAATATTACATCCGCATTCTGCCAGGCGATCGTGTGACCGTTGAGCTTTCACCCTACGATCTGACCCGCGGTCGGATAACCTATCGCGCCAAGTAGTTCGTTATTTTCAGATCGTTAATTTGGCTGTCTGTTAACCCATAGGACACCCTGACATGATGCCGGCTTGTGCCGGTTTTCGTGTATCTGCGCAAATGATAATTTGACCCGGACGTTTTCGTCGCGGAGGATATTAATGAATAATCAGTATATCTCGAGTGAAATTGAAGAGAAGTGGCAGGGATTCTGGGACAACAATGAATCCTTCAAGGTCGATGAATTCGATGAGCGACAGAAATATTATCTGCTCGAAATGTTTCCCTATCCATCGGGTCGCATCCATATGGGGCATGTGCGTAATTACGCAATCGGCGATGTCGTTGCTCGCTTCAAACGTCTCCAGGGATTTAACGTCCTACATCCCATGGGCTGGGACGCATTCGGGATGCCAGCTGAAAATGCCGCGATTGAGCATGGGACACACCCTGGGAAGTGGACCTATGAAAATATAGACAGTATGCGTGTGCAGCTTAAGCGGATCGGTCTCAGTTATGACTGGACGCGTGAGTTTGCAACCTGTGATGTCGATTATTCCCGATGGGAGCAATTGATCTTCCTGCGCATGCTTGAAAAAGGCCTGGCCTACAAAAAAACCTCAAACGTCAACTGGTGCAACGATTGTCAGACTGTCTTGGCCAATGAGCAGGTTGAAGACGGTTGCTGCTGGCGCTGTAATAATCTGGTCGCGCAAAAAGAGCTGGATCAGTGGTTTTTTCGGATTACCGAGTATGCCGATGAGTTGCTTGCTGAAACGGACAATCTCAAGGGCTGGCCGGAAAAGGTTCTGGCCATGCAACGTAACTGGATCGGCAAAAGTTACGGTTGCGAGATAGATTTTAGCGTTAAGGATTCGCCAGCGCAGGTCAAGGTGTTTACCACCCGTCCAGATACCCTGTTTGGCGCGACTTTCATGAGCCTTGCCCCTGAGCACCCGCTGGTTGGTTCACTTGTCACTGAGGATCAGCGGACCGAGGTCGAGGCGTTTGTTGCCGAGGTTGCACGTCAGGACAAGCTTGACCGAACCAGCGGTGAGTTGGAGAAGAAAGGGGTTTTTACCGGAAGTTACTGCATCAACCCTGTGACGGGGAATGAGATCCCGGTTTTCCTGGCCAACTTTGTGCTGATGGATTATGGCACCGGTGCGGTTATGGCAGTTCCTGCACATGATCAACGTGATTTTGAGTTTGCCCGTAAATATAATCTGGCGGTTCAGGTTGTTATCCAGCTCGAAGGAGAGACTCTCGATCCGAACGCGATGCAGGAAGCGATGACCGGCGCGGGGACTCTGGTCAATTCTGGAGACTTTAACGGAATCGCAAATGAAGAGGCCAAGGAGAAGATTGCCAGTTTCCTGGATGACAATAAGCAGGGGTGTAAATCGGTTAATTTCCGTCTGCGTGACTGGGGTGTTTCGCGCCAACGTTACTGGGGGACACCGATTCCGATCATCTACTGTGACAGTTGCGGAACTGTTCCGGTCCCCGAAAAAGACTTGCCGGTCAAGCTGCCGATGGATGTTGAAGTTACCGGTGAGGGGGGGAGCCCTCTGGCGCGGCATAAAGACTTCCTGGCGGTTGATTGCCCATGCTGTGGAGCCCCGTCCCGGCGCGAAAGTGACACCTTCGATACCTTTGTCGAAAGCTCCTGGTATTTCGCACGTTTCACCAGTCCAAGACACGAACTCGCACCGCTCGACAGCAAGGCCGCCAATTATTGGCTTCCGGTCGATCAGTATATTGGTGGTATCGAACATGCGGTGATGCATCTGCTCTACGCGCGTTTCTTCACCAAGGTATTGCGTGATCTCGGGATGGTCGACGCAGATGAACCATTTAAAAACCTGTTGACTCAAGGGATGGTTTGCATGGAGTCGCAACGCTGCTCCGAGCATGGCTGGCTTTATCCCGAGCAGGTCCAGGATGGTAATTGTAGCGAGTGTGGCAAGGCTGTAGAGCTTGGCCGTACCGAAAAGATGAGCAAATCGAAGAAGAATGTCGTTGACCCCAATGAGTTAATCGTGCGCTATGGTGCCGACACGGCACGTCTCTTCTCGCTTTTTGCTGCGCCACCAGAGAAAGATCTGGAGTGGAACGAGCAGGGGGTTGAGGGTTGTTATCGTTTCCTCGGTCGTGTCTGGCGAGCGGTACATGATAATCTCGACAACCTTGGATCGAGTAGTGATCTCGCCAGTCTGGCCGGGTCAACCTCTGAATTGCGGCGCAAGACACATCAAACCATCAAGAAGGTCAGCGAAGACGTTGACGGTCGTTTCCACTTCAACACCGCAATCGCCTCTGTGATGGAATTAGTTAACGCGATCTACAGCTGCGATAAGCAACAGGAAAAACCGGAAACTCTGCGTGAGGCGATCGAATCTGTCGTGCGCCTCCTCTCACCTTTTGTGCCACATATCTGTGAGGAACTCTGGCAGCGCTTGGGCTATGAGGGTGGTATCGAAAAACAGGGCTGGCCGAGCTGGGATGAGGCTGCATTACTTACCACAGAGATTGAAATTGTCGTCCAGGTTAACGGCAAGGTGCGTGGCAAAATTACTGTGGCTGTCGCTACCGACAATGCCACTTTGGAACAACTCGCATTGGCCGAACAGAATGTCGCGCGCTTTATCGAAGGAAAGCAGGTCCGTAAGGTTATCTGTGTCCCCGGTCGGCTGATTAATATTGTGGTGAGTGGATGAGACTGGCGGCCATACTCCTGTTGCTCCTCAGCGGCTGTGGTTACCAGTTCTCTGGTGGCGCGCTTCCGGGTGATGTCAGCCTGTTGAGTGTGCCCCTCGCGAAGAATCAAACCACTGAGCCGTTTCTAGAGACTGTTTTAATCGCTCCGCTTACGGCAGTTCTGGCGCGGCAGCGCGGGGTAGAAATCGTTGAATCGCTAGCGCGTGCCGACGCGGTGCTGCTGACAACAATTACCGATTATTCTGTCAAGCCAGTCTCTTATGATTCGAATGACCGGATAAGTGTTTTTAGGGCGACGTTAAGGGTACATTTCTCGCTGCAGCAACGGACCGATGGCAGGCTTCTTTGGCAGGGTGATTTCGAGCGTCAGGCGAACTACAGTGCGGCAGTTGATAAGAATCAACAGGAGGATCTCGAGTCTGCAGCTATTGAGGATATGGCCAAGGCTGTCGCGGATGACCTGATCTATCGCCTGATTACCAGGTTTTAAACATGACCCCAGATGCGTTGCAGCAGGCAATTAAGAGCCAGAATGTTCCACCAGTTCTCTTCCTTTATGGTTCCGAACCATTCTTGCAACAGGAAGTAATCAAGCAGTTAGAGGGCTCTGTGCTCTCCCCGGGGAGTGAGGATTTTAATCGACATGTCTTTCACGCCAAGGGGCTTGCCGTAGATCAGGTCCTTGAGGCGGCCTTAACCTACCCTGCATTTGCTGAGAGGCGCTTGATTATTGTTAGGGATGCCCATTCTTTAACGACTGCAGATTTTGATGGCCTGCTCGAATATATTCAAAAGCCGGCACCTGAGACTTGTTTGGTATTCAGCGCTGAGAAAATTGACAGCAGACGAAAGTTTTTTCAATCCCTCAAGAAAACAGATGCCCTGGTTGAGTTCAAGCCATTAGGTGAGCGGCAGATTCCCGGGTTTATCCGCAGGCATCTCGATGGTCTCGGTTTCACTGTTACTGAGGATGCCATTGGCTTATTCGTGAGCCGTATCGGGAGTAGCCTGCAAGAGGTGATGACGGAGCTTGAAAAGTTAGCACTCTATGTTGGCTCCCCGCGCTTAATCGATGTGCCTGACGTTCTGGCTGTGGTCTCAAATGTTCGGGCTGAAAATATCTTTGCCATTGGAAGTGCTGTTGGCTGTCAGGATGTGGGTAAGGCCTTAGCTCTTGGCCGTCATCTGGTTGCGGATGGTGAAGCTCCCCTCAAGATCCTTTCGTTACTGAGCAGACACTACAGGCAGCTTTGGAAAGCCCGGGAGTTGCAGGTTGAGGGACGCTCTCCGGCCGAGATAGCCAAGGGGGCAGGTGTGCCGCCATTTGTGGTTGAGGGCTTGATTGCTCAGTGCCGAAGGTATTCGCGGATCGATTTCAGACGTGCCTTCGGTCTTTTTGTTGAGGCCGATCTTGCAATGAAATCGAGTGGCTCGCAGCCTAATGTGGTTCTTGAGAAGCTGTTGTTGCAGTTGGCGGGTGGTCGCACATAAAAAAAGGGACCTCAAGGAGGTCCCTTTTTGATTTAGGCTTTTGCTCGATTTAAGCGAGGGTATTGACAAGCTTGGTCAGACGCGCGATTTTGCGGCTGGCAGTCGACTTGTGAATAACGCCCTTGGTTGAGCTTTTGTCGATGCAAGGGACAGCAATTTTCAGGGCTTGCTGAGCCAGATCCTTATCACCGGCAGCAACCGCTTCGCGGACCGTTTTAACCAGATTGCGTACAGTTGAACGGACGTGATTGTTGCGTGCCTTACGGACCACGTTCTGCTTGTTACGTTTGATTGCGGATTTATGAGTTGCCACTTTTTTTTGCTCCCTTTTAAGACGATCGTCTGTCGCTAGTTGCTTATCGAAGGCGATTGATAACATCATCATATCTGGCCGTCAAGTTAAAAAACGCTTATGTATATACAGAAAAGTGCAAACTATCAGCAAGTTAGGCGTTTTATCTTGGGGATTAAAATCTTTAAACGGTTTAACTATGGTTAGTCCGATGAGCGATCGCAAGAAAATTTCCGGGGCAGCATTGGTCATGGCCATTGCGACTTTTATGAGTCGCATTGCCGGCCTTGTGCGTGATGTTGTGGTCGCGAGGATATTCGGTGCTGGTTTTGTGAGCGATGCCTTCTTTATGGCATTTACCATTCCGAACCTGTTGCGGCGTTTTTTTGGTGAAGGCGCTTTGACGGCTGCATTTGTGCCGGTCTATACCGAAATATCAACTTCAAAGGGGGAGGATGAGGCAGAACGACTCGCGTGCCGTAGTGTTACTCTGCTCTGTCTGGCAATGCTGGTGGTGGTTGCCGCAGGCATGCTGTTATCCCCCTGGATTGTGCGTGGGGTTGGTTTTGGTTTTGGTGATATCGGTGGCAAGTTGGAGTTGACGACGAGCTTGACGCGGGTCATGTTCCCCTATGTCGGCCTTGTCAGTGTGCTCGCCCTGGTCACCGGTATCCTGAATGTCAGAGGACATTTCTTCCTTCCCTCCCTGTCTCCCTTGCTGCTGAATGTCGGGATGATTCTCGGTGCATTACTCCTGGGTGATTTCTTCAGCCATCCCATTTATGGGTTAGCGACTGGAGTACTGCTCGGCGGGGTTGCTCAATTATTGCTGCAGTACCCGGTACTCCTGCGTTACCGGATCAGGCTGCGTCCCGATTTCCATTTCGGCGCCGATGCCGCACTCAGGCGTATTACCCGTTTGATGTTGCCGGGTATTGCTGGTGTCGCTATCTACCAAATCAACGTGATCGTGACGCGCCTGCTGGCTTCATTCCTGCCGCAAGGGAGCGTCTCCTATCTTTATTATGGTCAGCGGCTGTTTGAGTTCCCACAGGGGATATTTGTGGTTTCACTGGCTCAGGCGGTTTTGCCGATGATGAGTCGTCAGGCTGCAGAAGGTGATGATGAGGCTTTCAGGGATTCTTTACAATTTGCGCTCTCATTGATGGTCGTCTTTACCCTGCCGGCAATCTTTGGCTTGATGATCTGTGCGCGTCCCGTTTTCAGTCTCTTTTTCATGGGGGGGGAGTTTGACCTTACTGCATTGGACGCAACCTCTTTAACCCTGATCTATTATGCACCTGGTCTTCTTTGTGTGGGACTGAGCCGGGTGGCTGCTCAGACGTTCTACGCCTTGAAGGATACTCGTACTCCGGTCATCGTCTCTTTCTGGACGTTGCTCGTGAATGCAGGACTTGGTTTCCTGCTGATGGGGCCACTTCAGTATCTGGGGTTGGCGTTGGCGCTCAGTCTGGCTTCAGCGTTTAATGCGCTACTCTTGATTATTCTCTTGCGGCGCCGGATTGGACCTTTTGTCAGGCTCTCCTTGCTCAAGCCCTTGCGTGGTACCATTCCTGCTACGCTCGGGATGATCCTGGTTGCAACACCTATCGTTGGTTTGTGTGATTGGTCTTTACCCGGGTTGGTCTGGCAGAAAAGCATGATCCTCTTTCTGGCAGTCGCATCAGGTGGTCTGGTCTTTCTGCTACTCTGTTTGCTGTTCAGGGTTGAGGAGGTTTCACGCGTCTGGCATATGCTACGCCGGCGCAGGGCAGGGGGCAGTGTTTAGGGTCTGTTTATGGAGGCAGGAGGAGCGTCCTTATCCTCTATGAATTTGGATCTGTCCGCTGGCCAGCATGGAACTGAGCAATTTTTTTAACCATTTTTTAAGAATTGCACGACTGAATGGGGCGAGCAGCAAGAATCCACTCAAGTCGGTACAAAAGCCGGGTGTAAGGAGCAATAATCCTCCCGAAAGAACCATTGCGCCATCGAGCAATTCTTCGGCCGGCATTCTCCCTTCCGCCATCTCCTGCTGTATTCTGCGCATCAAGGATATTCCTTGAGTTTTTGCCAGATGTGCTCCTGCAATTCCGGTCGCAAGGACCAGTAGAATTGTTAGGCCCAGACCGATTGTGTTTCCAACCGCCAGAAGGACATATATTTCCAGAACTGGAACAACAATAAACAGAAAAAGCAGCTTTATAAACACCGGGAGTCCTTTAGTTGAGGTTAAGATTAAAATTCACCTAGGTGGTATTTGGTATTTCATTATCTGTACTGGCATGAGCTCTAAGTGTTTGAAATGACAAGCATAAAAAAGTGATTAAAAATTGTGCAAGATGCTGGGGGCGCCGTTTTGTCTCATATTCTGAAGTTTGCTCACAGTCCTGTCAACAGGTTTTGAACAGTTGGCGTTGAAAAGAAGCTTACCCCCTTGAAAGATCGACATTTTTTGGTCTGTCAAGCTTTTTCGACCCTTTTTTTGAGGTTTATTGACATCCCTTTTGGTCTGCTTTTCGGAGAAGGTTCAGGGTGTAATTGCGCAGTGCCAGCTCGCTGTCTATTCCTTGTTGTTGGGCAAGGTGAGCGAGATTGAATAGCTCCTCTGCAATCCTCTCCTCGGTGATATTTCCTGACAGCAAGTCGTTCAGTGTTTCTTGTTTGGGTATCCGTTTCTTTGTTTCCGGATTCTTGCTCAGGTGATGGCAATATTTGTCGGCTAGCTTGAGTGATGGTAGATTGTCGGGTTGGCGCGAAGCAAAGTCGGTCGCTTTGCCTTTCTCTTTGAGTTCCTGTTGCTTGATCTGTTCCCAGTCTGGATAATCCTTTATGTTTTCTTCAAGAGAAAAAATGTGCGGATGACGGCGTTGCAGTTTACGATTAATCCCCTCGGCGACATCTCCGATACCAAACAGGCCTTTTTCGGAAAATATCTGTGCTTGAAAAATAACTTGCAGGAGCAGATCACCCAGTTCGGCGAGGATTTCACTGGTGTCACCTGCATCAATTGCGTCAATTAGTTCGTAGGCTTCTTCGAGGATGTAGGGGCGTAGGCTCTCTGGGGACTGCGCACGGTCCCATGCACAGCCCTTTTGCGAGCGAAGATGACGCATGGTTTTTATAAGCTCAGAAATTTGCATTATTTCCTCAGTGGTCATTTGGGCCCTTCTTTCATTTTATGCACCATCAACTGGGTTGGGTGTTTATCGGGTTGGGATTCATATTCTGTCACGTTTGTGCAGGGAGGAGAATTGAAAATAAATCCTTGCAAAGTGGTGGCTTATGGGCTATCAAGTACCGCCCGTTTTACTGGAATTTCCTTGACATTATTTAGTGTTTTTCTATAGTGTTGCGTTTTGTCTTGAGGTTGAGTAGGTGAGATTGTTAGTAGAAAAAATCACAGATATTAGTAAGTCTTATATGCTTAGTCTGACAGTCGAAGAGTTAAACTCTCAACTGAAGTTGACTCAGGCTGCGACCACTGATCTTTTTGCCAGCGATGCTTTGATCAACTATCGGTTGTCACGCGTTAAGGGCAGGCTTTTGTTGGATGGTGATCTGAGTGCAGATTTGTCTTTGCAATGTGGTCGTTGTCTGACAGGAATTGGTGGGCGTCTCAATGAAACATTCTCTGTCGCGTTGAATATTGTCGACAGTGATGAGATCCTTGAGGAGGAATTGGAGCTGGATGATGATCAGATTAATACCATCGTTCAAGTAGAGGGCAAGATTGAACTGTTGCCGATTCTCACTGAGCAACTTTTCATGTCTCTTCCAATCCACAATCTCTGTCGCGAGGATTGCTCGGGCCTTTGCCCTAGTTGTGGTATAGATCTGAATAAGAATAAGTGTACATGTGAACCCAAGGTTTTTAATAATCGCTTTGGAAAGTTGAAGGATCTTAAGCTGGATCCCTCGTAAGATAAATAGACCGCTAAACCCTGTGCTGTCCTCTGCACTGGGGAAAGCTAATAAGCAATGGTCGAATTTCGACCAGTTTTAAGGAGATACAACAATGGCAGTACCGAAGAAGAAAACCTCGAAATCAAAAAAGAACATGCGTCGCTCACATGACTCGATCTCCGCACCGGGCATTTCGACCTGCTCTCAATGTCAGGAGCCAAAACTCCCTCATCGTGTTTGTGCTAACTGTGGCACTTACAAGGGCAAAGAAATCATTACCGATTCCAGTATCTAGATATAGCGACTGCTCATTTAAGTCATGAATATCAAAGTAGCAGTTGATGCGATGGGTGGGGACTTTGCTCCGGTTTCTGAAGTAGCCGGAGCTGTCGCTGCCTGTCAACGTTGGGGTTGTGAAGTCGTGCTGGTTGGCGATGAGACCCTTTTGCGAGCTGAACTGGCGAAGCACCAGACCGATGGATTGAAGATTACGATTCATCACGCCAGCCAGGTTGTGGGGATGGAAGATTCCGCCTCGGATGCGGTTCGCAAAAAGAAAGATTCCTCGATACGTGTTGCTTTCGATCTGGTCAAGAGCGGAGACGCTCATGCTGTTGTCAGTACTGGTAACTCTGGTGCGACTATGGCCGCTGGAATGTTTGTTCTAAGACGTGTCAAGGGAATCGATCGGCCTGCAATCGGGACCCTGCTGCCAAATGTCAAGGGGATGACGTTGGTTCTCGATATGGGTGCTAACGTTGATTGCAAACCCTTGAATCTGCAACAATTTGCCATCATGGGCAGTTTGTATATGCAGCACGTTGTCGGGATCAAGGCGCCACGCATCGGTCTTCTTTCCAATGGCGAAGAAGAAAAAAAGGGGACTGAACTAACCCGTGAAGCCCATCGGCTGCTGTCTGAGACTGAGATCAACTATGTTGGCAACGTTGAGGGTGGAGACGTCTTTAACGGTGCGGTTGACGTGGTCGTTTGCGATGGTTTTGTCGGAAATGTCTTGCTGAAGGTTTCTGAAGGGCTGGCTGTTGCAATGACCAGCATGCTAAGGTCCGAGATAGAGAGTCGCTTTCTGTCAAAATTGGGGGCTCTCCTGAGTCGCAGTGCGTTTCGTGCTTTCAAGAAGAAGGTCGATCCCTGTGAGTATGGCGGTGCGCCCTTGTTGGGTCTAGCCGGGACCGGTGTTGTTTGTCATGGCAAGGCAACCCCTCTGGCGATTGCGATTGCGATTCGTCAGGCCCATGAATTCGCCGGTATCAAGATCGAAGAGAAGCTGGCTCACTCTATCTAGGATATGGTCTTGCCAGGTTAAGGCAGGATCTAGGGAGATTTGCTGTGATCAGAGCTCGTATTACGGGTACCGGTTCTTATATGCCGGAAAATATCCGGACCAACTTCGATATCGAGAAGATGGTCGACACCACCAATGATTGGATCGTTGCTCGCACCGGGATTAATGAACGCCGGATTGCTGCCGAGGGTGAATATACCTCCGATATGGCAACTCGTGCCGCTGAACGCGCCCTTGAGATGGCAGGTATTTCTGCCAGTGAGATTGATCTAATTGTCCTTGGCACCATTACTGGTGATTATCCCTGGCCTGCGACAGCCTGTATCGTGCAGAATAATTTAGCTGCAAATAACGCTCATGCCTACGATATCTCTGCGGCATGTAGCGGTTTTGTCTATGCGCTTGGTTGTGCCAGTGATTTTTTGCAGGCCGGGCGCGGCAAGAAAGCCTTGGTTATTGGCGCTGAGACCCTGAGTCGCATCGTTGATTGGACCGATCGGAATACCTGTGTCCTCTTTGGTGATGGCGCCGGGGCTGTCGTTCTTGAAACGACTGAGGAGTCTGATTTCGGCATCCTTTCATCTCACATGCATTCCGATGGCAGCTATCTCGATCTCCTCTATCAACCTGGCTTCGGTACCCGGATGACTCCGAGTGCCGAGAATATTGATAACCGTTCAGCGTACTTGAAAATGCAGGGCAATGAAGTCTTTAAGGTTGCTGTCCGTTCGCTGACCGATGTTTCACTGGAGGCACTCGAAGCTAACGGTATGAGCGCCAGTGATGTTTCGCTGTTTATCCCCCATCAGGCCAATAAGCGTATCCTTGAAGCGACAGCTAAACGGATTAAGCTGGACGATGATCAGGTCTATATAAATGTCCATAAGTATGGCAATACATCTGGTGCAACTATCCCGGTTGCTATGGATGAAGCCAATCGTGCCGGCATGCTTAAGTCGGGCGATATTGTGCTCTTGTCGGCCTTCGGCGGTGGATTTACCTGGGGTTCAACTCTGATTCGCTGGTAATCTTACTAATTAAATCAACAGGACTACACTGATGATCGCATTTCTTTTTCCCGGTCAGGGTTCGCAATATCCTGGCATGGGTAAACAACTGGTCGAGAATTTTACACTTGCCCGCCAGACCTACGAAGAAGCCAGTGATGCAATCGGCTTTGATATGGCCGCACTCTGCTTTGAGGGGAGTGAGGCTGACCTGCGCCTGACGGCAAATACCCAACCCGCAATTTTAACGACAAGTATCGCCACATTACGTATCCTTGAGCAGGAAACAGGTCTTGTTTCTGGTTGTGCTGCGGGCCATTCGCTAGGAGAATTTTCAGCCTTGGTTGCGGTTGGAGCGCTCCATTTTTCAGATGCGGTTAAGACTGTACGTCAACGCGGCACCTTTATGCAGGACGCTGTGCCGGTTGGAGTTGGTGCGATGGCGGCTGTCATGGGCGTTGAGCGTGTGCCGCTTGAGCAGATTTGTCTCAAGGCCGCTGAGGGTGAGATTGTTGCCCCGGCCAATTTTAACAGTCCTGGGCAGATAGTTATTGCGGGTCACGCAGCGGCTGTCGAGCGTGCGATTGTTCTGGCCAGGGAACAAGGTGCTAAGAGAGCCATGCTGTTACCGGTCAGTGCCCCTTTCCATTCGGCATTGATGCAACCTGCGGCCGAGCGGCTGGAAGATGTTCTTGCGCCACTTGAGATCGGCACTTTCCGTTGTCCAGTGGTTGGAAATGTCGAAGCGACCAATTATTCCGACCCGCAGCGGGTCAAGGATCTCTTGGTCAAGCAGGTTTGCTCGGCAGTCCGTTGGGATGAGTCTGTGCTTGAGATGGATCGCAGTGGCGTGACGCGTTATATTGAAATAGGTCCCGGCAAAGTTCTCTGTGGTCTGGTTAAACGCATCGTTAAGCGGAGTGACACCGCTCAGCTTGATTCGGTTGATACTCTTGCAAAGTTGGCCCTTTAGTCCTTTTGTTAGCCTCTGATTCGGGGAGCAAATATTATGCTGGAAGGTAAGATTGCGATCGTCACGGGTGCTTCGCGTGGAATTGGTCGCTGTACCGCTCTGGAGCTGGCCAAAAGCGGCGCTGATCTGGTTGTTTGTGCCAGGTCTGAGGCTCCACTTAACGAGCTGGTTGCCGAGATTGAGGCCATGGGCCGCAAGGCTCTGGCCGTTGTGGTTGACGTAGTTAACCCAACGGATGTCGCTAACCTGATCGAACAGGCCCTTGCAACTTTTGGCAGGATCGATATCCTTGTCAACAATGCCGGGATTACGCGTGACGGACTCTTGTTGCGCATGAAAGATGCTGACTGGGATGCGGTCCTCGATACAAATCTCAAGAGTGCTTTTCTGTTGACACGTGCCGTCGCGAAGTCCATGAGTAAACAGCGCAGCGGAAGAATTATCAATATTTCATCGGTCGTTGGTGAAATGGGGAACCCGGGACAGGCTAATTACAGTGCCAGCAAGGCTGGACTGATTGGCTTGACCAAGTCGGTTGCCCGTGAACTGGCGCGCCGCAGCGTAACTGTTAATGCGATAACACCCGGCTTTATTGAAACGGACATGACCGAGGACCTTGATGGGAAGGCACGAGCCGAGCTAGCCTCGCAGATCCCCCTCGGTCGTCTTGGTGGCGCAGAAGAGATCGCTCATGCCGTTATCTATCTCGCTTCGGATCGGGCCGGTTATGTAACCGGACAGGTTCTCGGCGTTAACGGCGGTATGTATATGTAACACTGATCATTATACGATCAAAACTTAGTCTATCTGACCTTTTATAGGTCTCAACGAAACAGGAGAAAAGCAAATGGCTTCTATTGAAGAGCGCGTAAAACAAATTGTTGCCGAGCAACTTGGTGTTGATGAGGATCAGGTCACCAATCAGGCTGCATTTATGGATGATCTTGGTGCCGACTCCCTGGATACCGTAGAACTGGTCATGGCACTCGAAGAGGAGTTCGATGTCGAGATCTCCGACGAAGATGCCGAGAAGATCCAGAAGGTTCAGGACGCAGTTGATTATATCAACAAGTCTTCCTGATTGATTGAGACCGGGAGCAGATAGGCTCTGCTCCCGGTTCTTTCGACCCGCCATGCTCGTACTCAATGAGTATGGCAATATATAACCATTCCCTTTTAAACAGGAAAAGAGAGTCACATGCGTAGAGTTGTTGTGACCGGTGTCGGGATCGTTTCTCCCCTGGGAACCGGTGTAGAAAAGACATGGGATGCCCTGATCGCTGGCCGTTCCGGCATTGACAAGATTACTCGTTTTGACGCTTCAAACCTGCCAACCCAGATCGCTGCTGAGGTTAAGGATTTTGTTGCCGAGGACTATATTGATAAAAAAGAGATCAAGAAGATGGACCTCTTTATTCAATACGGTCTGGCGGCTAGCCAGGAAGCGCTTGAAGATTCTGGGCTGGAAATTAATGATGAGAATGCCGAGCGTGTCGGCGTGATCGTCGGCTCCGGACTCGGTGGTCTGCCGACCATCGAAAAGTACCACTCAGCCTTAGTTGAGCGTGGGTACAAAAAGATTTCCCCCTTCTTTATCCCGATGCTGATTATCAATTTGGCCCCCGGCCACATTTCGATTCGCTTCGGGGCCAAGGGGCCGAATGTCTCATCCGTATCGGCCTGTGCGTCCGGCACTCACTCGATCGGCGAAGCTTACCATGTGATTGCGCGTGGCGATGCTGACGCGATGTTCGCCGGTGGGACCGAGTCGACGATTACCGAGCTGGCGATTGGTGGCTTCAACGTCATGAAGGCTCTCTCGACCCGCAATGACGACCCGCAAGGTGCCAGCCGTCCTTTTGATAAGGGCCGCGATGGTTTTGTTATGGGTGAAGGCGCCGGTATCCTGATTCTTGAAGAGTATGAGCAGGCCAAGGCCCGTGGAGCCAAGATCTACTGTGAGATCCTTGGCTACGGTGCCAGTGCCGATGCCCATCATCTTACCCAACCCGCTGCCGGTGGAGAAGGTGCCGCGCGCTGTATTAATATGGCCCTCAAAAATGCCAAGCTTAATCCGCAAGATGTCGATTACATCAATGCGCATGGTACCTCGACCCATTTCAATGATCTCTACGAAACCATGGCGATTAAATCGGTTCTTGGCGAGCACGCCAAGAAGGTTATGGTGAATTCGATCAAGAGTATGACCGGTCATGGTCTGGGTGCCGCGGGTGGGATTGAAGGCGCCGTCTGTGCCTTGGCAATGGATCGTGGCATCTCACCACCGACGATCAATCAGCTCGAATCCGACCCTGATTGTGATCTCGATTACGTACCGAATAAGGCCCGCGAGGCTACGATCAATGTCGCCCTCTCGAATTCTTTCGGTTTCGGTGGCACAAACGCAACCCTGGCATTGCGTAAGATTTGAGGTCGATGATGATAGCAGTCGGAAGTGACCACGGTGGCCTTGAGCTCAAGCAGGCTATCTGCGAAATGCTGCAAACACGTGGCCTTGAATTCAGTGATTTGGGGCCGTTCAATGAGAGTTCAGTCGATTATCCTGAATTTGGTAAAAAGGTTGCAACTGCTGTCGCCGCTGGTGAATTTGAATCCGGTATCCTGATCTGTGGCACCGGGATCGGGATGTCGATTGCGGCCAATAAGGTCGATGGCGTTCGGGCTGCACTGGTTCATGACCCTTTCACTGCGCAGATGGCCAAGGAACATAATAATGCCAATGTGCTGGTATTGGGTGGCCGCGTACTAAGTGTTGAGCTGGGCTGTCAATTGGTTGAGGTTTGGCTTGACAGCAACTTTGAGGGCGGTCGCCATCAGATGCGACTCGACAAGATTCATCGGATCGAAGCTGATCGAAAATAAACTTTTACATGTTATGTTCCTTGCGGGGCGGCTTTGTCCGCCCCGTATCAATTCTAAATCGCTAGAGGTCGGAGACTAAAGAGAATGACTGAGAAATCCCTTGCCGAGTTTGATCCTGAAATCGCAGCAACAATCGCAGAAGAGACTGCCCGTCAGGAATATAGTCTTGAATTTATCGCTTCGGAAAACTTCGTCAGTGAAGCTGTGCTTGAGGCTCAGGGTTCGGTTCTGACCAACAAGTATGCCGAAGGCTACCCCGGCAAGCGGTACTATGGTGGCTGTGAAGTCGTCGACAAGGCCGAACAACTTGCTATCGACCGTGCCAAGGAACTCTTCGGTGCCGAACATGTCAACGTTCAGGCTCATTCCGGTTCTCAGGCGAATATGGCGGTCTATATGGCTGTTTGCAAGCCTGGCGACACCGTACTCGGCATGAATCTGGCTCATGGTGGTCACCTGACCCATGGTTCCCCGGTCAATTTTTCTGGAAAACTCTATAATATTGTCGCCTATGGTGTTAAGCCAGACACCGGTACCATCGACTATGAAGAGGTAGAAAAATTAGCGCGAGAGCACAAGCCGAAACTGATCGTGGTTGGTGCCAGTGCCTATACCCGGATCATCGATTTCGCTGCCTTCCGCCGGATTGCCGATGAGGTTGGCGCCGTGGTGATGGTCGATATGGCGCATATCGCCGGGCTTGTCGCGGGCGGTCAGCACCCGAACCCGGTTCCCTATGCCGAATTCGTCACCACCACGACTCACAAGACTCTGCGTGGGCCGCGTGGCGGGATGATTATGTGCACCGAGGAATGGGCTAAGAAGCTGAACAGCAATATCTTCCCCGGTATCCAGGGTGGTCCGCTGATGCATGTAATTGCTGCCAAGGCGGTTTCTTTCAAGGAAGCCCTGAGCCCTGAATTCAAGGAGTATGCCGGGCAGGTTGTTGCAAACGCCAAGACCCTGGCCGTCGAACTGGTCAAGCGTGGCTATAACCTGGTCTCTGGTGGTACGGATAACCATTTGATGTTGCTTGACTTCACCGGTACCGAAATTACCGGCAAGGTGGCTGAAGCGACCCTCGAGAGAGCCGGGATCACGGTCAACAAGAATGCCGTTCCTTTCGATACGCGTTCCCCCTTTGTCACCAGTGGTGTGCGGATCGGTACTCCGGCGACTACGACGCGTGGCCTCAGGGAGGCTGAAATGGTCCAGGTTGCAAAGTGGATTGATCGCGCCTTGAATGCCATCGATGATGAGTCGGCCCTCGAAGCAATTCGTGCTGAAGTCAAGGAACTCTGTTTGCGTTTTCCTCTCTACGCACACCGTCTGGTTTAGGACTTAAACCATGCAGAGGCCGACCTGGGATCAATATTTCATGCAGATAACCACTCTGGTGGCGACTCGCTCGACCTGCATGCGGCGCCAGGTCGGTGCCTTGCTGGTGAAGAATAAGAATATCCTTGCGACGGGTTACAATGGCGTGCCGAGTGGCATTCGACATTGTGATGAGGTCGGTTGTCTGCGTGAGCAACTCAATGTCCCTTCCGGGGAACGGCATGAGCTCTGTCGTGGTTTGCATGCCGAACAGAACGCCATCATCCAGGCCGCGCGCCATGGGATCAATATAGAGGGTTCGACCCTCTACTGTACCGATTCCCCCTGCAGTATCTGTAGCAAAATGTTGGTCAATGCCGGTGTGCTGGAAATTGTTTATGGCCGAGGCTATCCAGATAAGCTGGCGCATGAAATGCTCAGCGAGGCTGGCATCGACGCAACGCTGTTCACTGGAGAATCGAAATGAATTGTCCCTTCTGTAGCCATGATGATACCCGGGTGGTTGATTCCCGCCTCGGTAAAGAGGGGAACAACGTTCGGCGCAGGCGTGAATGCCCAGAATGTGCACGCCGCTTCACTACCTATGAGCGGGTTGAAGAGATGCTCCCCTGGGTAATCAAGAAGGATGGCCGGCGTGAAGCCTTTGATCGTTGCAAGATTATCTCCGGGATGCAGCGCGCCTGTGAAAAACGTCCGGTTTCGGTAGGACAGATCGAGCAGATGGTCGACCGACTTGAGCGCCATTTTCAGGAGGCTGGTGAGAGAGAGATTAATGCCAGCATCGTAGGAGAAGAGGTAATGACCTCGCTGCAACAGGTTGATGAGGTCGCCTATGTTCGTTTCGCCTCGGTTTATCGACAGTTTAAAGACATTAACGAATTCATGCTGGAGCTCAAGGATCTACTCGGCAAGCCGGGGCAATGAGTTTGTGTATAGGGTAAATTGTTAAGCAGCCGGGATGCTTCGTGTATCCCGGCTGTATGGTTTTTAGGCTACGAGATGATTTATTGTTATGTGCGATCAACAGATATATATGCTGCGGGCACTCGATCTGGCCAGAACTGCTTTGGGACGGACAGCGCCTAACCCTGCCGTCGGTGCGCTGATTGTGCGTGACGGTGAGATTGTCGGTGAGGGCTTTCATCCCAGGGCAGGTGAACCTCATGCTGAAATTTTTGCCCTGCAACAGGCTGGTGAGCTAGCTTTCGGGGCCGATATCTATGTGACCCTCGAGCCCTGTTCTCATCAGGGGAAGACCGGTCCCTGTGCCGATGCCCTCGTCGCCGCAGGCATAAAGCGTGTCTTTGTCGGCACGATCGATCCCAATCCATTGGTTGCCGGTCGCGGTGTCAGGCGGTTGCAGGGCGCCGGAGTTGAGGTGCAGGTCGGGATCTGTGAAGCGGAATGCCGCGAATTGATCACCCCTTTTGCCTGGCATATCGAGCATGGAATACCCCATACCCTCTACAAGGCGGCAATGACTTTCGATGGCCAGCTTGCTACTCGCAATGGTGACTCACGTTGGGTGTCAGGCGAAGAGAGTCGGCGCCTGGTCCATCATCTGCGCGATCAAATTGATGCAATTATGGTCGGGGTCGAGACGATCCTGGCCGATGATCCGCAATTAACCACGCGTCTGGCCGGGGCTGGCCGCGACCCCCTGCGGGTCGTGGTCGACAGCTGTTTGCGGATCCCGCTTAAGAGTCGTGTTGTTCAACAGCAATCAAGTGCCGTCACGCTGATTGCTACCACCAGCCAGGCCCCGGCAGCTAAAATCGCTGAACTGCAGGAAACTGGCTGTGAAATTCTGACTGTGCCTGATGTCGATGGCAAGGTATCTCTTCCTGAGCTCTGGCGGGAATTGGGCCGCAGGAATGTGCAATCCTTGCTGCTTGAGGGCGGGCGAACTCTGGCTGCTGCCGCGTTGAACGCTGGACTGATCAATCGTCTGCAGGTCTATATCGCGCCCAAACTGCTCGCTGGTGCAGGTCTCTCCGGGCTTTTTGCTGGTGAGGGTTGTACATTGATGAAAGATGCCTTGCCCCTTGAAAATCTGGTCGTTGAGAAGGTCGGCGAGGATTTGTTGCTGAGTGCAGAGGTGAAGAGATGTTTACAGGATTGATAGAAGCTACCGGTAGCGTTGCCCAGCTCGAACGGTCCGGTCATAACTGTCGTCTGCGTGTCAACAGCTCTCTTGCGCAGGCTGACCTAAAAATGGGCGAGAGTATCGCAATCAATGGCGTATGCCTGACCCTGACAGGTTGGGACCGCCGAAGTTTCACTGCGGATGTCTCGTCAGAGACTCTCGAGGTGACAACCTTAGGCGCGCTTAGACCGGGATCTCTGGTCAATCTTGAGCGCGCCTTGCGGCTGTGTGATCGACTCGGTGGGCATATCGTCAGCGGCCATGTCGATGCCGTCGGCCAGCTGCAGTCCAGAACCGGTGAAGGGGAGGCGCAGCGCCTCGAGTTCAGCCTGCCAGGTGCGATCTCACGCTATGTTGCACCTAAGGGTTCGATTACCATCGATGGGATCAGTCTGACCGTTAACCAGGTTACGGCCGATAGCTTTTCGGTCATGATTATTCCGCATACCCTGGAGATGACAACTCTCAAGAATATGCGTACTGGAGAGTCGGTGAATCTTGAATCAGATATCCTTGCGCGCTATGTTGAACGCTTGACCAACCCTGCTTCAGATTCAGTGCCGAATGGGTCTGGGATCTCCCTTGAGTTTCTTGCCAAGAATGGCTTTATGTGACATTATTCGCCCCTGCCAGGGCTTGAATGAGCCTGGAAACTAATTGCTTTAGATATAAGACAGAAAGACATTAATCAAATGCCGATTGCAAAGATAGAAGCTGCCCTCGACGATATTCGTGCCGGTAAAATGGTTATCCTGGTCGACGATGAAGATCGCGAGAATGAAGGCGATCTGACCATGGCTGCCGAATTGGTCACACCCGAAGCGATCAACTTTATGGCTACCGAAGGTCGTGGCTTGATCTGCTTGTCGTTGACTGAGGAACGTGCCGACTATCTTGAACTGCCGATGATGGTCTCCGATAATAGCTCCTCCTTCGGCACCGGGTTTACGGTGTCGATCGAAGCCCGCAAAGGTGTGACCACAGGGATCTCCGCCGCTGACCGTGCTACAACCATTCAGGCCGCTGTCGCGGATGAGAGTACTGCTTACGACCTGGCGCGCCCCGGGCACATTTTCCCGCTGCGTGCCCGCAAGGGTGGGGTCATGGTCCGCACCGGACAGACCGAGGGTTCGGTCGATCTGGCCCGCCTGGCTGGTTTGAAACCGGCTGGAGTTATCTGCGAAATCATGAACACCGATGGCACCATGGCCCGCATGCCGCAACTCGAGGAGTTTGCGCAAAAGCATGATATGAAAATCATCAGTATTGCGGAGCTTATCGCCTACCGGATGCGCAAAGAACTCCTGGTGACCCGTGCGGCCGAGACGGTTCTCCCCACCAGTTACGGTGGAGATTTCCAGGCGATTGTTTATGAAAACGAAGTCGATAAAACCCAGAACATCGCCTTGATCAAGGGCGATATCGATACCAGCAAGCCGGTGTTGGTGAGGGTGCATTCCGAGTGTTTGACTGGGGATGTTTTTGGTTCGCAACGCTGCGATTGCGCAGATCAGCTTCACGCCGCCATGCAACAGGTCGAAAAAGAGGGTTCAGGAGTCATTCTCTATATGCGTCAGGAAGGGCGGGGTATAGGTCTGGTCAATAAGATCAAGGCTTACGCACTGCAGGACCAGGGGCGTGACACGGTAGAGGCCAACGAGGAGCTTGGGTTCAGTGCTGACCTGCGTGATTATGGCATCGGTGCACAGATGCTCACCGATCTTGGCATTACCAAGCTGCGCCTGATGACCAATAATCCCAAGAAAATTGTCGGTCTCGAAGGCTACGGTATTGAAATCAGTGAGCGGGTTTCACTTGAGGTCGCCGCTCGGGATTCCAATCTGAAATATCTGCAGACCAAACGTGAAAAGCTGGGGCACCTGCTTGATCTTTAATTCTTACTTTCCTGCCGAAAGGGGAGGTCTCTTATGTCGATTGTGATTGAAGGAAACCTGGACGCTGCGGGTTTTAAATTTGGCTTGGTTATCAGCCGTTTCAACAGCTTTATCTGTGACCGGTTGCTTGAAGGCGCCCTCGATACCCTTAAGCGTCATGGTGCTGATGACGCGAGTCTGACTGTGGTTAAGGTGCCGGGTGCATTTGAGATTCCGCTGATTGCTAAAAAACTTGCAGAAACTGGCAAGTACGATGCCTTGATCTGTCTGGGCGCGGTGATTCGGGGGGGAACCCCGCATTTTGAATATGTCAGCTCAGAGGTCACCAAGGGGGTTGCCAGCGTCTCGCTCGACTCTGGCGTACCGATCTCTTTTGGGGTCCTGACGACTGACAGCGTTGAGCAGGCAATTGAGCGCGCTGGAACCAAGTCTGGCAATAAAGGCTGCGAGGCCGCCATGAGTGCGATTGAGATGGTTAACCTTTTTAAGGCCCTATAAGCGAAGAACATGCAGATTCAACATCGTAGACTCGGGCGCGAATGCGCTCTCAAAATTCTCTTTGCCCTGCGGCTGGACACAAATCTTGGTCAGGCAGAACTGCTTGGACACTTCTGGGATAACTTCCGTTTTGCTGACGATGCCCTAGGTGAGCCACTCGACAGCCTGGATAAGCCGATTCCCGAATCTGCCAAACGCTTCACGGAACAGTTGGTGGGCGGGATTATTGAGTATCGTCCCGTGCTTGACCAGCGAATCGGCGAGGTGGCCAAGAATTGGTCACTCGAAAGGATGACCGCTGTCGATCTGTCGATCCTGCGCATGGCCTGCTATGAGCTTTGTTATATGCCCGATATCCCGGCGCGTGTAACCATGAATGAAGCGATTGAGATAGCCAAGCGCTACGGCACCAAGGAGTCACCCTCCTTTGTGAACGGACTGCTCGACAAGATAGCTAAGCTGGTTGATAAAAAAGATTAGCCGATTTTAAATACTCCAGCATATTTCCAGGATTAATACTCATGCAAAAAACTCAGCTAAATGTTGGTCTTCTCGGCTTCGGAACTATCGGGACCGGAGTCGTTCAGGCTTTTCAGAAAAATGCCGAAGTGATACGTCAGCGCAGCGGGGTTGAGCTGCGCTTAACCCGGATTGCTGACCTAGATATCACCACAGATCGTGGCGTCAATCTGGCGGAGGGTGTCCTGACGTCCGATGCCGATGCAGTCCTGACCGATCCGGATATCGATATCGTTATCGAACTGATCGGTGGCTACAAGCCTGCACTGCAGTTTATTCTGAAGGCGATTGAAAACGGTAAGCATATCGTGACCGCAAACAAGGCGCTGATGGCGGTGCATGGTCAGGAGATCATCGAAGCGGCCAACCGTGCCAACGTAGATGTTCTGTTTGAGGCTGCGGTCGGTGGTGGTATCCCGGTGATCTCATCGATCAAGGAGAACCTCTGTGCTAATCGTTTTTCGACTGTGCTTGGGATTCTGAACGGGACCTGCAATTTCATCTTGACCAAGATGACCAATGAAGGGAGCGACTTTGCTCCTGTTTTGGCCGAAGCGCAACAGCTTGGCTATGCCGAGGCCGATCCAACCTTCGATATCGAGGGGGTCGATACCGCGCATAAGATTGCCCTGTTGTCAGCCATCTGTTTCGGAACCCGGATCGACTTTAATCAGGTCTACACCGAGGGGATCACCAAGGTCACCGCGGTCGATATCGATTTTGCCAAGCAGATGGGCTACAAGATCAAACTGCTGGCCATCGGTAAGCAATGTGAAGGGGCAGTGGAGGTCCGGGTGCATCCGACCATGATCCCCCAAAGCTATCAGCTTGCCGAGGTTGATGGCGTGTTTAATGCCGTGCGCCTGTCAGGGGATTTCCTCGGACCGGCCATGCTGTATGGAAGTGGGGCCGGGATGGCTGCTACTGCCAGCGCGGTTATGGGCGATGTGATGTCGATCGCAAGGAACATCTGCTCTGGAGCTACCAGTCGTACCCCAATTATGGGTTACTGTCCGGATGAGATTGTTGATCTGCCACTCCGCCCGATGAGTGAGATTATAAGCCATTATTATCTCCGTTTCACTACTGTTGATCGCACTGGTGTCCTAGCTCAGCTCTCGACAATCCTCGGCCAGCATGACATCAGCATTCAGTCGATGATTCAGCCTGAGAGTCATGCGTCCGATTCTGTACCGATTGTGCTGATGACCCATGCGGCGAAAGAGGCAGATATTACAAGTGCCTTACAGGAGATTGATCAGTTGGAGATTGTCCAGGAACCGACCTGTCTGATTCGCGTAGAGCACGATCTCGACTGATTTTGTTTTTGTGCAACAATAAAAGGGGAATCTCCTTGAATGAGGAGATTCCCCTTTTATTGTTTCTAATCTTCCGCAGAAATTGAGGGTTGCAGAACGTAACGCTTTATCTTGCGCGTTGTCGTTTTTGGAAATTCATCCTCGCGCAGGCTGAATTTTTTCACACGTTTATAGTCTGCTAGATCCTTGCCGTATTCCATGACCTCCTTGCGGATCAGTAGCTCAACCTCGGTTGGAGATAGGGGCCCCTTGTTTTGTCGCTGCTGAAAGTCAAAGAGCGCTTCTTCGCACGGAAAGATGCTCGCATAGACCTCTTCGCTGGCTTGATTGACCTTATGGCCATAGACGATGATTTCGGCGATGAATGGACTGTTTAAGAGTTGATTCTCAACCTCTTCCGGGTAGACGTTCTTGCCGTTAGGCATGACAATCAGGTTTTTGACTCGACCGCAGATTAGTAGCAGACCGTCAGCATCAATTCTGCCGAGATCACCAGTGCTGTACCAGCCGTCATTTAACACTTCTTTGGTCGCTTGCTCATTCTTGTAGTATCCGAGCATCACATTCGGCCCGCGCACCTGGATCTCGCCGGTGCCATCAGTGTTTGGCTTGTCGATTCTGATCTCGACCTTCTCCATCGGCAGGCCGACCGTCCCTACTTTACGGCAGTCCGGGGTCTCGGCTGCGATGACTGGCGAGGTTTCGGTGATACCATAACCCTGCAGGAGGGTCAGGCCGAGACGATTGAAGCCAGCAGCGACAGTGGGGTCGAGGGCCGCACCCCCGCTCACGAAAATTGTTTCTTTGCCGAAGGTCGCCTGTATTTTATGTGTAACAATTTTACGTCCGATTGGTAGATTGTAGAGAACGCGTGAAAGCGTTTTGTTGTTGATGTTCTTCATGATTCGATCATAGAGCAGGCGGTAGACTGCGGGGACGCCGAGCAGGAAGCTCGGCTTGATCTCGTGCAGGTTCTCGCCTAGTTTTTTGAGCGATTCGGCAAAGCTGACCTTTCCGCCGAGCGACAGGGGGAGCAGGACACCACAGACCTGTTCGAAGACATGATTTATCGGCAGGAACGAGAGGGTGTGTATGCTGCTGTCCAGCCTGAATTGCTTGCTGGCTGCCTGGATGTTGCTGACAATATTGGCATGACTGAGCATCGCCCCCTTGGAACGGCCGGTTGTCCCTGAGGTGTAGAGAATAACTGCACAGTCCTCTGCGGTATGGGTCGGCGGAGGGGGTGGCGACTCGCTCTTCAGTTCATCAAGGTAGAGCAGGCATTTCTCTTCACGCAGGCGAAGGTATTGGTCCTCGTTGATACCGAGTTTGTTGGCTTTCTGCTTTACCTTATTCTCATCGGGGCGAAGCTCCTGCTCTAGTTTGAGGCACAGGCCCCCAATTTTATCTTGATGGTCCTTGCTGAGGGAATCCTCCGCGACTAATGATCTCAGGGTCTGGGATATCTCGATGAGCAGGCTGATGTCCCGACCTTCCTCGCCTCTTTGCAGTGGGTCAGTATCGAGCAGGATGATCTTCTTGAGCAGGGGTAGCCCATCGATAATTTCAAGCAGAATATCGAGCTGCTGGCGGCCAACGAAGATCAGTTTTGCTTCAGAGTCTGCCAGGATATGGCGCAGTTCCGCTGCCTTGAGATCTTTGTCAACCGGGATAACAACGCCGCTGTTACGTAAGGCCCCAAGGTAGCAGGTGATCCAACTGGTGGACGATGGCGCAAGGATGGCAATGTGGTCCCTGGCATTGATGCCAAGATCGCACAGGCTTGCCGCCAGCATCTCAGCATGATCCCAGAGTGAGCGATAGCTGGTATCAGCCCAGCTCTTGCCAGATTTCTGTTGAAGGGCAAATTTGTCTGCATGTTGTTGGCAGCTGTTGCCGATCAGCTGATCAATTGTCTGCACTGCTTGGCTCCATAAGGTTATAAGGTTGGTATCTAGCTAAATTTGGAAAAGCTCTTTGAATCTAACGTTTCATTGCTGGAAGGGCAAGTATATCCTCTGTCCTATGTCTGCATAGGGTCTATAAAATTTACAGAGGCAGTGGTATTTTAATAAAAATGCTTCTTTTGTGCGAAAATGCCTTGACGTCCGGTAAGCGGTTTGGTACAAAACGCCCGTTGGTTGCAGGCGCGTAGCTCAGTGGGAGAGCACTACCTTGACACGGTAGGGGTCGGCGGTTCAATCCCGCCCGCGCCTACCAGGCAACTAGAGATAATTAGAGAATACTTGTAACCCCGTGAGGCATCATTTAGATGCCTCTTTTTGTTTAGGGAGTTTGTGTTATGGCGCTAGTCAAGATTGAACTACCCGACGGCTCGCTCAGAGAGGTCGCCGCTGGCTCGACCCCGTATGATATTGCGCTTAGTATCGGCGAAGGCCTCGCGCGTCAATCGATCGCGGCACGTTTCGAAGACCGACTGGTCGATATGTCGACTGCGCTGGAGTGCTCCGGAAGACTTGCGCTCATTACGCAAAATGCACCTGAGGCACTTGAAGTCTTGCGTCATTCCTCGGCTCACTTGATGGCGCATGCCGTTAAGAGTCTTTACGGTGATGATGTCCAGGTGACGATCGGCCCTTCAATCGATACGGGTTTCTATTACGATTTCTTCAGCGAGAAAAAAACCTTCGCACCCGAGGATTTTGAAGCCATTGAAAAGAAGATGGCCGAACTCGCCAAGCAGGACCTGCCGATTACTCGTGAAGAGATGTCGAGTGCCGAGGCGATAGAACTGTTCAGGGCGATGGGTGAAAACTATAAGGTCGAGCTGATCGAAGACCTGGGCGAGACCAGGGTCAGTCTTTATCGCCAGGGTGACTTTGTCGATCTCTGCCGTGGGCCACATGTCCCGCGTACCGGATTGCTCAAGGTTTATAAGCTGATCAGCGTCGCCGGGGCCTATTGGCGTGGTAGCGAAAAGAACGCCATGCTGCAGCGCATCTATGCGACGGCTTTTTCTGATAAGAAGCAGCTCAAGGCTCATCTTGCGCGCCTCGAGGAAGCCAAGAAGCGTGATCATCGTAAGCTGGGTCGCGAGCTTGATCTCTTTTCGTTTAACGAAGAGGCTGGCGCAGGTTTGGTGATCTGGCACCCCAAGGGAGCACTCCTCAGGTCCTTGATTGAGGATTTTGAGCGCAAAGAGCACCTTAAGCGCGGTTATGATCTGGTCGTCGGCCCGCAGATTCTCAAGACCGAGTTGTGGAAAATCTCGGGTCATTACGAGAATTACCGTGAAAATATGTATTTCACCGAGGTTGATGAGCAGGGCTATGGCATTAAGCCGATGAACTGTCTGGCCCATATGCTGGTCTACAAGACGAAGATCCGCTCCTATCGGGACCTGCCCCAGCGTTATTTTGAGCTAGGGATGGTTCACCGACACGAGAAGTCGGGCGTGTTGCATGGACTGATGCGCGTGCGCGGTTTTACTCAGGATGATGCGCATATTATCTGTCGCCCGGATCAGATCGATGCTGAAGTCAAGGCGGTCATGCAGTTTGTGCGGGATGTTGCCGGCATCTTCGGTTTTGAATACTGCATGGAGCTTTCGACCAGACCAGAAAAGGCGATCGGCAGCGATGCGGATTGGGAGGCTGCGACGAGCGCTTTGCGGTCTGCGTTGGACGATAGCGGCCAGGCTTATGAGGTCAATGAGGGCGATGGTGCCTTCTATGGGCCGAAGATTGATGTTAAGCTGAAGGACGCGCTTGACAGGGAATGGCAGTGTGCTACTATTCAGTGCGATTTTACCATGCCAGAGCGATTTGATCTGACCTATGTCGGTGCCGATGGCGAGAAGCATCGCCCAGTTATGTTGCATCGGGTGATCGTTGGTTCGATTGAACGTTTTATCGGCATATTGATCGAGCATTATGCTGGGAATTTCCCACTCTGGATCTCCCCGGTACAGGCTGTTGTCGTAAATGTTACTGACAAGCAGGCTGAATACGTGAAAAAGGTAGAGGCTCAGTTGCGTGAAGCTGGGATCCGTGTCCATGCTGATTTGCGCAATGAAAAGCTTGGGTTTAAGATTCGTGAAGCCCAGATGAATAAGACCCCCTATATGCTGGTGGTTGGTGATCGCGAGATGGAAGAAGGACAGGTTGCTCCGCGCTTCCGAGATGGGACCTCTCTTGACCCGATGACCGTAGAAGAATTTATCCGCTTTGCGGCGGAAGAAGTTAAAAGTTTTCACTGATATAGATTTATATAAGTGAAGGCCCTGCATTTCAGGGTCTTTTCTTGTGTTGAATGGAGGTACGCAGGTTGTTTTGCCGTACCGTTGCGAAGGTGATGGAGAGAAGGAGTCAGGCCCATAGCTAAGCAGGAGACAAATATCAACGATGCAATCCGTGCCTCTCAGGTTCGGGTTATCGATGACGAAGGCAATCAACTCGGTATTCTGAGTACTCCGGACGCCTTGAGTAGGGCAACTGAAGCTGGACTTGATCTGGTTGAAGTCTCGCCAGGCGCTGATCCACCGGTTTGCCGCATCATGGATTACGGCAAGTACAAGTACCAGATGGCCAAGCGGGCCTCTGAGGCGAAAGCGAAGCAGGTGCGCGTTGAACTTAAAGAAATCAAGATGCGGCCCAAAACCGATGATCATGATTTCCAGTTCAAGATCAAGCATGCCCGGCGTTTTCTCGAAGAGGGGAACAAGGTAAAGCTGACCATCATGTTCCGTGGCCGCGAGAACGCTCACCCCGATCAAGGACTCAAGCAGCTCGATCGCGCCGTTGAGGCTCTGAAGGATCTGGGCCAAGTTGAATCAAAGCCGAGCAAGATGGGCCGCTTCATGACGATGGTTGTCGGTCCAATTAAAAAATAGTGCCGCACATGTAGGGCGGTACGACGACTGTACAGGAGTAAGACAATGCCCAAGATTAAGACAAACCGAGGTGCTGCCAAGCGCTTCCGCAAGACCGGAACTGGTCGTATCCGTCGCAATAAGGCGTATACCAGCCACATTCTGACCAAGAAATCGACCAAGCGTAAGCGTGAGTTGCGTCAGGGGACCCTGGTTCACAAGGCTGATGAGCGCAACATCGCACGGTTGATCCCCTACTTGTAGGGAACAGGCAATTGCTGTGAACTGTGGGGACAATCTCCCCCTGCAGATCCGGTCGCGGTCACTACCGCAGATCAAACTTACAACGTAATATCTATTAGAAGGAAAAAGAGAGATGCCAAGAGTAAAAAGAGGTTTTAAGGCCCGTCGCCGTCGTAATCGCGTACTCAAGCTTGCAAAAGGTTACAGGGGCGCGCGGAGTAAACTTTTCCGGTCCGCTACCGAAGCCGTTGACCGGGCCCTGAATTACGCATTCCGTGATCGCCGCGTTAAGAAACGGGATTTCCGCGCATTGTGGATCACCCGTATTAATGCAGCTGCACGTGAGAACGGACTCTCCTACAGTCGTCTGATTCATGGCCTGAAGTTGGCCGAAGTTGGTCTTGATCGTAAGATTATGGCCGAACTGGCAGTTACTGATCCTGCTGGTTTCGCATTCGTTGCTGAAACGGCTAAGGCTAAACTGCAGTAGATCAACTGTTTGCCAAATCAGGGAGGCCGGGCTCCAGCTCAGTCTCCCTTTTTTTATTTTATGAACCGGAATTTCAATCTGCCGGTTTGCAGGTTTCAGTCGATTCCTGCGCAATACCCTAAAAAATGACCCCTGTCTGTGGATTATATCTATGAAGGATCGTTTGCAAGAATTAGAGAACGATGCACTCGCTGCAATTAGCAGTGCGGAATCTGCCGCAACCCTGCAGGATATTCGTGTTGCATACCTTGGTAAAAAAGGTGCGGTGACCGATATCATGAAAGGGATGCGTGATCTGACCCCTGAAGAGAGACCTGTTGTCGGTGCATTGGTGAACCGCCTCAAGGAGTCTCTGGAAGACGCCTTTGCAGGGCGCAACTCTGCATTGCAGCAGGATGCTGTTGATCTGCGGATATCCTCTGAAAAGATTGATATCAGTCTCCCCGGCCGCCAAACCTTCAGCGGTACCAAGCATCCGGTGACCCTGGTTACCGAAGAGATTGTCGAGATTTTCGGCAAACTTGGTTTCTGTGTCGAAGAGGGCCCGGAGGTTGAGCAGGATTTCTATAATTTTGAAGCTCTGAACATCCCGAAGGATCATCCTGCACGTGATATGCAGGATACCTTCTATGTCAGTGAAGATCTGGTGCTGCGGACCCACACTTCACCGGTGCAGATTCGTTCGATGCTCAAGCAGAAGCCCCCGCTGCGCGTGATTGCTCCCGGAACGGTCTATCGACGTGATTCAGATATAACTCACAGTCCGATGTTTCATCAGATTGAAGGTTTTCTGGTCGACCAGAATGTTACTTTTGGTGATCTGAAAGGGATTCTGACCCATTTTCTGACGAGTTTTTTCGGCGACAAGTTGGGCGTGCGTTTCCGTCCTTCGTTCTTCCCCTTTACCGAACCGAGTGCCGAGGTCGATATTGCCTGTGTCATGTGTAGTAGCAAGGGTTGTCGTGTCTGCAAGGGGACAGGCTGGCTGGAAATCCTGGGTTGCGGCATGATCGATCCCGAGGTTTTTAAGTCGGTTGATTATGATGCCGAACAATTTAGCGGGTTCGCCTTCGGTATGGGGCTTGAACGGATCGCCATGCTTAAGTACGGTGTCAGTGATTTACGCCTCTTCTTTGAAAATGATCTGCGCTTTCTGCGGCAGTTTTAAGTCCGGACAAAGGTTGCTCCAATGATTGTTACTTACAATTGGTTGAAAGAATTTGTCGATTTTGACTACAGCCCACAGGAACTTGCTGATCGCTTAACGATGCTTGGGCTCGAGGTTGAGGGAATGACATCTATCGGTGCGGAGTTCGATACTGTCATTGTGGCGCGCCTGGAAAAGGTAGAGCCGCACCCTGATGCCGATCGCTTGACGGTCTGCCAGGTCGATAACGGGACTGAGGTTGTTCAGGTTGTTTGTGGTGCGACAAACCACAAGACGGGTGACTTTATCGCATTGGCTCAGCCTGGTTCTGTCCTGCCGGGTGATTTTAAGATCAAGAAGTCGAAAATCCGTGGCCAGCAATCAGGCGGAATGCTTTGCTCCGAAAAGGAGCTTGGGCTGTCTGGTGAGTCGGCCGGGATCATGATTCTGGATCGATCCTATGAAGTCGGTATGCCTGTTTTTGAGGCCTTGCAGATCAAGGATACCGTGCTTGAGATCGGTCTGACCCCAAATCGTCCTGACTGTCTGAGTGTCGTGGGCGTTGCCCGCGAGATTGCGGCAATGTGCGGTAAGCCATTGAATCTGCCCGTGGCTGAAATTGTTGCGCGCGGTGCGGATATCAATGAGTCTGCCAGCGTCGAAATTGTCGATCCGCAAGGTTGCCCTAGATACGCTGCGCGGATGATTAACAATGTCAAGATTGGACCTTCGCCTGCGTGGATGGTTCAGCGTCTCGAAGCTGTCGGGATGCGTTCGATCAATAACGTGGTTGATGTCACCAATTTTGTGATGATGGAACTCGGACATCCGATGCATGCCTTCGATTTTCGTCATCTGGACAAGGGCAAGATAGTTGTCAGGCGGGCTAGTCTGGACGAGTCTTTCACGACCCTGGATGATGCCAAGCATAAGCTGACTTCTGAAGACCTGATGATTTGTGATGGTGAGCGTTCGGTTGCGATGGCGGGAGTTATGGGTGGCTTGAATTCTGAAGTCCAGGATGATACCTCGACTATTCTGCTTGAAGCTGCCTATTTCAACCCCATCAGTATTCGGCGTACCAGTAAGCGTCACGGCCTGCACACAGAGTCCTCGCACCGTTTTGAGCGAGGGGCTGATATAGATATGATCCCCGTTGCGCTTGATCGTGCGGCGGCGCTGATTGCCGAATTGGCCGGAGGAGAAATTTCTCCCGGTGTGATTGATGAGTATCCGACTCTGCTGCCTAAGGCAAAAATAAATTTGAGTGCGGCTAACACCGAGAAAATTCTCGGTATCCATGTCGATATTCAGCAAGTCAGCAGTCTCCTGAGGGGAATAGGTCTGAATGTCGCGTCGGGTAAGATTGATGATGCCGGAACCGTAGAGGTTGGTGTGCCGAGCTTTCGGCCAGATCTCGAACGGGAGATTGACCTGATCGAAGAGGTCGCCCGGCTTTATGGCTATGATAATATCCCGGTCACCATGCCGCGCGCCTGCCTGGAGAGGCAAGTCGAGAAGCCTGAGTTGAAGCTTGAGATAGCAGTGCGTAATCTTTTGGTTGGATGTGGTTTTTCAGAAATTATTAATTATTCCTTCTTCGCACCAGGTGATGCCGCAAGGCTTCAGTTGGCAGAAGGTGATCAGCGGCTTGAGTCTGTACGTATTCTGAACCCGTTGAATGAAGATCAGGCTGTAATGCGCACTACACTGGTCCCGAGCATGCTGGATACTCTGTCGCGAAACTTTTCGCATCGTTCAACCGATCTCGGCCTATTTGAACTGCGTCCGGTCTTCTTCCCTGTGGGGGATGAGACTGGAAGTCGTCAGGAGTTGCATCTGGCCGCGGCAATTAGTGGCCAGAGGGCACCTCTTGGCTGGAATCAGGCTAAGGGGACTGTCGATTTCTATGACCTGAAGGGGGTTGTCGAAAAAGTTTTAGCCCTGCTGGGGGTTAAAGATCCCTGTTTCCGCAGTGAAAATTCAGAGACCTACTTACATCCTGGCAAGTCTGCACAAATTTGTAGTGGCAAGACAGTTCTTGGTTATATTGGTGAGTTACATCCTCAGGTTCAGCAGGATTTTGATCTTGACCAGGAGGTCTATCTCGTCGATTTGAATCTTGACGAAGTATTTGCGGTTGCAGGAAACTACACTCCTTTCGCCGTACCCTCCAGGTTTCCGGCTGTTGAGCGGGACAGTGCCTTGTTGCTTGATGAGACGATTGAAACTAGAAATGTTCTCGATGTGGCAAGGAAAAACCTTGGTAAACTTGGACAGGATGTTGTGGTTTTTGACGTTTATAAGGGGCAGGGGATTCCTGAGGGGAAGAAGAGCCTTGCCTTCCGCGTACGCTATGGGTCCCCCGATAAAACCCTGACAGAAGAGGAAGTGGCGAAGGCTCATGGGAAGCTTGTCAGGGCGGTCTGTCAGCAGTTGGCTGCCGAAATTCGTTAAAAGGTATTGCGGTCTTTTTGACCCTGTGATATAAAACCTTAAATATCAGCTAGATAGTAGCTATAGCGCTAAGCCTGCCACTGTTTTGCAGGAGGAAATATGACAAAAGCCGATCTTATTGAAAGCGTCTACCTGGCGACCGGATTCTCCAAGAAGGAATCAGCAGCGATCGTTGAGCTGGTTTTCGATCTTATGAAGGAGACTCTTGAGGCCGGCGAAAAGATTAAAATTGCCGGATTCGGTAATTTTGTTGTCAAGGATAAGGCGTCCAGACGCGGACGAAATCCTCAGACTGGCAATGAAATTGAAATTTCATCCAGACGTATCCTGACCTTCAAGCCGAGTCAGGTACTTAAAACTTCAATCAACGATAATTAGGTTAAGCTGCTGCGGTGGCCGATCTGATCCCGGACAAAATCTACTTTAAGATCGGCGAAGTTGCTGATCTTGTCGGTGTGAAGTCCCATGTTCTGCGTTATTGGGAAGAAGAATTCAAATCTCTGAATCCGGTCAAGAGCCGTTCCAACCAGCGCCTCTACCGTCGTGAAGATATCGAACAGGCCCTGCTGATAAAGTCACTCCTTTATCAGCAGGGTTTTACTTTAAGCGGTGCCCGGCAGCAGTTGAAAAATTCACAACCCCCATCTCCGGTCGTGGTGGCCAACCTCGATTCGATCATTGAGCGCTTATGCTGCCTGCGTGACCGCTTGGCACAGGATATCACAGGGGAGGCCAAGTGAGTTTTATCCTTGTGACCAATGATGATGGTATCCATTCCCCTGGCCTTGCCTGCCTTGTTGACGCCGTATCTGAGGGTGATCCGGTTGTTGTCGTTGCTCCAGATCGTAATCGTAGTGCCATTGGACATGCTTTAACCCTCGATTCGCCGTTGCGTGCAGAAGAGATTCGCAACGGTGTTTTTTCGGTTGATGGCACCCCAACAGATTGCGTGAATCTGGGAGTGCATGGGCTGGTCGCTGGAAAGCCGAGTTTAGTCGTCTCCGGCATTAACCTTGGGGCGAATCTTGGCGATGATATCACCTATTCGGGAACTGTTTGTGCCGCTATGGAGGCCGCCTTGATGGGATTTCCTGCCATTGCCTTTTCGCTTGCTGCGCGGGAATTTTCGATTGATGATTTGACGCGCTCAACTTCTGTTGTCCGCTATCTGGTAAATACTCTGCTGGTATCGGGCTTGCCTGAGGGCATCTTTTTGAATGTCAATATTCCTTCTGGTTCCATCAATGGGATTAGTCTGACCCGTCAGGGCAAGCGACATTACGGGGAAGGGATCGTCCAGAAAACCGACCCGCGTGGCCGGAGCTATTATTGGATTGGTGGTGGTGATTCCGGGTTTGAAGATATCCCCGGCAGCGATTGTAATGCCATTGCCGCCGGTCATGTTTCGATAACCCCTCTGCGGACTGGTTTTACGAGTGAGTCCGCTTTGCAGTCAATGGCAGACTGGCCCCTCTCTTTTACTATGGATTAGAGCTGCATGGATTACGCTGTCGCACGCCGCCGAATGGTTGAAAATCAAATTGTGCGGCGAAATATTACGGATCAAGCAGTCCTTGAGGCACTGTTAAAAACCCCGCGGCATCTCTTTGTTGATGAGGGTCTCAGGCCGCATGCCTATGCTGATGCGTCTCTGCCAATTGGAGAAAAGCAGACGATCTCCCAACCCTTTATGGTCGCTGCCATGACCGCAGCTTTAGGGCTGAAGGGCGGGGAGAGGATCCTTGAAATCGGCACTGGCTCAGGTTACCAGACTGCTGTGCTTGCTCATCTCGTCAGCCGTGTCTATACGATAGAGCGTATATCCAGTCTTGCCAGCCGTGCGCGCCGCGTCTTTGATCAACTGCGTCTGACGAATATCAATCTTAAGGTTGGAGACGGGACGATCGGTTGGAGAGATCATGCTCCGTTTGATGGTATCATCGTGACTGCTGGCGGACCCGAAGTGCCTACAGAGTTTTTAGAACAATTGGCGATTGGTGCCCCACTTATAGTGCCTGTTGGCCCGCTTGATCAACAGAAGTTATTGAGGCTGGTTCGTACCGACGCAGACAATTATACCCGTGAAGAATTGATGGATTGCCGATTTGTCCCCTTGATCGGCGAGAATGGCTGGATGGGCGATGGGTAATGATGGTCGTACAATTCAACCCGTTTCAAAAAATAGAGCTACTCATTTTTTGAAACGGATATACGTCTGGGTCCTTTCGTGGGCGGATACTCCTTATGGCGTTCCGGTGCTTGTTATATTAGCCTTTGCCGAGGCATCTTTTTTTCCGATTCCACCTGACGTTCTTCTGATCGCTCTCAGCTTGGCCCGGCCACGGCATGCCCTGCGCTATGCATTTGCGGCAACCATAGGTTCGGTTTGCGGCGGAGTCTTAGGTTACGGTATTGGTTACGGTGTCTGGTCGGTTGCTGCAGATTGGTTCTTTGCCTATGTTCCGGGCTTTACTCCTGAACTATTTCAGAAGGTAGGAAATCTTTTTGCGCGCTACGACTTCTGGACCGTCTTTGCTGCTGGCTTTACCCCGATCCCGTATAAGGTTTTTACTATCTCGGCGGGCGCTTTCGGCATCAATCTGCCTATCTTTGTTATCGCATCGTTGATCAGTCGCGCACTGCGTTTTTATCTTGTGGCTGGATTGCTCCGTATCTATGGTGATAGGGCGCGTAACTTTATTGAACGCTATTTTAACCTGCTGACCATGTTGGCTTTGTTGTTGGTCATTGTCGTTCTAGTCATTTGGAATTTTTTCCCGTATAACTAATTCGGCTAAAGTGGAGAGCGGCAAGAGGCGTTATGGCGGAAATAAGACGACCATCACAGTCGGGAAAGGCAGGGCTCAGCATGCGAATATTGCTGGTTGCCCTTGTTTTGCTGCTGTCTGGCTGTCTCCGTCAGGGTGTTTATCATGAGGTCAAACCTGGCCAGACTCTCTATCGAATCAGTAAAACATATAAAGTTGAGGAGGCTTATCTGGCTCGGATCAACGGCATCCCCAGTCCCAAACGGTTGCGTGTCGGTACGCGACTCTTTATCCCTGATGCAACTCATACCCTGTATGTGCCTGCAACAGTCCCTCGCCCTAAAACTGAAACTCTGAGCAATACAACCCCCCAAACCAAAATCGCAAGTGGCCCCACCAAGACTGCGTCTGTGCGCAAACCAGCGCAAAAGAGTGCGCCGGGCCTTAAAAATGCTACGAAACCTAAACTAGTGAATACAAAACCTTCCAAACCCAATGTTAAAATGGATTGGCCGCTGCGCGGTAAAATACTGCGCGCCTTTGGTCAGAGTGGCAAGGGGGGCGGTAAGGGCGTAGAGATTGCTGCCCAAGAGGGATCCAAGGTCACTGCCGCAGCGGCAGGCAAGGTCATCTACAGTGGTGATGGCGTGCGGGGGTTTGGGCATCTTATGATATTGCAACATGAAAACGATGTCTTTACGGTCTACGGATTTAATAGTCTGAACCATGTAAAGCAGGGCCAATTCGTCAGTCAGGGGGAGCGTATCGCCAGTTCGGGACGACCTCCTTCGGGTGAGAGTGCGCGTTTGCATTTCGAAGTACGAGTCGGCAAGCAGGCTGTCAACCCCATTTTGTACTTGCCATGAAAAGCGTTAATCTTTAAACTGGGTTTTGCGGTTCTTTCTAATGAATATTGGTTGGGTGAGATCCTAATCGGTTAAGGGGGAAGTGATGGTCGAGTATCTGTCGGGCTATGAAGATGGTTTAGAGTCTGATTCTGCATCAGACAACGCTTTTGGTGGGTCTGTCCTTAGCGATTCCTCGCACGCCACCCTCCCTGGAGCAGCATCAAAAGCCAGTACCGCCACTGTTGAAGAAACCGAACATTCAGCTGATGCAATCAAGCTCTATCTCAAAGAGATTCAGCGCGGAACACTGTTGACCGCCCAGGATGAACGTGATCTGGCAGAACGTATCGCGACTGGGGATATGGCGGCTCGCGATCGGATGATCGAGTCAAACCTGCGACTGGTCGTGAAAATTGCCAAGCGCTATATGAATCGTGGCCTCCCCTTCCTGGATCTGATTGAAGAGGGGAATATGGGCCTGATCAAGGCCGTTGAACGCTTCAAGGTCAGCAAGGGCTGTCGTTTTTCGACCTATGCGACCTGGTGGGTAAGACAGTCGATTGAGCGAGCTCTGGTGAACCAGAGCCGCACAATCCGTTTACCGGTGCATGTTGCTGACGATATCAATAAGTTAGTGAAGATCAGTCGCGAACTGGTGCAACGCCTCAAGCGTGAACCCTCTCATGCTGAAATTGCACAGGCCATGGGATGTGACGAGCGCTATGTTCGCCGTATGCAGGTCTTGGTTAAGAAGACCTTTTCAATTGAGCATCCGATGGGTGAAAATAGCGACTATAGTCTGATCGATACGATCGAGGATAAGTCGGCCGTTGACCCAGAGGCGATAATTCAGGATCTGGATCGTTTTAGTCAGCTACTTGAATGGATGGATGATTTATCTGAAACAGAGCGTGAGATACTTGCCTTGCGTTTTGGGCTTAACGACAGGGAACCTCAGACTCTGGATACCATCGGTCAGCAATTTGGGGTAACCCGTGAGCGGATTCGCCAGATCGAAGCCAAGAGCTTGAATAAGCTACGTAAGGCCTTGGCCGATAAGATGGCTGGCCAGCAAGATGACGACTGAGCCTATTCTTTTTTGCCAAGCCTCAATTGGAGTAACGCAATATGGACCAACTCAAGAAAATTATTCGCGACATCCCTGATTTCCCCAAAAAGGGTGTCGTCTTTAAAGACATTACGACTCTGCTGTCAGATGCGCGGAGCTTTCATCGTATGATCGATCTGCTGGCTCATCGCTATGTTGGTGAAAAAATTGATCAGATTGTTGGCATTGAAGCCCGAGGATTCATCCTCGGTTCCGCTCTCGCCTATAAGCTTGGTACCGGGATTACTCTGGTTCGCAAGCCTGGTAAGCTGCCCTATAAAACCCGCAGTATCGATTACGAGCTTGAGTATGGTACCGATACCCTTGAGATTCACGAAGATGCCTTTAAATCGGGTGATCGGGTAATCGTTGCTGACGATCTTCTTGCAACCGGTGGAACCATGGCCGCTGTCGTCGACCTTGTTGCGCAGGCCGGTGTCGAGATCCACGAGTGTGCCTTCATGGCTGAAATCGAGTTTTTGAATGGTCGTGTAAAACTACCTGAAGGGAAGGTCTACAGCCTCCTCAAGTTCTGATCTGGGAGGTGAATGGTGTAATTTTCTCGCCTTTCGCCTCGCGTTTCTCAATCTTGTTTTTTTCAAACTTATCCTGTATAACCCCATGCCATGACTCCGTAGCTCAGCTGGATAGAGCAGCCGCCTCCTAAGCGGCAGGCCGGGCGTTCGAATCGCCCCGGGGTCGCCATTAAATATTAAGCATAAAAGGTTTGCCATTGGCAGACCTTTTATTTTTCACGTCTTGCACCTTAGGATGATTAAGTTTAAATTTAGACAGTTTCATTGTTCCATCGCGCTAGTGAAAACTATGGGCTTTAGCCCAAGCCTTTTTCGGTGCTACTCTTTTTTGTCATTCCCGCGAAGGCGGGAATCCAGTGGCTGTTTGAGGTTTGGATCCCCGCCTTCGCGAGGATGACGATTGATAGGTAGTGCTTTTGTTTGTTAGGGACTTTCAGTCCCGATAGGAACCTATGCTTTTTCAGTGCATAGTTGATCAGTTCATTTAAGTGTTACAGGCAAGGGGATAAGCGATGAATTTGACCGTAATCGGGACCGGCTATGTCGGTCTGGTCACCGGTACCTGTTTTGCCGAAATGGGCAATAATGTAGTCTGTGTTGATGTAGATCAGGCAAAGGTTGAAGGCCTCAGGCAAGGGAAACTGCCAATCTATGAGCCGGGACTCGAGCCTCTGGTGCTACGCAACGCCGAGCAGGGACGTCTGCGTTTTACCACCGCGTTGGCGGAAGCCATGGATAAAACCGAGGTATTTTTCATTGCGGTTGGGACCCCCCCCGGTGAGGATGGCTCAGCTGACTTGAAGTATGTTCAGGCTGTCGCTTGCGAAATAGGCGGGCTGCTGCAGAACTATGCGGTGATTGTCGATAAGTCGACCGTACCGGTTGGTACCGCTGAACTGGTCCGTCAGACCGTGCAAGTCGAACTTGATAGGCGCGGTGTGGACGTTTCATTCGATGTGGTCAGTAACCCTGAGTTTCTGAAAGAAGGGGCGGCGATCGAAGATTTCATGAAGCCTGATCGTGTGGTAATCGGCAGCGATAGCGACAAGGCTCGTGAACTCATGCGTCAGCTCTATGCTCCGTTTAATCGCAATCATGAACGGACCATTTATATGGGGGTACGTGACGCTGAGATGACGAAATATGCCGCCAACTCTATGCTGGCGACCAAGATCAGCTTTATCAATGAAATTGCCAACCTGTGTGAAAAACTCGATGTGGACGTAGAAAATGTGCGGAAAGGGATCGGCTCAGATTCCCGTATCGGCATGTCATTCATTTATCCCGGTTGTGGCTATGGCGGCTCTTGCTTCCCTAAAGATGTTCAGGCTCTCATCCGGATGGCAGAGGCTACAGGTTTTGATGCGGCCCTGCTCAAGGCTGTTGAGGCACGTAATATGTCACAAAAAGGCTGGATCGCAGATCGGGTCAAGGAACGTTTTGGGGACGATTTAAGTGACAAAACCTTTGGCATCTGGGGACTCTCCTTTAAGCCTGGCACGGATGATATGCGCGAAGCACCGGCAATCGTACTGCTTGCTGACTTACTTGCAGCAGGAGCGCGGATTTTGGCTTACGATCCTGTTGCCATGGAGACGGCTCGTGAGGAATTACCCGCAGAATGGTATGAGTCTGATTCATTGGTATTGACCGATCATCAGTACGATGCTCTGCAGGGTGTTGACGCTATGTTGCTGGTCACAGAATGGAAGCCGTTCCGGAATCCGGACTTAGATGCAATGAAGCGTTTGATGAAGCAATACATTATTATCGATGGCCGAAATCAATATGATCCGAAACTGATCCGTGATGCAGGTTTTGAATACACCGGAGTTGGGCGCAGTAATGCCTGATGCCGCACCGTTTAATGTCGAGGCAGATTCTGGTTGTTTTGTTTGTGGGGTTGATAACCCGGCAGGGCTGAACGCACGCTTTGATGTACATCGAGAGAATGGATCTGCTTCGGCCCAGTTAACCCTTGGACAACAATATCAGGGCTGGAAAGACGTAATCCATGGCGGTATTTTGGCCACCTTGCTCGATGAAGTCGCTATCTATGCTTGTCGCAGTCGGGGGGAGCAGTTTGTTACAGTCGAGATAAGTGTTCGTTTCCGCAAGCCGGTCCCAGTTGGCAGTCTTATCGATCTAAGGGGGCAGATTGTCGAAAACAAACGGAAAATATTTTCTGTGAAATCCAAGATTGAGATCGATGGGATTCTCTATGCCGAGGCCACCGTTAGAGTCATGTGCCTCGATTCATAGGATTAAAGATATTTATCACCTTGTCTTTAATTGACAGGCTAGGATGTTGCTGCTATAAAGATGCTCCATTTCTTGGGCGTTTAGCTCAGCGGGAGAGCATTCGCCTCACACGCGAAGGGTCGCTGGTTCAATCCCAGCAACGCCCACCA
>JAAXQE010000032.1 GCA_012974425.1 Geopsychrobacter sp.
CACGCATCTGGCGAGGGAATATGAACCTAAGTTGTGTATCGCCAGCGAGGAGAGTTGCGCGGCGCAGGGCTGAAGCGGTAGGAGCGGTTGCCAACGATTTTTGCGCGGCGCTTGAAGAGCGCCAGCGCGGCATTCCGCCTACTTGATCAATTCGGCAAATCCCAGCACCTTGCTCTGTCGACCATCGATCTCCAGGGTTCCTTCAACCACGCTCATGGCAAAGCCGCCGATGGCCCAGTTGCTGATATTCTTGCGACTGACCTGATTCAGCACAAGTGAAGCAAAAGGGGGATCGAGACCCTTACTGGTTGCCGCCTGTTGCAGGTTCATCCTCCAGCCCTTACTCCAGCGATAAAAACCGAGCGCCCAACCCTTTCTGGAGATCTCAAGGTCCGGGCTGAAGATACTCACCTGATCGACTCGCGTATCGATAAATCCCTTGGAGTGCAGGAATTTATTGCGCCCCTCAGCGCGCAGGTAAAGATCTTGCCAGGCGGAAGGGGTGTCTTCCTGAATGGCAAGGTAGAACCCTTGATAATTGTCCCGGTTGTCAGAGTCGCGGCGGCTCAAGCTGTTCCAGTTGTGGTACGACAGCCCTTCGTAGATCACCCGACCAGGTATGACACGCCCCTGCCAATAGACAACTGCTGCTGCATTCCCCCAGTTTTGGCGGCGCGCGCCGCTGTTATCTTCAAGCCGGGTGGTTAGAGGATTAATCTCGAGGCGCAGATCGTTGATGCGGCTCAGGACGGTAACACCGGTGGCGGGACGACCGGAGAATTGAAATGCCGTTGAGTCGGGGATTTTCTCCAGATTTCCACGGTAATTGGGGTATTCACCCGTACCAACCAGATCGATCCAGCCCTGTGACTGATCATAGAGCACGCCGAAATGTTCGGCCTGAAAGTCACCCTCATCGACTCCACGGCTACTGTCGAGGGCGAAGAGCAGATAGCCTTTTTCATCTTGCCCGATAAATGAGAAGTAATCGGAATAGTAGGCAAGTTTTTCTGTCGCCTGCGCCGTACCGGCCAGCAAAAGAGCCAGCAGTAAAGATCTGAGGATTATCCGATTAAGGGCAAAGAACATATTTTCTCCTTTAATTGAAACGATCCAGAACAGAATTCTAACGCAATATAACTATTTCTGCGCGTTTATTTGCTTAAGAAAACTGAAAGAATTAAGTGGTGGGAGACTTCTGAATATCTGGCTCTAACGGCGACAAAATGTAAAAGAGTGCGGCCCGCAGATCACTTGCGGCCACACTCTTCGGACTCGGGCTGACATGGAGACTCTATTTGAGCCAGTCGGCATACAGCTCGGGATTGAAGCCGACCATGTAATCATCTCCCCGCCGGTAGGTTGGGGCGCGCAGGTTCCCGCTGGGGCCCATCACCTGCTGCAAAATGGCATCTTTCTCCAGCGAAATCTGCTCAAAGCGCAGGATTTTTTTGCCCTTTGCTGCGCTTATCGACCTGGCCGTTTTGAGCATGCTCCAAGCTTGATCGGCATCGATTCGTGTCTTGCGTGCATCAACAACTTCTGTAGCTGTGACCTGTTTTATCTCAAGAAACTCTTGAGCATTTTTACAGGACATTCATCCCTTACGCAGGTATGCCCAATCGATCTTCATTTTTACCTCCCTTTGGTTGGTGTGAATAGAGTATCTGTTAGATAGCATATTGCCGATCTGTTTGGCAGGGTCATACCTGTGCCCTGTCCAGCCCCCAGCTCAGGGACCAGTTTTCTCCTCTTCCATAAAGCGTTCAGGGCCAGAGCTGATTCTGGCTTGGGATGCCTTGACGATACCGCGTAGCATGCCGTCGAAGACATAGTTGTGCAATGGAGTGATTGCATACCAGTAGCAGAGTCCGAGCAGTCCACGTGGCAGAAAACGTGCGATCTGGCGCAATTCGGTGCGGCCGTCTGCCAAGGGCCGAAGCTCGAAGAAGAGTATCGCTTTGCCGGGGAGTTTCATCTCGGCATTCAGCAGCAGGCGTTCAGGTTGTTTAACATCAACCACCCGCCAGAGGTCGAGAGCGTCGCCGGGGTAAATCTCCTGATGGTCGCGGCGACCACGACTGAGGCCGACACCTCCGATAGCCCGGTCCATCATGCCGCGCAGTTTCCAGAGCCAATTGGCATAGTACCAGCCGACCTCACCGCCGATCGATGCGAGTGCCGGCCAGATATCGTCCGGTGTCGCTTCGATGACCACCCGTCGTGAATCGGTGAAGGTTTTCCCCCCCGCCCAGGCCGGGTCGCCACGCACGCTCCATTCTGCGGGGTAGATCGGACCCGAATCGGTCCAGGAACTTTCCACAAAGTGCTCCCGCGTCCGCTCAAGCGCCAGATGGATCGCCTTACGGCAGTCGAACAGATCCTGCGGCAGCAGTTCGGAGATCCGGTTGTCATGGCAGACGACCGGGTTCTTCAGCCCTTCGGTCAAGGGCCGAGCCAGGGCAGCCGGAATTGGCGTCAACAGGTGGATCCAGTAGGAGCTCAAGCGTGGCGTCAGAAATGGCAGCGGGATGATGCGCCGTTTGCGCAAGCCAGCCTCCTCGGCGTAGATCTCCATCAGTTGATGATAGCTGAGGATCTCAGGCTGGCCGATATCGAAGGTTTCACCGAGGGTCTCAGGACATTCCAGGCAGCCGATCAGGTAATGCATGACGTTTCTCACCCCGATCGGTTGGCAGGGGGTGTCGACCCAGCGCGGGGTCAGGATCACCGGCAGGCGGTCGACCAGGTAGCGCAGGATCTCGAATGACGCGCTACCCGAGCCGATGATCATGGCCGCGCGTAAAATCGTAACCGGCACCGAGCCGAGTTGCAGCAGGCGTCCGACCTCGGTCCGTGACTGCAGGTGGTGACTCAGACCGCTCCCTTCCTCGCCGAGGCCGCCGAGATAGATGATCTGCTGCAGTTTGGCCGCAGTCGCCGCCTTGGTCATGTTCATCGCCGCCGCCCGGTCGGTGAGTGAGAAATCGTCGACCGCCGGGTTCATGGAGTGGACCAGGTAATAGGCAGCCCGGCAGCCAGCTATCCCCTGCTGCAGACTGGAGTAGTCGAGAATATCACCCTGTACGATTTCCAGATTTGGATGTTTTCCCCAGCGTCGCTTGGACAATTTCTGTGGGCTGCGTGCCAGTGCGCGGACCCGGTAGCCAGCATCTAACAGACGTGGCACCAGGCGGCCACCAATATATCCTCCGGCTCCCGCGACAAAGATCGGTTGGGTGTTGTGGTTGTCTGGCATAGGCTAGAAGGTCTCACTTTATGTGGGATAGGTTGTTTTCCGGACAACAAGTATACGACATCACAGGGTGACTTCCAAGTGTAGCACTGCGCCCTTTTAAGGTGGTGATTTTGAAGGCGGCACGCACTGAAATTAGAAAACATTTAAATTTGATTTTGGGCCACACATGTCTGAAGTTAGTTCTTGCCAATCATGTAGGCTTTATAAGGGTCGGCTGTCATCGGTAGCTGATGATGAGAAGGAATAGATTATGCGACTAACCAGTATCCAGAGTAAAATCGGCGGGACCTTTATCGTCATATTACTCCGACCCCTGGCACCAGTTTTACCTTCACCGCCCTGCAGTCACGCAGCCTCTTACAGGATCAACAGCGGCAGGCTCTCGAAGGTCATCGGCGAGATCGCTGCCGCGAGCAATGAACAGGCGCAGGGGATCAGCCAGATCAATGTCGGCCTACAACAGATCGATCAGGTGATTCAGCAGACCACGGTGAGTGCCGATGAGAGCGCGGCGACTAGTGAAGAGCTTTCGAGCCAGACGGCCCATCTGAACTCAATGCTCGGGCGGTTTGTATTGAAGGATGGGGAGGACCGTCGCCGCAAGCAGCCGAGCTGAATGTAGCACCGAAAACTGAACTGAACGAATTAAACAGCAGCACGGCGCCCCGAGTGGAGAGCCGTGCTGCTGCGGTTTTGAGACCGATTGTGGGTGGTTGCGGCTAGGTCAACCGATAATCAGATTGGGCAGTTCGTCGCTGTCGTCTGATTTGATCGGGAATTGGCTTTCTAGAAGTTGGCCGCAGGAGACGATGGCCGCACAGAGCGCATCACAGGTTTCACCACGCTGAATTCCTGAGGTAATGGTATCGACGATTCCGTCCCAGGTGTCGGTCGGCACGACATCGTTAATACCGCGGTCGGCCAGCACATAAACCCGTCGTTCAAAAAGAGAGAGCAGAATGAGGATGCCGCTTGCGTCACGCGTGTGATGAAGCCCTTGCTCCAGAAAAGCGACGATGGCCTGCTCCTTGACCTCGGCACTGATCTCATCCGGGTGGATCAGGCGGCGCTTGAGCGCAGGGAACCGCCGGATCAGCTGCTTGAATGGCAAATAGCCAAGGGCAAACAACCAGAGGAAGTGCCAGAGCGATTCGCCCAGGAAGGCCCAGCTGAGCGAGGTCGCCGCGGCCAGAGAGAAGAGTCCCGCGCCGAGAATTTCGGCACGCGGATAGTCGTAGGACTCATCGATCACCATCGGCACAATTTCACCGCTGGTCCGACTTTCGGCCAGTTTGACGGCGGCTTCGATCCGTGTTTTCTCTTCGTTGCTGAATAGGTTTTTTGCTGTCATCTGCTGACGCCTTTAGTGTGCACTGCTGAAATATTCATCTTGTTTAAATCCCGCGCGAGTCGGGCGAAGTGAGCTTACCAGCCGCCGGAGGAGCCGCCGCCGCCGAAACCACCGCCGCCGCCACCAAATCCACCAC
>JAAXQE010000033.1 GCA_012974425.1 Geopsychrobacter sp.
CGGAGGGGGCAGAAACTGACCCTGCTATCTAATTGTACAAATCTATTAAAAGATTATAGCGCTCTCTGTTCAAACCCATATCAGAATGGCCAACCCTGGAAGCCGAGCGGAAGTGGACCAGCCCTGCTTGTTCATCAAAATAAAACTCCAGGTCATCGTGATACTTCATTGTGCTGGTGGTGCTGACCGCATGAAAATATTTCTGCTCTTCTACGTGGATTTCAATATTCCCATACGCCAGTAAGGCCTGCTTGATGGCTTCTTTTGTCTCCTTCAGACCTTCCTTGAAGGGAAAGGGAACAACCATTTTATCCACATCTTCCGTTTGACTGGAGACGGCGTTGGGCGACGCTGGCATAGGAGCCAGCTTTCCGTTGTTGACTCCCAGCCCCGCAGGAGTGTTGGTGTTTTTCACCAGCATAAAGATCATCACTGCTGCGACAAGAACCATAGCAATTGCCGAAATAACTATTACTACCTTCATTTTTTCGTCTCTTCTTTCAGATGACTTAAGCCATTTTTGCCAGCAATGCCTTGGCCGCCGGTTCAGATGATGCAGGGTTTTGTCCGGTAATCAGCAGGCCATCGCTTACAACATGGGGGTGCCAGTCTGCCAATTTCGAATATTTGCCGCCATTCTGCTTGAGCATCTCTTCCACCAGGAAAGGCACGATCTTGGTCAGGCCGACGGCCTCTTCCTCAGTGTTGGTGAAGCCGGTGACTGTTTTTCCCTGCACCACGGAAACTCCGTCCGGGGTTTTGGGATGACGCAGCACGCCGGGCGCATGGCATACGGCAGCGACCGGTTTCCCCGTGGCAAGCAGCGCTTCGATCAGGGCAATGGATGAAGCATCTTCGGCGAGATCCCACAGGGGGCCGTGGCCGCCGGGATAAAATACGGCATCAAAATCGGCGGCAGAGACTTCGGCCAGTTTGACTGTGTTGGCCAGAACTGTCTGTGCAGTGCTATCGGCCTTGAAGCGTTGCGTGGCTTCGGTCTGGAAATCAGGGGCGTCACTCTTGGGGTCGAGCGGAGGCTGGCCGCCGAGGGGTGACGCCAGAGTGATTTCTGCCCCAGCGTCTTTGAAAACATAGTAGGGAGAAGCAAATTCCTCCAGCCAGAAACCGGTTTTTTCGCCGGTGTTGCCGAGTTTGTCGTGTGAGGTCAGTACCATCAATATTTTCATGTTAACTCCTATTGTCTGTGGGTAAATTAATCGTTGGCGACGCGAACGATCAGCTTGCCAAAGTTCTTCCCTTCGAGGAGGCCGATGAAGGCTTGCGGGGCGTTCTCCAGGCCGTCGACCATGTCTTCGCGGAAGATGATTTCCCCCTCCTTGAGCCAGCTACTCATCTGGCTGAAAAACTCGCCGTAGCGATGGCCGTAGTCGTCAAAGATGATGAACCCCTGCATCTTGATCCGCTTGGTGAGCAGGGTGCGGGTCAAAAGACCGAGACGATCCGGTCCGGCTGGCAGTTCGGTATCGTTGTAGTGAGCGATCAAACCGCATACCGGAATACGAGCGGCAGGGTTGAGGAGGGGGAGGACGGCGTCGAAGACCTTGCCACCGACGTTCTCAAAGTAGACATCGATCCCTTTGGGACAGGCCGTCGCTAATTGTTGGTTGAGATCGGCGCTGTGGTGATCGATGCAGGCATCGAAGCCCAACTCCTCAATTACCGAGCGGCACTTTTCTGCCCCACCGGCAATGCCGACCACACGACAGCCCTTGAGCTTGGCGATCTGGCCGACCACCGAACCGACGGCACCACTGGCAGCGGCGACCACGACCGTTTCCCCGGCTTTGGGTTGGCCGATGTCGAGCAGGCCCATGTAGGCGGTAAAGCCGGGCATGCCGAGCGCGCCGAGGGCTAGAGAAGGTTGTGGCATGCGGGCATCCAGCTTGGTCAGGCCGGTGCCGTCAGAGAGCGCATAATCCTGCCAGCCATTGAACCCAAGTACCAGATCGCCCGCTTGATAGTCCGGATGAAGGGAGACCTCTACGCGAGAGACGGTACCGCCGATCATCTCGGCCCCGATCTCTACAGGTGGGGCGTAGGAGGGTGCATCGCTCATGCGACCACGCATGTACGGATCAAGCGACAGGTACAGGGTGCGTAACAGAACCTGACCGGCTGCGGGGAGCGGAGTTGCACTCTCCTCAAGACGGAAATTCTCGGAAGTCGGCGCACCGACGGGGCGTGAGTTCAAAGCAATTCTGCGATTAACGGTTGTGATAGCGGACATGAAATGTATCTCCTCAATAAAGGCTAAAAAGGTTCAACCTTGGGTCTTTGTGGGATCAGCTCGGGAAAGGTGCCCGCTCATCTCCTTAAAGACTCAATTCCAGGATCTGCCTGCTGATCTCCGGAGTGATGTCTCTCTTCTCCCCCAACTTTACCATGCCATGTTGCTCCAGTTGGGCGACCAACTTGGTGATGCTGGCTTTTTCGATTCCGTAGTCGCTCAGTCTGGTCTTCACCTGCATCCGCTCGAAAAAAGCCCGAGTCTTTTCAATAGCTGCATCGATCCGCTCGGCATCGTCACCCTTGGTGATGCCCCAGACCCGCTCCGCGTACTGAAGGAGCTTTTCGCGCTTTTGCTCCTTTTTAACGCTCAAGACAGATGGGAGGATGATCGCCAGGGTTTGGGCATGATCGAGACCATGCATCGCCGTGATTTCGTGGCCGATCATGTGGGTCGCCCAGTCTTGAGGGACCCCTGCTCCAATCAGGCCATTGAGGGCCAGCGTTGCACACCACATAATATTGGCTCGGACGTCATAGTTCTGCGGATCTTCTAAGGCGATTGGCCCATCCTCGATCAATGACAGCAGCAACCCTTCGGCAAATCGATCCTGAACCCTGGCGTTCACCGGATAGGTCAGGTATTGCTCAATCACATGAATGAATGCATCGACAACACCATTGCTGATCTGCGAGGGCGGAAGGGAGTAGGTCGTGGTTGGGTCGAGCACCGCAAACTGTGGATAGAGAAGGGGGCTGGAGAATGGTAGTTTGGTTTGAAGAGAGCGACGGGTAATCACTGATCCGCTGTTCATCTCAGAGCCGGTCGCGGGCAGGGTGAGAACACAGCCAAAAGGGAGGGCTGTTTTGATTTTGGCCTGTTTGGCCAGAATGTCCCAAGGCTCACCTTGAAAGTTTACCGCCGCTGCGATGAATTTGGTGCCATCGACGACTGATCCGCCGCCCACCGCAAGGATATAGTCAATCTTCTCCTCTTTTACCAGTTGAACCGCAGCCATGAGCGTTTCATAGCTGGGGTTTGGTTCGATACCAGCAAACTCGAACAGCCTGTAGCCGCTCAGGGCCGCTTTGACCTGGCCCATGACGCCATTCTTTTCAATACTCCCACCACCATAGGTCATCAACACCCGCTGGTCCTTGTCGATCTCAGCCGCAATGTCGGCGATGCGCCCTTCGCCAAATAGAATTTTAGTTGGGTTTTGAAAGTTAAACTTCAACATTGGTATTATCCTTTTGATTTGCAGGTTGTCTGGCCGCCGACATTCAGCAGCAGTTTGTATTTACCATGTCAGAGTATAGATGCTGAGATAGCGCGAGCGAATACCCAATCCTGCCTACTTCTTGCCTATTCCCGCTCTGCCGTATATTTATTGGATGGCTTGTGGTATTTGTAATGCCTTATCCTGCTTCATGGGAAAGGAGATAATTATTCATGTCTAAATTGGTTGAGCACCTTGAACAACTTAATCTGCCCGAAGGATTTTCCGGGTCGCGGCTAGAAGGAGTGCGATTTTTCAAGTCTCTGCGTCACATTCCTCGCACTCCGCTGATCTACAATCCAGGCATTGTCATTATTGCCCAGGGGAATAAGATCGCTTATCTGGGCGACCAGGTCTTTCACTACGATGCAGACAATTATCTGGTACTCTCCGTTGCCATTCCTTTCGAATGTGAAACCTTCGCCAGCCCGGACTGCCCGTTACTGGGGGTCTACATCGATGTTGATATCTCCCAATTGCACGATCTGATTGCCAAGATGGGTCATAGTGCTGAATTCAGAGGGCAGAAAAGGGCTGCTCTCCCACGCGGGATAGGTCCTGCACTGCTGGTGGATTCCATGGCTGATGCCACCTCACGACTCATCAAGTGCCTTCAATCAGAAACGGAAACCCGGGTGCTGGGTCCCGGGCTGGTGCGGGAGATTCTTTTCCGTGCCCTCTGTGGAGATCAGGCCCCGGCCCTCTATGCTCTGGCTGCGCACAACGATAATTTTGCCCGCGTTGCCCGTGCCCTGACATCAATCCATAGTGATTTTGCGACAAGTCTTGATGTCGAGATGCTGGCCCAGAAGGCGCACATGAGCACCTCTGCTTTTCATCGGGCCTTCAAGGAGGTCACCGCCGATTCACCAGTGCAGTACCTGAAAAAAGTGCGACTGAGTAAAGCGCTGGGGTTCATGGTACAGCGGGGAATGAAAGCTTATGTTGCTGCTGACATGGTCGGGTACGAGAGCGCTTCCCAGTTCAGTCGCGAATTCAAGCGTTATTATGGACAGGGTCCAGCAGAGATGATCAGAGTGTTGCGCACGACGTAAACCTTCTGGTCCTTAGACCAGTGGTCAGGGGGATTGTGCAAGAGGACCCTGAGAGAAATGAATAAAAAAAGACCCACAGATTTAAAATCTGTGGGTCTTTGAATTTTTGGCTCCCCGAGCAAGACTCGAACTTGCGACAAGGTGATTAACAGTCACCT
>JAAXQE010000260.1 GCA_012974425.1 Geopsychrobacter sp.
CGGCGCCATCCCCAAGGGGATCGATGGGATGACCCTGACTAAGGTACGCGCTGTTTTCGATGATCAGCAGGTGACCGATCTCAACGCCGAAGAGGTCGGCAAGATCGTCGGTATCAGCCGTTCAACCGCGCGGCGCTACCTCGAATTTCTCGCCAGTGAGGGTTTCCTGACCGCCGATCTGATCTATGGCGTGGTCGGCCGCCCCGAGCGGCGTTATGTGCGGGGGAATTAATTCCTGCGGCCCCTCTCAAAAAAAGGTATTCATACTGGCGTTCGACGCTATAACGAACTTGACACTCGCCGGATAGGGGTTATCATCGCGGTCCAATCAAACAGAGCCGCAAGGAGCACTGCAATGAGCTGGTATCGATTGACCCTGGATTCAGACCAGGTAACAGCTGGCGAGGTAGAGTCGCGCAAGGAAACATTTTCCGCCGCCTTTGCCGCAGCCCGCGCACCGAGAGTCATGGCCCTTTTTCAGATGTGTCGCGACGACGGTGGACGTGACCTTTACTTCACTCCAGTTTGTGCCGACCATGCTGCGGAACTCCTTAAGCGCTGGGACGCCGTTCCGTGCGATCGACCTTCCCCCCGTAATCTGGAATTTCTTGTCGGCATGAACGAGATCACCTACTACCTCCCCTGATTGCCGAAGAGACGCCTGGCTTGCGTCTCGCTATCTCCTTCCGTGAGCACAATCACCACAATCAGCGCAAAAGAATAAATCCTTTTTAAATCCACAATATTTACAGCCTGATGGCTTGAGATTAGGGTCGCCTTAAGAAGTTTCCGTTGCGTCGTACCGACGTTAACCAAATTACCTAAGGAGTCTTGCCATGCTGTACATTCAGTTCCTCTTTCTACTGTTGATGCTCTATATCGGCAGCCGTTACGGTGGCATCGGTCTCGGAGTTGTTTCCGGGATCGGTCTGGCGGTTGAAGTGTTCATCTTCAAGATGCCGCCGACCAGTCCACCGATCACCGTGATGCTGATCATCATGGCGGTGGTCACCTGTGCCGCGATTCTCGAAGCAGCCGGCGGCCTCAAGTATATGCTGCAGGTCGCAGAGCGGATTCTGCGTTCGAAGCCGAAACTGGTGACGATCCTCGGCCCGCTGGTGACCTACACCATGACCTTCATGCTCGGCACCGGGCATGCCGTCTACACCATCATGCCGATCATCGGTGATGTCGCACTCAAAAACGGGATCCGTCCCGAACGGCCGATGGCTGCGGCTTCAGTCGCTTCGCAGATGGGGATTACCGCCAGTCCAATTTCGGCGGCGGTGGTCTATTACCTGTCGCAGATGACCAGCATCGCGCCGAATATCAGCCTGCTGTCGATTCTGGCAATCACCATCCCGGCGACCCTGATCGGGACCATCGCCATGTCGCTCTACAGCATACGCCGCGGCCTCGAACTGGAGGATGATCCGGAATATCAGCAGCGCCTGCTGGATCCAACCTGGAAGAAGCGGATCGAGGAGACCACCGCGACGACCCTGGATGAAAAGTTGCCCACTTCGGCGCGCAACGCCGTGCTGATCTTCCTGTTGGCCTTGGGCAC
>JAAXQE010000261.1 GCA_012974425.1 Geopsychrobacter sp.
TGCTGATCGGGATCATGCCGGCCTGTTACGGCTACTTCTTCATCCCCAACTATCCGTCCGATATCGCCACGGTCAACTTCGACAGCTCGGGGACGACCAAGATCGGCAAGTGGTATTTCAATCACAGTTTCATGGTGCCGGGCTTGATCGGTGTGATCACCGCCTGTCTGGTCGGTTATACCTTGGGGATGCTGATTCTCGGATAGATGTCGCTGCGAATCCTGCAGGCTGACCAGCTTGCGGAATATTGGGAAAGAGATAATTTGACCCATCCTGGTTATTAACGGGATGGGTCAAATTGTTGGAGTGTGGGGGGGGTCCATTTTGCGGGTTTGTCCTCAGGCGCAGCAAGAGTATCCCTGTTGCCCTAATCTCGTAAAGGGTCCCAGCTCGCCGAGTGGCCCCCGGGGGAGACTCTTGCCATGACGAATGACGAAAGGTTTCGACCCCGGTTTAAGCCCCGCTTGTCCCGTTTTTCAATTGTAGATATTGCGCGTGATCTTAATGACTTCCTGGGCCAGTTGTGGGTTGGGGGTGATAACCACGTCTTTACCCTCAATGCTGGTTTTGTAGCGCGGGCTATCCTGACAGCGCAGGTAGGCCTCGCGTAGTCTGTCGTTGATTTGCTGGAGTTGCCCCTGGTCAATCCCATGTTCCCGAGCCGAAGCGCCCAGGCTGTGGACCGTCTCATCCAGCATCGCCATGCCGAATCGCTTGGGTGGTTTGCCGATGAAAACGAAGGCCCGCCCTTCGGTGGGGACGATCTCTAGCGGGTCTGAGATCTGATCGATCAGATCCTTGAGTGAACCCTCAATAGCCTGGATCTGTGCCGCGGCCTGGGTGTCTTCTGCGAGTTCCGGATAGTTCACTTTCTTGCTGAAAAATCCCATAGCTGTTCTCCTTTAATCAGGGTGGGGCGACTGCATCCGAAATATGCGAACCGGGAGAATAAATAGGATTATCACGAAACCGCAGAATTGCAACAAAGCGCGATAAATCAGCCAATTATGCCTGCACTGCGAGGGGGGTGAATCTGTCTGCTGAGATGATTGTGGAGCTGTTGTTAGGCCAGGGCTGAAGACCCAATGAACAGACAGAGTTGAAGAGATTTAACAGATTAGCTTCTCTCGCGGCAGATGATTGACGGTCCGCTGTAATTGCGAAGTTGAATATGGGTCGAGTCTCATGCCGGTCGCCACCGGCCAGGAAATAAATGAGCGCAGTTTTCAGCGTTTTGCCAGAAGCCTGGACCAGGATCAGGTTGGCATCCGTAGTCTGCAGTTGGCGCCTGGTGCGGTGATTACCTATGTTTATCCCCACGAGGGGAATGAGCAGATCATCGGCCATGATCTGTTGGCCGCTCCAGAACGGTTAACCTCATCCAGGGCGGCATTGCCCTGATCGCGCGCCGTCCGGTCTTTCTCGCTAATCCCGTTTCTGGGGCAATTTTTTGGGGATTCACCACAATCCTGCTTGATATCGAGC
>JAAXQE010000262.1 GCA_012974425.1 Geopsychrobacter sp.
GCGGTAGACATTGTGTGACGTCAATGCCAAAAACCTCGTTGACCCTGGCCCTGCGTGAGCAGGTTCGGCAATATGAAATGACCGTCTTCTCGATCAAGGGGATGAAGGTTGGTGGCACGGTTATCCGGCTGGATGACATCAGTGACCGGCTGCGCATGCGGGAGTTGATCATTGAATCAGAGAAGATAGAGTCGGTCGGTAGCCTAGTGGCCGGCATGGCGCATGAGCTTAACAACCCGCTCTCGGGAATTCTGCAGAGCCAGCAAATCGACAGCCTCCTAGCGCCAGATTTTCACAAGAATTTACCCTTGGCCAATGAATGCGGCGTCGATCTGGAACAGATGCCGGGTTATCTGCCGCGGCGCGGAATTTCACAACTGCTGCAAGCCGCGCAGGACTCTGGGGTGCGCGCGGCAAAAATTATAGAGAATATGCTGAATTTCAGGCGCATGGAGGATCTAACTACCTTACCCCAGGCCGGGGGCGTTCTGCCTCTCGGCGAGAACATTTAAAGGGACAGGCGAGCCAGGGTTTATCTGTCCGGAACACTTTTTTCAAGCAATCCTGCGATTTTTCTTATATATTTACCCGCAATTACCTGTACCCACTGCTAGCCTAGCCTATCCAAAGACTGTGATGCGAAGAATTCCTAAGCTGTTTCTTGTTCTGTTCCTTATGGCCGCAGGTCTGAACCTCTTCACCGAACTGCTACAGCTCTATTGGCCGCATAGCTCTGATTACGGACTGCTCAATCTGGCAGAACTGCTCCTGTTCCTGTTGGCAGTGCCCGTCTATGTCGGTTTCGCACTGAATCGCCAGCAATCAAAATTACTCTTTATTCCGCTGTTATTTCTGCTGTGGCGCCTGCTCGATTTCTGGCCGCTGGAAGCTCTTTTGGCTGGGGGCAGCTATAGACTTTACGCCGCCAGTGGACAATTGCTGCTCGGTTTCCTGGTCCTTAAAGCGGTGCGCAGGCGCGAGGTTGCCGTTGCCTCTGAGGAGCCGCTCTTCAGCTGGGGGCATTTCTGGTTTTACGGTCTGCTGAGTGTGCCGCTCTTGCCGCTAATTCTGCTGCTGCTCAGTTATGCGACTGCCAGTAATCTGATTGAAGGCTATAGTGCCGGCTTCGTCCGTTTGAAACCGAACGGGCTCTATATGATCGAGAAGGTTTATGTACAGGCAGAAAAGGAGATCCGTCTGGCCGGGATGATTCATCTGGGGCGCGAGGGCTACTATGCAGCCCTTGCGGACTCCTTCAATGCCGGGCAGAGCCTGTTGTTGGCTGAAGGGGTCAGCGATACGCAGGGCCTGCTGAGGGGTCAGTTCAGCTATGGCAATCTGGCCGATCTGCTGGGGCTGGCCTCACAGGAAGAGTTCCGATTTCCCGGGCGCTTGATCGATGTGGAATCCCTCGATCTGCCCCTTACCACCGAGGCCGATATCCCGGATATCCTGCGGGCCGATATCGACCTGCAGGAATTTGATCCACGCAGTGTTGAAGTCCTCAATGCACTCGGCCGTTATCTGTTGAACAGCAGTTCGCCAGTCCAGGGTTATCTCGACTTCAGTAACTGGGCCGCACAGAATATCACCCCGCAGACCAATCAGATTCTGATGGACGATCTGATCAAAAAACGCAATCAGGCGGTACTGAGTTACCTGCCGAAGGGTTTGCACAAATACCGGACCCTGCTGATCCCCTGGGGAGCGCTGCACATGCCGGGGATAGAAGCTGCGGTCGTGGAGCGGGGCTTCGTCCTGCAGGAATCCCGCGAACGGCTGAGTATCGATTTTGCCCGCCTGCCCTATGAGGGGCTCTGGGAAAATATCAGCGGGGCTGCCGGGGGCCTGGTAGGGCCCGGCAGGTAAATAATCCGCCCCCGGTTCCCTGTCTGGTATATGGTAGGCAGAGAGATAACTGGGGAATCCGCAGCAAAACCTGAAATAAGTGGGAGAAAAGTCATGGGCAAAGGCCAGGATAGTAAGAAAGCGGTTAAGAAAGAAGCAACCAAAACCCCGAAGGAAAAAAAGGCCGAAAAGAAGGAAAAGAAAGAAAACAAGTAATAAGCCCTCTGGATTCCTGATGCGCGAAGCCCACCAAGAGAATATAACTGTGACCCCGACCCAGCCTATTGAACGAACGACAGGCAGCACCGAGCCCCTTGAGCCCGAGCTCTGGGAGGCTCCGCTGCCCCATTCTGTTGCGGTTGCCGACCTGCCATCTGCCAGCGCTGGCTTGCCTGCGCAGCAACCGTCCCGTACCGCTGGAGGGTGGCGCAGGTTCGGCACAATTGGCTTGGTGCTGTTTTTTCTGTTCGGCAAGCTGAAATACCTGGGCCTCATCCTGCAGATCGGCAAGTTTAAGACCTTCTTCAGCATGATAGTCAGTATCTGGGCCTATGCCATGTTCTGGGGCTGGTCCTTCGCCGCAGGCTTTGTCGCCCTGATATTTATCCACGAGATGGGCCATGTGATTGCTCTGCGCCTGATGGGGGTTCCGGCATCGGCGCCGATGTTCATTCCCTTTGTCGGCGCGCACATCGTCATGAAGAAAATGCCGAAGAATGCCTTTGTCGAAGCGGTCGGGGCCTATGGTGGACCGCTGCTTGGCACCCTGGGCGCTATCGGCTGTGTCGGCATCGGCATGGCGACCGGAAACCTCTTCTGGTACGCCCTGGCTTCGAGTGGTTTTCTGCTCAACCTCTTCAACCTGCTGCCGATCTCCCCCTTGGATGGCGGCCGGATCATCGGTGTCATCAGCCCCAAACTCTGGGTGCTCGGATTGCTCGGCGCAGGTGTGCTCTTCTACCTGACCTGGTCGCCGATCATCGCCCTGATCCTGCTCTTGGGGAGCTATCAGATCTACAAGTCGTTTAAGGAATGCAAAACCGAACGTGCGCGCTATTATGACGTCTCTTTAGCCAAGCGGATCGGCATGGGGTTTGCCTTTCTTTTCCTGCTCGCAGTCACTTCCATCGGCATGCTGGTGATGCAGGGGCCGCTGCAGGGGATCTAGCAGGCTGTCAGGGTAGAATTGAAGTTTTTCAAGAGCAGCGGGCACCGGTCACACAGATCGGTGCCCGCTGTTATTTTGGGCTGTGATTATCGAGTGGCAAGAAAGACTGAACCACTCCCCAAAAGCGTTACTGATTGGGGAGGCCAAGGAGACCTAGTCAGCTTGATTTTCTGAGTGAAATAGCGACGATCGGCATATATATGTGCTTGATTCATTAAAACTTTTGCCAGCAGTGGCCGATAAGAGAGATGGAGGGACCCACAGAGGGAGGGCAAGCGGGCAGGGAGGCAAGGGTGACAGACTATATCAAAGGACCAACACTTCCGACTCAAGACCTATTGCGGGGGGTTGCGGCCATCTCGCCCTCTTCACGCATAAATTCTCAGCAGCGCCGCCCGGAGGGCTATCCCGGACATCCGGCTGATCCCGAAGAACAGAAGGATAGTTATGATTCCCGCCACTTCCTGAGGTTGCGGAGCCTGATCAGAGAGCTACAGGGATCGACCCAAATCAACCGGGTCGACTTTGCTACCGCCGATGCCGAGTTACATCGTTTGGGACTGGCGATTGTTGAGCAGATGCTTATCCCGCAACTGATGCAGCTGAAAATCCCGCTGGAAAGTATCGAACAACTGTTGCGCCAGCTTGACCGAGGCGCTTGCAGTGTCAGTCATGGCCCTGCTGACAGGATTAACCGCGCAGAGTCGCCCCTGTTTCCGGTCTCAACTGAGGGATTGGCGGAGTACAACCTGAATATCGCTGAACTTCAAATTCACCCCGGTAAATCAGGCAGTAATATTGTCGATGAGATCAAGCAGATGGGATTTTGCATTAAGCAACAGAATCGTTTGCGTTTGACCTTCGGCCGGTTCGGCTCACTAGTGGGTGTTGAAAAAGAACCGCTGAATTTGAAGATCAGCGTTCTGCTTGGGGTGCTGGAGAGCGACGAGGCTGAGCGGCGGGCGATCCTCTATCCGCAAACGGATAAATGCTATGGGTTATATGCCGACAAGCGGATTAACCTGTTAATTTAGAACGGGCTCTCCGCCGCACTCATACCAAAAATACCCTCTGCTGGGCACTCCCAAAACCGTTCTTGAAGACCGCGTCTGGACCTTGAGGATAAGGGATACCTCCTTAATGATCGCGCCTCAGGTTTAGCCAGATAGAGACTTAGTTTTTCGTCACGAGGCTCAGAAGCTGATATGTTTTTATGATTAAATCTGCCAGCCGGAACTCAAGGACATAATGCATGGGCCCAGTGAAAAAAAGATTCTGATCGCTGACCCCCAGATTTTAGATCAGGCCACGCTGATCGGCACCCTGCAGGCTGACTACCATGTTGTCACGCCGAAATCGGCGCAAGAGGTTATCCACAAGCTAAAGACAACCAGCATCGACATGATCCTGCTCGAGACCAGCTTGTCGGATAGTGACGGCTTTGACCTATGCCGAAAACTGAAGGCAGATGAACCGACCGCGCCACTGCCGGTTATCTTCGTCACTGCCCTTGCCAATGTTACTGCAGAGGCCATGGCTTTCGAAGTCGGTGCGGTTGACTACATCACCAGGCCTTTCAATGCCCCCACTGTCAGGGCGCGCATCAAGAACCAGCTTAAACTGAGAGAAGTGATCAAAGAGTTGAAGCGTATCAACCACCTCGCCCTGGATGCAACTCCCAATACCGGCCTGCCTGGCAACAACAGCATCATGGCGGAGCTGAAAAGGGTTTTGTCAGATTCTGCGGCTGTCACGGTCATCTATGCCGACCTCGACAATTTCAAGGTCTACAATGATCGCTACGGCTTTGCCCAGGGGGATAATGTCATTATCTTTACTGCCAACGTGATCAGGGTGGCACTGCTCATAGCAGGTTGCGGCGACTCGTTCTTGGGGCATGTCGGTGGCGATGATTTCGTCATCATCGTCCCGGCAGACAAATGCGCTGCAGTTGCCGCTGAAATCATCCAGCGCATCGACAACGGCATCCGCGAATTCTATTCCGCAGAAGACTTACTAAGAGGTTACGTTACTGCCACCGTGCGCGGCGGAAAAGAGCAGAGATACCACTTCGTGAGTCTCAGCCTGGGTGCGGTCGATCTGACCCGGCGAAAGTTCTCTACTCCATTTGCAATAATCGACATCTGTACCGAAACTAAAAAGGCCGCCAAGGCCCGTCAGGGGAGTAATCTATTTCTGGATCAGCGGCGGGATGCGTGAACTTTTCACAACACCGCGCTTGCGCAAGAGGAGGACAGGCTAGCGGATCAACAACCCGCCTGCCCGGTCTATATTTATGTTTAGCTTATAGGTTCCGCTCTTTAGCCCTTTAATAAACCCCGGCATAGACCAATTCAATCCAGCGCTCGCCCGTGAAGAGTCCATCGCCCCAGGTCGCTTCGAGGTCGGCGAGGGGGGTTGCCGCGATCGCTTCTGTGACCGTTTTTCCTGCTTTCTTCAACGTTGCCAGCCGTTCATGGGCCGTTGCGAGCATCTGGCGGTAGTCGGCGAGTTGAACTTTATCCCCTAAGGGACCATGGCCCGGGATGACCTTGGTGGTGTCATCTGCCAGGGCTAACAACTGGTCTGCAGCCTTGATCATCCCCTTGAGGGAACCGCCATGGGGGACATCGATGAAGGGGTAGAAGCCATTGAAGAAGATGTCACCGGCGTGAATCACATTGGCTGTTTTGAAATGGATGAAGCTGTCGCCATCGGTATGGGCGTGTGGGACATGCACCGCCTGAACCCTGTCGCCGTTTAAGTAAAAACTGATGTCTTCGGAGAAGGTTACCACCGGCAGGCCTGCCGGAGCGACCGCTTCGCGTTTCATGTTGAAGGCGGCGATAAAGGAGCCTGACCTCAGGCGCGCGCGGACATTGTCATGCGAGAATATCAGGGTGCCGCTGTTGCCGAGATTTTCGTTTCCGCCGGTGTGGTCTCCGTGATAGTGGGTGTTGATGAGAAATTTGGGGGTGTCACCACCGACCGCTTTGATGGCTGTGAGGATCTGCAGCGTCAGGGGGGCAAACTGGTCGTCGATGAGGAAGGTTCCATCCGGTCCGATGAAGAGTCCGAGATTGCCGCCTTTGCCGGTGACCATGTAGATCTGCTCTGTGACCGGGGTCGCGCTGATCTTGACCTCATCGTCGGCCTGAAGGGTTGGTGTGAATGAGATAAGCGCTGCGGCCAGCATGCATATTGTCGCTATTATTTTGCTCATTATTACGAATCTCCCTTGCGCCACTTTAAGTCGGCTCCTTGACCAGCCTTACTTGGCTTAGAGACACAGTATAGCCCAGGCGAGAAATCCCTGACCAGAGCCCCTCAGCCTATTTGTAGGCTGTGACGCCCATGAGTTCGGTGACTTTAACCACCTTGGTAAAGCCGGCCGCGCGGAGGCGTTTTACTGCGTTGTCGATAAAACTGGTGCCGCGCTTCAGCAGATGCGGATTGCCGGTATAGTGGAACAGGGTGCCGCGCCGCTTCAGCACCCGGTAGATCTCGCGGTAGAATTGCTCACCGTAGAGCTCTCCGGCCAGGGAGAAGCGGGGCGGATCGTGGATAACCGCGTCGAAAGATCCCGTCGCGAGCGTACGGATGTAGGCGTCGATATTGGCCTGCACCAGCTCGATGTTGGCGCCGTATATGGCCTGGGACCAGGGGTTCTTTGCGCGCAACGCCATGACCGCACTACTCAGCTCGACCGAAACCACTTGGCGCGCACCGAGTTTCAGCGCCGCCGAGGCCGCATAGCCGAGCCCGCTGCAGGTATCCAGGACCCGGCTGCCTTTTTTTACGACTTGCGCGGCCATCTGCCCTGCGCTCTCAAAGGGGTTGATCCCTTTGGAGATGTGCATTTTTACCCCGCTGATCTCGAGCAGCGGCGCCTGGTCAGTAGGGGCGAGTTTGTAATAGCCGCCATCCCTGATCTCGAGCACCTCGAGCGCTCCGTCCTCCAGAGTGAAGATCCGGTTCTCCTTCGCCGCAATCTGCTGCAACGCCGCCCGATCCAAACGATTCTTCGTGTCCAGGATCAGTGCATCGTCGGCGAGGGGAAAGCTGAGCTGCGTGAGGTTCAGGTCGACTGAGATGTCGATCTGGGGCGCGTCTGTGTCGAGGGCGTCGAGGATCCGGCGGGCCAGCGTCGCAGAGAACCAGTAAACGTTTTTGCTCATGATAGCCTGCACGCCGAAAGTCACAATTCTGCTTCCGGTTGAAGATAGGGCAGCCGTTTTGTAGCGGCCGACAAAATTAAACGGAGGGAGTGCCTCGTCAGTCAGACCCCCTTTTGGCAAAGCCTACTTCGCCTGCTTGAACTTGTCAGCCAGAGCGGCGAAGGGGGAGTGGGCGAGGGTCGGCTTGGTCATGCGATCGGTCGGGCCATCAGCGTTGCGTTGCTCCTGCACGCCCTGGGTATGTTCATGGTCGTGACAGTAGACGCACAGCAGGTCCCAGTTGCTGCCATCGGCCGGGTTGTTGTCATGGTTGTGATCGCGGTGGTGCACGGTCAACTCACGCAGTTTCTTGCCTTCGAATTCACGGCTGCAGCGACCACAGACATGCGGGTAGAGTTTGAGGGCCCGCTCGCGGTAGCCGTCCTGGCGTTGTTCCTCTTCCTTGCGCATCGCGGCGATGAGCTGCTCGGGTTGTTTGGCATTGCTCATGGAACCTCCTAAGGCCGGTCGAGTCCGACCAGCATCTAGTGGCAAACGACAAGATTTGCGGTTTGGGATCTTTGCTCAAAAACGACTTTTATTTTTTTGGCTTTGAGTTGCTGCAGGACCTGTTCGACCTTATCTTCCAGGCTGCAACCGCTATCGGCCCAGTCTGCACCGTCCCGCGTCACGAATTCCTGAATCATCCGCTGCAGAGTCTCCGGGTTAAGCTGTTCATAGGGGATATCCAGACCTGCTTCTTGCTGGTCGGTTGGGTTTTCTTGGGACATTGGGCTTCCTCGGTGCGCTGGGTAGTCTCTGCCTGCTAGCATATATTTTGGGGAGATTAGATACAAGCTCGATCATTTGGCAATAGGTCGGCGGGTTGCGTTGCGCCAGACACCCAAGCTTTTGGCCGCGCAAAAGTTGGCATCAAAACGCGCCCCGAACTGCTTGCCGCGACCATGAGCCATCGCGCTGCCCTCCGCTGCGGCTGCGTCACAGGGGGGAGGGGAACTGGATGGGCAGTGTGATTGGTGGAAATGGCCTTAACGCTTGGCGAGGCTTTTGATGATCTCTGATTCGCCTTGACGACCGAGTGTTATGAGGGCTTCGATGGCACTGTCGGCGTATTCCTTGGCATCGCCGGTGAGGTAGGCAAAGACGAAGGCGGCTAGCTCGGACCGCGCTGCAGCTCGCTTGTCCTGGGGTGTTCTTTTTTTGCCCGCCTTTAGCCACAGGGTTTCTGAACTCTTCTGGTGAAAGCCGATCGCTTCGCTTGAGATGGCGATGCGCCGGGCGAGGGAAGACTTTTCGTTCGACCTGAAGGCGGCCAGGAAATTTTCCGGAAAGTCTTCCTGTATCAATTCAGCAAGGCGGATAAGCTTGTTTTTCATGTCTATCCTCTAAATTTGTCGATTGGCGAACAGCAACAAGGGATATTAGCACAGATTGATTCAGTGGGAACGGGGTAGATCGTCACTGCTATTGTTGTGATTCAGACGATAGGCAGATCGATGATGAATCTGGTTCCATTGCCAGGGGACGAAACCAGATCGATGGTACCATTATGGTTTTGCGAAATGATGAAGTAGGAGATTGATAGCCCAAGGCCAGTTCCGATTCCATGTTTTTTAGTCGTGAAGAAGGGTTCAAGGATACGTTTATGGTATTTTTCCGGGATGCCCGGGCCGTTATCCGCGATTTCAATCCGAGCAAATTCATTTTTCCGAGAGGTACGAATGGTAAATTGTGGCGCGGCAGACATTTGCTCCCAGGAGGCCATGGCTTCGGCACCATTTTTAATAATATTAAGCAGCACTTGCTGGATTTGGGTTTTGGAACAGTGGACCGGTGGGATCTCTCCGTATTCTTTTTCAATCTTGATGTTGTTGAAATCGTAATGGATATGATCTTTTTTGGCCAGGTTCAATGCCTGGTTAAGCAACTCACGAATATCGACGTCGCTCTTTACGGTAGTCGGTCCATCTTCATTGCGACTGAAAGACAACATGTCCTGGATAATATCAGCCACTCTGCGGCCTGATTCAAGAATCGCTTCAACCAGGGTAGGGATTTTGCGGACCTCCATATATGCAGTGATTTTTTCAAAGGGGACATCGCACTGTTCGGCCGCCTGGGTATTGGATGGGATCGCTGAAAACAAGCGATTTGATATCACCTGTGTGCTTTGCAGGATGGAAGCGAGGGGGTTGTTGATTTCGTGAGCCATGCCTGCGGCAAGGCCGCCAACAGACATCATCTTTTCGGTCTGAATCATGACCCGCTCCATTTGGATCTGGTCGGTCACGTCATCAAGGTAGATAATGGCACTGTCTAAGTCTTGAAGAGATAAGGGGTAGACCTGAATGTTCCAGTAGCGTTCTTCATCAGAGATATTGCGTTGTACTCTTATTTCGCTAAGGGTTTGACCCTCCAGAAGGGCCTTTTCAACCTTTATTTGTTCGGGAGCCAGGGCCGGTAAAATCTCGGCTAAGAGTCGGCCATATGCTTCTGCTGGAGTGATGCCAGTAATTTGAGTCGCGTGTTTGTTCCAAAGGTTTACTCCACCCTCCCGATCGGTCCCGATGAGAATCGTCGGCATTAAATCGATAACGCTTTTCAGGTAAAGGCGCGTCAGCATTGCTTCCTGTTCGGCGCGGTGTAGCGCACTCACATCGGTTAATGTTCCGCGCAGGCCGGTGCTGCCGTCTTCTCTTTGAAAGGGGCGTGAGTATGAGAGTACCTGGGCCGTGGTGCCATTTTTCTTGACGATGCGGTATTTATTCCCCTCGAGGGGCGCTCCTTGATGGATCTTGGCAATATTCTCCTTGAGTTTGGGATGGTCATCCGGGTGAAATAGCTCTTGACTCGAAAATCCGCGCGAAATCTCCTCCTGGCTGTAACCACTCCAGGTCAGTCCGAATTGGTTGACGTAGATCATTTGGCCCCTGTCATCCATTTCAAACACTGTCTGCGGCAGGAGTTCACTCAGATCCTGATAGCGCTTTTGACTTAAGCGCAGTTGTTGTTCTGCAAGGATGCGGCGCTGCGTGTTCGCTACCAGATAAATAATGATGCCCAGCAGGATAAGGGTGGCCGCCGAGAATGAGAGAATGAGATTTTTGTGTTCTTCATAAAAGCTCGGAGTGTGATTGCTGATGATCGCCTCTGCGGGCAGGCGTGCGGTGCTGATATTGAAGCGCTTGAGTACTTTTTCATCGAACATGATGCGGTTTGGGCTTTGCCATTGAACTGGGATTGATGAAGCCGCTTCTCCATTGAGAATTTGAACGCCAAATGTGCCTGCGGTCTCCCCCTGGAAGAACCCGCTGGCCAGCATTCCACCGACTATCCCGTGGCCGAGATTATAGTCCCAACTCCCATAGGTCGGAACGGGAGATGCGGAGGTGATGTCTTCGGATATTTCATCATATTCAAAGGATTGTCCAAGCCTGTCCCTGAAAAAAGAGGTAAACAGGACGATATCGCCCTTTGAGAGTTGCCCGAGTTGAGTAATCAGTTCTGTATTTGACAGATCATCCCAGGGGATGATCTCTACGCGGTTGGCATAGGAACTTCTGTAGCTATCGATAATTTTTTTATTGATATGCCCGGAAGTTGTCAGGTCGGTAATTGAAATAATTCGCTTTACCTCAGGGTGTATTTTGAGGATCAGGTCTATTGTCCCCTTGAAATCAGCGCTTTCATTGACCCCTGTATAGTTCGTCAGGCCATTCAGTTTCTCTTTTGTCAGGGAGTTGACCCCACAGAAAACCAGCGGAGCACCCCCTGCTATTTGGGTGCGATATTTTTTGATAAAGTTGAAGGCATTGTCATCAGCGCTGATGATCAGGTCCAAATTGAGAGTTTTGTATTTTGTCGCGTAGTTTTTTACCAGAAAATCCAGGTCTTGCTGCGGGTAGCGTTTGGTATCCATGTGTTCAATATGGATATTGATTTTGTCATATTTTTTAAGAAGGGAAGTTCTGATTCCTTCAATGATTTGATCAGACCATTTAAAGCCCTGGTGGTAGGAATTAAGGATTAGTACGTGCCGCGTTGCGGAGGGGTGCTTGCACCATCCGCATGAGACGGAGCCGCAGAACACTAAAAGGAGCAGGAAGCTGGTGGTCAGGAGTCGAGGCATATACCCACTCTGGAATTATTGTTTAGTGAGTTGGTAGCAGGACATAGTAGCTTAGAGGCGCAGCTTGATTAAATCAAGCAAATAATTGACCGGCCAAATGCTCCTGTTTGTGCTGTAACAGGCCTGAATACAACATTGTAAGTTTAACCAAGGCTAGGGAAACATCAAGGACATGTCGCGTCACCCCTTAATTCGCTTCAGTAAACCGAACCGGCGCCTGATTCTATTGTTGCTCGCCAGTCACCTGCTGTGGGGTGGCGCGATCTTAGGCCTTTGGGCTGCAGGCAGTTTGCTCGAATCGAGCTCTCTCTGGCTGTCGGGTGGTTTTATCGCCCTGCAACTTTACACTGCGGCGCAAGCTCTATTGCCGGTTCTGTTGCTGAGCCCAGAAACGCGCAATCGCTGTTTTTATCTCTTCTGGGGGGGAGTGCTCGCCTTGAGCATCTGGCTGCTGAATCAGTTGACGCCGGTCGGGATCTGGTTAGCTCTGCTCACCGCCATGAAATCGGCGCTGCTGCTCCTGTTTGCAACCCTGATCGGTACTGTGCTGGCAAGATATGTCCAGCGCTTATGGGAACTGGTGCCGATCTGTATTGTGATGACCCTGGCTGATTTTATGAGTTGGGCCTTCGGGCCGACAGCCAGTTTCACTGCGCAGATTCAAGCATATTACCTGGCCCCCGTGGGTCCGCCACCACTTATCGATATGCTGCTGATTAAGCTGGTTTTCTCCGGCTACGGCGGGCTGATGCCGGTCTTCGGTATCTCTGACTGGATTATGGTGGTCTTCTTCGCAATCGTCGCCAGTCGCTTTTCGATAAATGATAATCTACTCGGGCGCACAGGGAAGGAGCTGGCCCGTCAGGGAGCGCTTGGGCGTTATCTGCCGGTTTCACTGGTTGCGCTCTTCGGCGCCCTGCAAATGGCGCAGTTGACCGGACACTTTATCCCGGCGTTGCCGTTGATTGCCCTGAGCATGCTCCTCTGGTACGCTGCGCGCTATCTGTTGCTGAGACTTCGGACCTGAACATGAGGACTTGCTCTGTTCTCATCAACCCTTGCTTGACTTAAGGACTAAGCCAGCACATGAGTGAAGAACAACCCCATAATCCACTGCATGCAGTGACCCTGGAACAGATCGTGACCAGCCTGGCCGACTATTATGGTTGGGAAGAGTTGGGTCAGCACATTGAAATCAAGTGTTTCACCAGTAACCCCTCGGTCAAGTCGAGCCTCAAGTTTCTGCGCAAGACGCCCTGGGCCCGCAAGAAGGTCGAAGATTTATACCTCGCCACCAAATAGAGCCACTCGTAGCGCGTCTCATCTTGGCGCCCCCCGGCTGAGCGGGCATCAAGGGCGCTTTTTATGCCTGATCTGATCCTCTTTAGCGATAGCAGCGTGAATCCGCAGACCCGCGTTGGCTACGGGGCTTATCTCGCGCTGGCTGAGCCCGTCCTTGCGTTGGAGGAATTACGCCCCCGCGTGAAACTGCGCCGCTTTGAGCAGACCTCGTCAACCAGACTGGAATTGCAGACCCTGTTGTGGGCGCTCAGCGAGATTCAAGCCACGGGGTCTAAGCTGATTGTCTACACCGATTCGCAAAATATTATCGGCTTGCCGGGGCGACGCGCTCGGTTGGAGCAGAATGGCTATCGCTCAAGTCACAATAAACCCCTCAACAATGATGAGCTCTATCGGGAGTTCTATCGGCTGAGCGATCAGCTTGATTGCACCTTGATCAAGGTACGCGGACACCAGTTGGCGAAGCAGAAGGATGATAACGATCGGCTTTTTAGCCTGGTCGATCGCGCCTCGCGGCAGGCGTTGCGTACCGAGATGCGCTGAAGGGTAAGACTAGGGGCTGGA
>JAAXQE010000236.1 GCA_012974425.1 Geopsychrobacter sp.
CGGGGGCTAGTCTTTGCTTTTGGCATTTTGCAGTGCAGGCAAGTTTAATCGTGTTTGTTGATACTACTGTTTAAAATTATCGAGCCCAAAGGCTTGACCCCCTGGGATTCCCAGCGCCGAAACACCCCCTGAGCACCAGCAGCCCCTGGATGAATGAAGTTCAGGGGCTGCTTCAATTGCAGCCTTTGCCTTCTGGTACACTGTATTAAAGGCGATAATTCAATCTATCTCGGTGATGCGGAGATGCGGTGATGAGTGAGGCTACTCAGAAAACAGGCTGGTGGGCAAAAGGGCTGCTGTTCGAAAACTGCAACTGTACCCTGGTTTGCCCCGGACATATCCATTTTTCCCAGGCCTGTACCCACGAACGTTGTCTCGGCTATTGGGCGATCCTGTTCGAAGAGGGCGGCGATGGCGGCATTGATCTGGCGGGATGCAAAGCGGTCATTACTTATGATTCCCCGCAACATATGATCGAAGGAGATTGGACCCAGCGAATGATCATCGATGAAGCTGCATCGGCCGGGCAGCGGCAACTGATTGAGGAGATCCTCACCGGGAAACTGGGTGGCCCCTGGAAAGTGCTGGAGCAATTTGTCGGCACCCAGTTGCCGACAGAGTATCGCGCCATTCAAATTGACGAAACGGGCCGTGAAAAACGGGTCCACATTGCGGGGTTGATCGAGTCGACTCTCGAGGAGCTCAAAGGGCATGCTCGCTCCGAGCCGGTACGCTTGACCAATATGTTCAATCAGATCCATGCGCCGGCCCAGGAACTGGCGCTGGGCACCAGCAGCTGTACAGAGATCGGGCTGCAGACCAAAGGCACCCACGCCCTCTCGTCACATTTCTCCTGGCGGGTCGATTAGTCATGTTGCCCGCAGGGCTCTCCGGGCGCTCGTTGGCAGTTCAGGAGCGGTTTGTCCTGCTGCTGACGGTCATACTTGTTTCGCTGCTTCTGTGGGGATTTTTGTTCAGCGGTCATCCGCTGTTAGACGCTATGGGGCACAGCGGGCTGGTCATGCAGATGCTGAGCAGTTTTCTCATGTGGCTGATTATGATGATCGCCATGATGTTGCCGCCGGTCCTGCCCTGGATCTGGTTTTTTGCCGCTGCAACCAAAGACATCCCGGGCGCGGGGGTCTCCTGGCTGAGAACTGCAATCTTCAGCTCCGGATATTTTACCCTCTGGGGATTTTTCAGCCTGCTCGCCGCTGGCGTCCAACTCGCCTTGCGCGACTGGGGGAGCTATGGCCCGTCAGGTCAGGTATTGGCTCCCGCCATTTCCGGGTTCATCATCATGGCGTCCGGACTGTTTCAGTTTTCTGCGCTGAAAAGCGCCTGCCTGCAGCATTGCCGTTCGCCCCTCGGCTATTTTCTCCTCCACTGGAAAACCGGGCCAGTCGGAGCTTTTAGGCTCGGTTTCGGGCATGGTCTGTTCTGCCTGGGATGTTGCTGGGCGCTGATGACCCTTTCCTTTGCTCTGGGAACGATGAATATTCTCTGGATGGGGCTGCTCCTGTTGCTGGTATGTGCAGAGAAGATGGCTCCGCATGGACAACTAATCAGTAGGCTATCCGGGGTCGGCTTAACCGTTTGGGGAGGCTACCTTCTTTGGGCTGCTTTTGGTTGACACCTTTTTTTGCGAAGGCTGTTATCGCAATGCTGCAATTGATACTTTACGGCTGGGTCAGGCAACTTCTGGGCGACTCCAGCTCAGGGTAGGGTCCGAACCTGAGTACTTTTACCGCGTCGATTCTGCTGAAGCGGGATCTGAGATCATGGGGGAAAGGGGCCAGGTTTCATCTCTTAAACGCATCAAACGTGCACGACGACTAACCGCTTATCGCCGAACTGCGCAATCCTTTCCTGCGCGACAGAAATTATTTGCTTCGGTTGACTTTCTCTCGGCATGCGCTACTAGATTAATAGTCATTTGATTGTGGTCTGTCACCAGAAGGAGGACGCGGATGGGGAGTAAGGGACGCGCAATTGTTGGGCTGGATGTCGACAAGCTGTTAATCGTTTTAAACAAGGCCTACGCTGATGAATGGCTGGCTTATTATCAGTATTGGCTAGGTGCTAAAGTGATCAGGGGGCCGATGAAGGATGCCGTGGCGGCTGAGTTGAGCGTGCATGCGACTGAAGAGCTGGCGCATGCCACCCTGGTTGCTGAGCGGATTATTCAACTCGGCGGTACCCCGCTGGTCGATCCGCAGGAGTGGTTCAGCTGGGGCAACTGTGGCTACGAAGCACCCGCTGATCCCTTTGTGCGGAAATTGCTGGAACAGAATATCAGGGGCGAGCAGTGCGCGATCGGGGTTTATGACGATCTGATGAAGCTGAGCGCGGGGAAAGATCCGATCACCTACAATATCGCTTTGCGAATTCTAGAGCAGGAAGTTGAGCATGAGGAGGATCTGCAGGCGCTGCTGGAAGACCTGGAACTGATGCTCAATCCGCCGCAACATTGACGAACAGGGACCTTGAGAAAGCCATAAGCTGTTGCATCAACTGTTTAGGCCTGACGCTTATGCTGGTTTCAATTCTGACAGATGGCTTGCTGCGGATTGGCCATGTTACAATGACGCAGGGCCTCACGTTTCTCTGTGCTTAAGAGAGTTCGGGGCCACGGAGGTGAACAGCATGACAGAGAGAGAATATTCGCGAGTATGTCGTCTGCAACGGGACGGTTCCGAGGTTAGGATCAGCTATCAAGAGTTTAATCTGACCGGTAAGCTTGTTGGCTGCGGGGAGGATTGCCTGGTGATTGATATCAATGGTCGGCGCACGCTCTGGCCGAGGGAGATCTGTGAGAGTAAACCGCGAACCTATCCTGTCCCTACTTATTCCTGATGCGCCAGTAAACCAGATTGTCGCTTGGAGAACGCCTTACCTGTCTTGTCAGTAATCGATGCCGGGCTGTGGTTCGATCTCCCGGCGATAGGCGTGCTTTATCTCGCGGACCTCGCTGACCGTATCGGCCAGTTCGATGACCTGCTGATGAGCATCGCGGCCGGTGAGGACCAGATGCAGCATGGGGGGCCTGTTCTGCAACAGATCGAGCAGCTGTTCGAGGTCGACCAGTTTGAGCTTAAGGGCGTTGTTGATCTCGTCGAGAATCAGCAGGTCAGAGCGTCCCGCAGCAATCTTCTCTCTGGCCAGACCGATGGCATCCTGGGCGTTGGCACGGTGCTCGGCCCAGGGGTAGGGGTTGCCTTGGATACCGCAGAACCCCTTGCCGGTAGCGATCAACTCAATCTCGCAGCTCATCTGCTTGATACCGTCCCACTCTCCGGCATAAATGTCACCCTTCATGAACTGGATAATGCAAACCTTCATGCCGTGACCGCAGGCACGTAACGCCATTCCCAACGCCGACGTGGTCTTGCCCTTACCGTTGCCGGTGATGACAACGATCAACCCCTGGCGTTTCTTCGGTTCGAGGTGGTCGATCTTGTCCGGTTTGGTCCCGTGTTTATTCATGATTTACCGACCCTTGCTTGCAGGTACTCGCCTTGGTCACAGCCTTTAGACCCATGTTCTTGGGCGTGAGTTGTCAGCCAGCGAAAACAGTAAAAGCGCAAAACAATATATAGATGCTGCTCGCAATATCTATGGAATCATGCCCCTGCTAAGCGTCTAGCGTTACGACCAAACTCAAGCGGATCAATCGAACGACAACGACAGTAACTTTTCGGCTTGGGGAATATCTTCTTCGGCGACGTTGATCTGATAAGGCCCAATCCCGGGCTCCGTCTCTGCCAGCAAGGAATACACTATGCCACCATTTCGGAGTATTTTTTCGACCCGTTCCAGATCGGCCTGGTCTCTGGGATCATAGAAGCGCGTCATGATAGTTACACCTCCTCTCTTCACCGTCTTTTGCCATGATTATAGCACTACCATAAAACTCACGACGCCTCAGGCTCTGTAAACGCCAACTTCGAAAATAGGGTTAGCAGTTGACCGATTACCGAACACATCGGACGACTGGTGAATGATCAGCATCTCGGATAGTTGGTTCTGCTCAGCAAACTGAGCACAAAATTACGGCTCATTGCATAAACAAGTATCCCTGTTATCGTTCTAAAATAATTCAAACAGCGAAAGGAGATTTCAGATGGGAACTCATTGGATAGATGATGGATGTATTAATTGTGCCGCCTGTGCGCAGGCTTGTCCGGTTGATGCCATTAGCGAACAGGGAGAGGTTCATGTGATCGACAAGGATGTCTGTATCGACTGCGGCGCATGTGATGATGTCTGTCCCGTGGACGTTATTAAATGGGAAACAACCGCCTGAGGGTCCGCCTACGATAATGAACTGCAGCCCGTTTTGTCGGCCCTATTGACGCGCTGAGTTTTCCTGTCTGTCTCCATTGATATGATAATGGCCAACCTTGAATATGCGGTTGGCCATTATTGGTTAGCGCGACGCATCGGGGGGCTATCTTGGGTTTTGCCATCTACAGAATGCGTTGGTAGCCCTCCCTTTACGTATCCAAAAAGATCATACCCATCGGGTTGCAGCCCAGGAGTTAGACGCGCACGGAACAATATTCAGGGCATTATCCTTGAACGTGTCCAGGACTCAATCTGGTCGAGAGTTAAGGCTCCGGCTTGTCGAGCAATCTCTTCATCCCCCCAGAATAGGAGCAAGGTGGGCAGGCTCTTAACGCCATACCGAGCTGCGATTGATGGAAAGGCTTGCGTGTCGATTTTAGCCAAGCGGACGAAAGGTTCCAGACGCTGCGTCGCCTGCTCAAATACTGGAGCCATTTTTTTGCGGTAGCTGCACCATTGGGCCCAGAAGTCCACCAAGACAGGAATATCGTTTTTGCCGACATGTCGCTGAAAGTTTCCGGCATTCAGGACCAGGCTTTTCAGCCGGAAGAGCGGCCGATGACATGTGCCACAGTTTGGCTGGCCATCCCGGCGCAGAACCGGCACCAGGTTGATGCTTTCGCACTGCATACAGAAAATCTAGGACCAGTGACTGATTGCCGAGCAGATCATGCGTAACTTCGTCGAAGCGCCCCTGGCCCGCATGGACATAGGCAAATACGTTGTGATTCTCAGGGGTCGGGTGGCTAAAGACCCCGTTCGCCGGTACTGTTACATCAAGGTATTCCGGTTCAATCATCACATCGATTACCGGGCCGTTTAGCCCGCCAACCTCACCACGGATGATTTTTATTTCTACGCCAGTATCGAGTTTAAGGGTCGGGATCTGCCCGGCCTTGATGTCACGGTAGCGCGGGGAGATCATCTTGTCGGCGGCCGGCAGGTTAGCCCAGAGCTGGAACCCTTCCAGCTTGCCGTCATGGTCGCCCGTCGGCATCTCCTGATGGATGATACCGCGGCCAGCCGTCATCCACTGCACATCTCCGCAGCCTATGTCCCCCTGGTTGCCGAGGCTGTCGCCATGCGCCACATCTCCCCTGAGCACATAGGTGATGGTCTCTATGCCGCGATGCGGATGCCAGGGGAAACCTTTCTGGTAGTCTGCCGGGCTCGCCGAGCGGAAATCATCGAGGAGCAAAAAGGGGTCAAGCAGTAACACAGCCATATTTCCGAATGCCCGGTTCAGATGCACGCCAGCCCCTTCCAGGGTGGGGACACTGGTCGTGGTGCGCTTGATCCTGCGGGTGGTCATCGCCTCCTCCTGCTTTTGCCGAGTCCCTTACTCGAATCAATTATATCAGCTGAAGGAGTAGCCAGCAGGGTCGCAAGTGGAAGGTTTTCTCTGCGGAATTTTCCTTGCCGGTTCATAAGCATCTGTTAGATTCATGGGGGGAATCGGATACTGCTGAGAGCAAGTGATCTCGCAGGAAAGGAACCTCTCCTGTTCATTTCTAGTGAACGGTTGATGGCTGTTCTGCTTAGCTAACCTGCCGCAGGGTTGCTTGGCAGGGTCGGATTAGCAGGGGCAGAGGAGAGGCTTGTTTTGTCGCCTTGCCTGACTTCCATGTTTTTTCGATCAACTCCTCAGCGATAATTTCATAGAAATCTGGATAGTTGCTGAGCATCTTCTTTTGCCCGATTGATCTTTATTAGGTGTCAATCGGTGGATGTTGATTTTGGCTGAAGGCTCTATTTTCTCAAGATAGTCGGCGTTAACCTGGGCGGCGTTACTGCGTGAAAGAGATGGTGCATCTGCGGGGTTTAGCAGTGGCCGGGTGGCGGAGATCTGCTTAAAGTCATTATCCCGGAAGGCCATGCCCAGGCTAGCAGTCAGAAACAGCGCCACGAGCAGGATGGTTGTTTTTATTGGAACCATCGGTGTTGAATTCACTCATTTGCTGTCGTGCGTTAAGTGGTCAGTGTTGCCTTGTTGCCTGTTGGAAGCCAACTTTCAAAAGCTATTCTACTCTTTGAATACAATAGATAAGGGCAAGGACGATGGCAGCTATATAGAACTGTTTTTAAGTACTCGGAGCTGCTGATATCATGGAGTGAAGGGGGGGGCGGAAAGATAGCATGTTTACCCAGTCTTACGGTTTGCGGCGTTGGCCGTGGGCGGCTACGGGCGGCGAAAGTGCGCCGCTTGTGGCCGGCTGTGTCTGCAGTAATAGAACCAGGTTATGGCTTTGGGGCTGCGGATGCCGAGGGGGTTAATGCCGGTAGACCAGACAGCGTTTTGCCTTCCGGTTGCAGGCTTGACAAGGGCTGGCGGTCAGCAGATTATAGCCGCCTGGTCGTTATCCTCGGGCAAATTTGGACACAAGGATTTATACAGTGGAAACTCTGGTAATAGATGCGCCAGCCAAGATTAATCTCTGCCTGCATATTTTGGGACGCAGGCTGGATGGCTATCACGAATTGGCAATGGCCATGCAGCGCGTTGACCTGTTTGACAGAATCGAACTGGCTCTTTCTGGTGGGCGGGGGGTCGAGGTTTCTTGTGATGGTCTTGATCTTGGTGGCGGGGAAAATATCGCGAGCCGCGCGGCGCAGTCTTTTCTGGCCGAGGCCGGAATCGATAAGCGCGTTTCTATCCGGATCGCTAAGAATATCCCGGTTGCCGCAGGTCTGGGCGGCGGGTCGTCTGACGCGGCAGCGGTACTCTCTGGCCTGAACCGTCTCTGTGGGCAGCCAGTCGCAATGGAGCGTTTGATGGTGTTGGCCTCGGGCCTTGGGGCTGATGTGCCTTTCTTTCTGTTCGAGCGGCCCGCCTGGGCGACCGGGATTGGAACTCAACTCGAAAAGCTGCCTCCATTGCCAAAGGTTTGTTATCTGTTGCTGAACCCCGGTTTTGCTGTCTCGACCGACTGGGTTTACCAAAGTTTGCAGTTGACAAAAGGGGGGGGACTGGCTAATCTTCCAAGGTTTTCGGCCACAACAATCAGTGACCTGCTCGGTCTGATGCATAACGACCTTGAACGGGTGACTGCGGGGCGTTATCCCGAAATAGCTGAGATGAAAGATTTTCTCATACAGAATGGGGCGCTCGGTGCCCTGATGTCGGGTAGTGGCGCCAGCGTTTTTGGTGTGTTTGAAGACCGTTCGGCCGCGCTGGCGACGCATGACCTGGTGGTGTCTGCCAAGCCATGGAGGGCATTTGTCGCACAACCACTTCCTTAGCTGTCTGGAGAAGGGGTTGACAGGCAGCGCCGTTACAGGTAGAAACTGCCGCGCCGCAGTAAATTATATATCGTGACTTAGATGACAGGCGCCGCCAAGGTGAAAACCGAGGCAGGCATTTTTTGTTTCTTGAATTTAAAGTAACGACCCAAACTAGGTTGGAGCAGAGATGATTAAGATTTTTACCGGTAACTCCAATCCTCAATTGGCTCAAGAAATTTGTGACCATCTTTCGGTTGATCTTGGGAACGCGAAGGTTAATACCTTCTCTGATGGTGAGATTCAGGTTGAAATCGGCGATAACGTGCGTGGTCGCGATGTGTTTCTCATCCAGTCGACCTGTGCCCCAACCAACAACCATCTGATGGAAATGTTGGTTATGGTAGATGCTTGTAAACGGGCTTCGGCCGCACGGATCAATGCCGTTGTCCCCTATTTCGGTTATGCCCGGCAGGATCGTAAGGTGGCTCCGCGTGCACCGATTACCGGAAAGCTGGTCGCCGACCTCATCTCCGTGGCCGGAGTTGATCGTCTGCTGACCGTTGATCTGCATGCCGGTCAGATCCAGGGTTTCTTCGATATCCCAGTCGATCATCTCTATGCGGCTCCGGTGATGCTGGATGCTATTCGAAGTAAAAACCTGCAGGATCTAATCGTTGTCTCTCCTGACGCTGGCGGGACGGAGCGGGCGCGTGCTTTTGCCAAGCGACTCGATGCCGGTCTGGCAATCATCGATAAGCGTCGCAGTGGCCCAAATGTCGCAGAGGTCATGCATATAATCGGTGATGTTAAAGGGAAGAACTGCGTTATCGTCGACGATATGATCGATACCGCCGGAACTCTCTGCACTGCCGCAAAGGCGCTTTCCAGCGCTGGCGCATTGACGGTTTCGGCTTGTGCTACCCACGGTGTGCTGTCCGGCCCCGCGCTTGAGCGGATTGCAAATAGTCAGCTTCAAGAAGTTCTGGTGACAAATACCATTCCGGTTGAAGGCCTGCTGGAAAAGTGCGATCGACTGAAGGCGTTGTCGGTGAGTAAGCTCCTGGCGGAAGCTATCCGCAGAATTCATAATGACGAATCGGTCAGCTCGCTCTTTGTTTAGGGAGCGGCCTGCCTGTAATCCAAAAAGATAGATTGACGTACCGAAGAAAGCTACGGAGGAATTAGATAGATGGCAAATGCTGAACTGAATGTAACCCTGCGCGAAGAAGCTGGTAAAGGTGTGGCTCGCAAGCTGCGCGCTCAAGGGTTGGTCCCTGCGGTTGTTTATGGCAAGGGGATTGAGCCTTGCACCATCACTGTTGAGCCTAAGGCTCTCAAAAAGGCTGTTTCGTCAGAGGCTGGCTGGAATACCCTGATCACCCTCAAGGGTGCTGCGCCGGTCGAGGGCAAGGTTGTGGTCCTCAAGGATCTCAAGCTCCACGCCCTACGTCGCACCATGGTCTGTGCTGACTTTCATGCCATCGACCTGACCAAGAAGGGTCATTTCATGATCCCGGTTGTGACTGTCGGTACCTCCGCTGGCGAGAAGGCTGGCGGCATGCTGCAGATTCTGCGGCATGAGATCGAGGTCATCTGTCTGCCGTTCGCCGTTCCTCAGTCGATCGAGATCGACGTGTCCGCGCTGGACATTGGCGATAATGTTCACGTTGCCGACATTACTGCGCCTGAAGGCTGCGAGATCCCTTACGATGCCAATTTCACCATCCTCATGGTTGCCGGTCACAAGCCGGAAGCAGAAGAGGTCGAAGGTGAAGAGGTCGAAGAAGCAGGCGGGGAATAATCCTCTTTAGTTTCAGGAATACGGAGATGCTGTGAAGCTGCTGGTCGGGCTCGGCAATCCGGGTGAAAAATATCAAATGACTCGTCACAATGTCGGCTTCATGCTGGCAGAAGAGGTGGCTGGTCGTTCTGGCATCAGTTTGAAGAAAAAGGGTTATCAGGGTCTCTATGGAGTCGGTCGCGTGGCCAGCCTGGAGACGACGATCCTGTTACCCCAGACCTTCATGAACCTGAGTGGTGCCAGTGTTAATGCTGCTTATCAGTCCCTCGGGGTTTCCCCGGGGGATTTGATTGTCGCCCATGATGATCTGGATATGCCCTTTGGGGCTCTGCGCATTCGGCCAGAAGGTGGGCACGGCGGCCATAACGGTATTCGTAGCATCTGTTCCGTATTAGGCTCAGGTGAGTATACCCGGATTAAGATTGGTATCGGACGACCCGAATATGGTGATGTAACTGGCCATGTTTTGGGCCGTTTTTCTGCTGATGAGAGAGCGGTCTTGCCACGCCTGCTTGAACTGATCGCCGATGCCACCGAAGAGATAGTTCGCAATGGCGTAAAATCAGCCATGAACCTTTATAATAGTTCAAACCTGTTAGAACATACCTAACCCTAAAAAGAGAGGCAAGGAACAGATGGAATTGTACATGTTCGCTCCTATTCTGGGAGCTGTCGGCTTTGCGATCGCAATTGTTTTGTATCGCATCGTTAAGGCTGAGCCCGTTGGCAACGCGAGAATGAAAGAAATTTCCGAGGATATCTACAACGGCGCCATGGCCTTCTTGGCCCGAGAGTATCGTGTTCTCGCTATCTTCATCGTGGTGGTCTTCTGTCTGATCGCCTTTGGTATGAACTTCCAGACCGCTCTTGCTTTTCTGGGTGGCGCACTCTGTTCAATGACCTGCGGTTATATCGGCATGAAGGCCGCGACCCGCGCCAATGTGCGCACAACTGAGGCGGCTCGTCTCAGTGGTCAGGCCAAGGCACTTGAGGTCTCCTTTAACGGCGGCGCCGTTATGGGACTGGCTGTCGCTTCTCTCGGTCTGGTCGGAGTCGGTGTCGGTTACTACTTCTTTGGTGGCGATACTGATACCATCAAGTATATTAATGGCTTCGCTATGGGCGCGTCCTCAATCGCCCTGTTTGCTCGGGTCGGTGGTGGGATCTATACCAAGGCTGCAGACGTCGGCGCTGACCTGGTTGGTAAGGTTGAAGCCGGTATCCCCGAGGATGATCCACGTAACCCGGGTGTTATCGCTGACAACGTCGGTGACTGCGTTGGAGATACCGCTGGTATGGGCGCTGATATCTTCGAATCCTATGTCGGTTCGATCATCGCGACCATGGCGATTTCCGCCGCTGCTGGTCCTGCCCTGCTGGAAAAGCTGGGTGGTGGTGCTGCGGTTCAGACTAACGCCATGGTTCTTCCATTGATTCTGGCCATGGTCGGCCTGGTCTTCTCTTTCATCGGTATCGGTTCGATGAAGGTTCTCAAGTCGATGGACCCTGCCAAGGCGCTCCACTACACCACATTTGTTGCTGCTGGTGGCTTCCTGATCGCAGCTTACTTTGTTATCCAGGCCTACGATCTCTCCACAGGTGTCTTCTGGGCGATTCTGGCTGGAACCCTTGCGGGTATCGCTATCGGTCAGGTTACCGAGTATTACACTGCTCGTGCGCCTGTGACCCGGATCGCCGAGGCGAGCAAGACTGGCGCGGCAACCAATATCATCACCGGTCTGGCAGTCGGCCTCGAGTCTACTGCTATCCCGATGCTGATTATCTGTATCTCCATCTTTACCGCTAACCACTTTGCCGGTCTTTACGGCATTGGCATCGCCGCCGTCGGCATGCTGGCCACCGTTGGTGTGACCATGACCGTCGATGCATACGGCCCGATTGCCGACAACGCTGGTGGCATCTCGGAGATGGCGGGCTTGGGTCCTGACGTGCGTAAGATCACCGACGGCCTCGACGCCATCGGTAACACCACTGCCGCTATCGGCAAGGGTTTCGCTATCGGTTCTGCTGCACTGACCGCCCTGGCACTCTTCTCAGCCTATGCTACAACGGTCGGTCTCAAAACGATCAACCTGATCGAGCCTAAGGTTGTTATCGGTCTGTTCATTGGTGGGGCACTGCCGTTCTTCATCGGTGCCCTGACCATGACCTCGGTTGGCCGTGCAGCCGGCAAGATGGTCGAAGAGATCCGTCGTCAATTCCGTGAGATCCCCGGCCTGCTCGAAGGGAAAGAGGGCGTTAAGCCAGATTCGCAGAAATGTGTTGATATCTCCGCCGCCGCTGCCCTTAAAGAGATGATCTTGCCCGGTGTGGTTGCGGTTGTTGCTCCGGTTGCAGTCGGTTTCATCCTCGGTGCAGAGGCCTTAGGCGGCATGCTCGCCGGTGCTACCCTCGCCGGTGTGCTTCTGGCACTGATGATGTCCAATGGCGGTGGTGCCTGGGATAATGCCAAGAAATACATCGAGCAAGGGAAAGTTGCTGGCGAGAAGAAGGGCGGCGCCGCACATGATGCTGCAGTCATCGGCGATACCGTTGGCGACCCCTTCAAGGATACCTCGGGTCCGGCGATGAACATCCTCATCAAGCTGATGAGCGTTGTCGCTCTGGTTATCGCTCCCTTGCTGGTGATCTGATAGCCTAGATACAACCTAGTCACAATTCGATAGCCGGGGTTATTATGCCCCGGCTATCGTTATTTAAAGAGAGAGTAAAATCATGGGTTTTAAATGCGGTGTCGTCGGCTTGCCCAATGTCGGAAAGTCGACCATTTTCAACGCGATCACTTCGGCTGGAGCTGAATCAGCTAATTATCCGTTCTGTACGATTGAGCCTAACATCGGAGTCGTGGCTGTCCCTGATGCGCGAATCGATGCCTTGGCAGCGATTGTTGTTCCCGAGCGGGTCTTGCCAACCTCTATGGAGTTTGTCGATATCGCCGGTCTGGTTAAGGGGGCCAGCCAGGGGGAGGGCCTCGGCAACCAGTTCCTCGGTCATATCCGTCAGGTAGACGCCATTGCTCATGTTGTGCGTTGTTTCGAAGACGATAATGTTGTGCATGTTGATGGCTCCATCGACCCCTTGCGCGACATCGAGGTTATCCAGACCGAGCTGAACCTTGCCGATCTGGACACGGTTGAAAAACGCATTCAAAAATCAGCAAAACTGGCTAGAGGCGGCGACAAGCTGATGCAGGCCGAGGTTGCGGTGCTGGAGAAGGTTCGCGTTACCCTGAATGATGGCAAGCCGGCGAGTTCGGTTGAGCTTGATGATGACCAGCGCCTTATATTGCGGGGTTTGCATCTTATTACCGCCAAGCCAGTTCTCTATGTCGCAAATGTCGCAGAAGACGATCTGGCCGGTGAGCATCCTTTCGTAAAACAGGTTGCTGGTTTTGCCACTTCCGAGGGCGCTGAAATGGTGACCATCTGTGGCAAGATTGAGGCAGAGATCGCCGAACTCGATACGGAGGAAAAGGTCGAGTTTCTTGCTGAGCTCGGTCTTGATGAAGCTGGCCTCGACCGAATGATTCATGCCGGTTATCGGCTGCTCGGCTTGATCACTTATTTTACTGCGGGTGTCAAAGAGGTGCGTGCCTGGACGGTTAGAGATGGGGCCAAGGCTCCTGAGGCTGCCGGGGTTATCCATACTGACTTCGAAAAAGGCTTTATCCGTGCCGAAGTCATCGCTTATCAGGATTTCGTCGACTCCAAGGGTGAGGCAGGGGCCAAGCAGAAGGGCCTCATGCGGCTCGAAGGCAAGGAGTATCCTGTCGTTGATGGCGACGTGATGCATTTCCGTTTTAACGTATAACGTCTGATTTATAATTAAGATCAGTAAGGGCCGGTACTTGCGCACAGCGAGAACCGGCCTTTTTTTAGGGGAGCAATTTGCGAGGGTAAGTAGCTGATGTCAGTTGTTTGCATGTTTGAATAGTTTGCGTGATTATGTTGGAAAATGTGGATACTAATCTGCAAGGTTTTTCCGTCGACAGGGAAGGCCCGCCATTTTGGGAATAATGGCCCGGCGGTATTGAGGTGGGATCTAACCGGCCGCTAGTCTCAAGGAGCCACTTATTGCGGACCAACCTCAATAGGGGGAGATTTCAAAAAAAAGAAGGCCCCGCCGGATTTCCGGCGGGGCCATTTATATTGCAGCTTGAAACTCTAGGATCAGTCTTCGCAGAGGTCGACTTTGATGTCCCAGTTCTTGATCTTCATGGTGCCGTTCTTAGCCAGGTTCTGCTGCATCTTGAAGCAACGGTCGAAGAGCTGAGGCTCATGGCCGACGCCCTTGGCGATGCACTGCTCTTTGGCCATGTCGAAGTACTCTTGCAGGATTGGCTTGTACTCCGGGTGCGCACACTTGTCGATGATGAGCTGAGCGCGATCCTTAGGTGCCAGACCACGCAGGTCGGCCAGGCCCTGCTCGGTGACCAGAACGTCGAGGTCGTGCTCGGTGTGGTCGACGTGCGGAGCCTTGGGAACCACGCAGGTGATGCCGTTCGGATCGGTCTTGGACGGACGGACCGACGGGCTGTGCATCATCTTCAGGAAGCCGTTGCGCAGGAAGTCTCCGGAACCGCCGAGGCCGTTGATCATGCGGGTACCACCGACCAGGGTCGAGTTGGCGTGGGCGTACATATCGAACTCAACCGGGGTGTTCATGGCAATAACACCGAGGCGACGGATCGGCTCAGGTGCGTTGGAGATTGCCAGGGGACGCAGGGTGATCTTGTCGGCGTACTTGTCCCAGTTGGCGAAGAAGCGCGGGAAACCAGGATCCTCGGAGAGAGACAGGGAGCAGGAAGATGCGGCATTAAGTTTGCCGGAATCGAACAGGTCGAGCATGGTGTCCTGCAGGACCTCGGTGTAGACGGTCAGGTTCTCGAAAGGACCCTTGGCCAGACCACCGACAACGGCGTTGGCGATGGAGCCGACCCCCGACTGGATTGGCAGCAGGTTTTTGGGGAGGCGGCCCTGCTTAACTTCGTTAGCGAAGAAATCCATGATGTGGCTGGCGATCGCTTCGGAGGTTGCATCGCTGTCGGTGAAGGCGCGACCCTTGTCACGGTGCTTCGACTCGACGATGGCGATGATCTTGTCCTGATCGCAAGGGATCGAGGTGCTGCCGATCCGCTCACCGGCGTGAGTGATCGGCAGGACCTGACGATTCGGTGGGTTCAGGCAGGTCACCAGATCGTGCATCCCTTCGAAGGAAGGCTGTCCGGTGTTGACCTCGAGGATGATCTTGTCGGCCACTTGCAGCAGTTCGGGGATGACACCGCAGGAAGAGGTCGGGACGAGCTCGCCGTTTTCGGTAATCGCCGAAACTTCGATAATCGCCAAGTCGATCCGGCCGTTTTCGGTGTAGAACCCGTAGCCAAGATCCTGGGCGAAGAGCGAGAGGTGCTTGTCACCCATACGGATGCGACCCTCGTTGATCCCCTTGGCGATGTTCTTACCGGTCTGGTAAGGCCAGCGACGGTCGATCATGTCGAGAGTCGCCCAGCGGTCCTCGGTCTCAGCACCAACCGAAGCACCGATAAACAGGTTGAACTTCAGTTTGCCTTGCAGGTTGTTCTTTTCAACGTGATCGGCCAGCGCAATCGGCACAGCTTTTGGGTAGCCAGCCGGGGTAAAACCGGACCAGCCGAGGTTCATGCCAGACTTGAAAAAATCGATGCACTGTTCTGCAGTCTTGACCTTGTCAAGCAGAGCTGGACGACGAACGCGATCTTGTAGGGTTCCGTACTCGGACATTCTTCTCTCCTCCTCGTGAAAGGCTCAAAAGGTACCAATTTGTACCCGCTAAAATACTTTGCTAAAACAGCGTGAACGGCTAGGGGATCATGTGCTAACTATGCGAAATAATTAGGAGTTATCTCCTGACCGTGCAGGTTTGTTCAGCGCTTGTTTAATGCATTGGATTGTCATTTATAGAATGACGTTATATGGGCGACGTTTTTTATATAATGCTGTATACCGCAAGTCAAGCGAAAAGATAGAATGGGGGGGTATTTATCATTTCTGGTATTTGGGCCTTTGCGCAGCTCTGCATCTCCTTATAACCTGGCGTGAAGTAAGCGCGTTTCGTTCGTTATTCGGGCCTGTCGCATCGACTTTGATCTTGGTTGGCTTTCGCGATCTGTTAAAAAGTTCGACCGGCTCTTTTCACTATGAAAAAGGCCGCAGGATCAATTAATCCATGCGGCCTTTTGATTTCTATTTGAAGCTACGCTTAGTAGTTTTTTTCGAGAATTTTCTGTGATTCGATGATGTACTGACTGTTCGGGAATTGATCGAACAGGTTGTTGAAGGTATCCGCCGCCGCCTTTTTTTGCTGCAGTTTGAGATAGGCCGATCCGAGATAGAAAAAGGCCTCATCGCGGTAGTAGTAATTGGGAAAATCTGTGAGGATCCCCTTGAGGCGGTTGATCGCGGCCTGGTAGTTTCCGGTGCGCAGATAGAAGCGCCCGACGTAAACCTCGTGCTCAGCCAGGCGGTTACGGCAACGCTGGATCAGAAACTCGACCTCTTCAATCCGCTTGTCCGATGGGTACTCGGCAACCAGACGGCGGAAGGTTATCAGGGCATTCTGAGCCGCGGTCTGATCGCGATCCTTGGAGGCCATCTGTTTGTAGTATGACATCCCCTGAAAATAGAGCGCCTCGGCCAGGCGCTCATCACGCGGGTGTTCCTTCCGAAATGCGGAATAGCTTGCCGCAGATTCTTCATAGTTTTCGGCCAGATACTGTGCCTCGGCAATTTTCAACTCAGCGAGTTTATTCAGTTCTGGCGAGTAATAGCTGTCACGTACTTTTCTCCAGGAGGCCACCGCGTCTTCGTAGAGGTGTCTTTCAAAGAAGGATTCCCCCTCCTTGAAATAGTAATCTGCCGAGCGGGGCGGGGGGACGATGGTCGGATCACAGGCAGTTAAAAGCATCAACAGCGCGAGGGGTAAAACCAGAAACTTGAACATATTTAAAAGGCCTTCTCTTTTCAATGTGTGGAAAATTGATCTGAAACTACGGAAT
>JAAXQE010000027.1 GCA_012974425.1 Geopsychrobacter sp.
GTTATAGGATACAGAGTACTAGGGCTGAAGACTCCCTTTTCTACGACTTTTGACTGAGGCATCTCTCACTCAACTTGTCTTACAGGCCGTGAACGACTGCCAGGTCGCTATCATGGCAGTAGCCGCAAGCCGAGGCGATGGGCGAATTAACCAAGTCGGTAAGGTTCGGCACGGCGGCACGAGCCGCAATGACAACGTTGAAGTCGACATCAGTACCATCGGTGGTCCGCACCGTGGTTGCCAGCAGGTTGGGGTCGGTCGGGATCGCGATGGTTTCGTCCTTGTGGCAGGCGGCGCTCTTTCCGATTTGACCATCTCGCTACCGGAGCGGACGAATAAGGATGAAGTGGACCCCTGCACTGCCGATGGGGCGATTGAGCAGTTGGTGGCTTACGACTGGCCCGGCAATGTCCGTGAGCAGGAAAACGTGATCGAGCGGGCCTTGATCCAGAACAAGGGGCACCAACTCAAGTTCGCCGGACTCACCCGTGAGATCGATGTGCGCAGCGCGGCGGCGCCGCAGAGATTCCGGGGGTTAATTCGAGCACCCCGAGCAACCGGATGAAGAAGTTGGGCATCGATTATGGACGTAACGGGGCCTGAAGGTTTCACGTAACCAAAAATGCCGCTGCACCCGAAGGTTCAGCGGCGATTATTGAAACATACTTCTTAATTCAAAAAAACCAGCCGGCTGTATCCAGTTGTACTCTCACGGATACAAGTTCAAACCTTCTTGTCTCGCACCGGTTTTAATCATGATGAGACGAACTTTAATGGGTCCCCAGCAGTTCGATCTCGAAAATCAGCGCCTGGTTCGGGCCGATCTTGTTCCCCGCGCCCTGTTCACCGTAGGCGAGGTTGGCGGGAATAAACAGCTTCCACTTGGCACCTTCCGGCATCAACTGCAGGGCCTCGGTCCAGCCGGGGATAACCCCTCTGACCGGGAAGACCGCCGGACTCTCCTGAGCGTAGCTGTTCTCAAACTCGCTGCCGTCGACAAAAGAACCCCGATAGTGGACCTTGACATTGTCGTCGGCTGTTGGTGTCGCACCGTTACCGGCCTCGATCACCAGATACTGCAGGCCGCTCGGCAGGCTGATGACCCCGTCCTTTGCGGCGTTTTCTGTGAGAAAGGCTTCCCCTTCCTTAAGGTTTTTCTCGGCGAGGGTCAGCCGTTCCTTATTCTGGACCGCGCGGCGTTCCTCGACAAAGCTGGCTCTGACCTGCGCGCTCTCCTCTTCGTCCAGCAGGGGCTCAGTTCCCGCTAGCCCATCCTGAATGCCCTTCTGCAGCAGCTCCGGGTTCAAACCCAACTTTTGGCCCAGGATATCCTGGCCGATGTCCAGCCCGATGGCGTAGCTGACCTTATCTGCCGGGGTCTCCAGGGTGATCTGCTTCTGCTCAGTCTGGCAGCCCGTGATAAAGAGCGCCAGACCGGCAGAAATAACGATCGATACCACCGCACGGTTAATTCTCATTTGCGTACTTCTCCACGTATCAGGGGATTCAGCGAATCTCTTTTGGTTGTCGAATGTTGGCCCTGGCCACCATATCATATAGAGGCCGGCTCTCCCGAAGAAGAGCCGGCCTCATCCTTGCTATGTGGCTATAGGCTCATGAATCGTTAAGGGTGAACAAGCCCACCGGGCAGACTCCCGACATGGGCTGCGGTGTCTGCATGGCAGGTTCCGCAGGCAAAATCGCGGGCCAGCCAGGGCTTCATGAACGTACCGGCGAGGTTGAACTGCTCGGTGGCCGGATCCTTGGTCAAATCGATCTTGAAGATGTGACCGCGGACATCGCCAAAGGTATCCGCGCCGAGGGCGCCATCGGTCTTGATCGCCGACTTGGCCGTCTTCGGCATGTGACAACCCACGCAGTCCTGGCTGGCATGGGCGGGGACCGAGAAGGTCACGCCAGCGTGACAGGTGGTGCAAGCGATCTTGACGCCGGGACCCGACGAGGTGTTGGTCGGATCGAGCTGGTGTTTGGTGCTGGCATGCGGATCGTGGCAGCTGTTGCAGGTTACGCCGAGGATCAGGTGCTTACCGAGCGGGGTGAAGGTGACGTCGTCGGGATCGATGCCGAGCAGTTCGTCATATTGCTCGTGATGCTTGGCAAATCCGCCGCTTGCGACAATCCGGCCGCCCAGGACATCGGTCTGCCCTGAGACGGTTTCAAAGGGCGAGACGAAGGTCGGGTAGTCATGCTCACCGTCACGGGTGTGGCATTCGCCGCAAGCCACCGGCTTGTTGTAGGCCATGTCCGCCGCCAGGAATTCGGCGGTGGTGCGTTGGGTGGCGACCTTGGTGACATCGAGGGCATCTCGGGTCACAACATGCAGCAGCGCGGCGCCGTGGCAGGATTCACACTGGATGCCGCCGTCCTGAACGAAGGTGCCGTCCATACCGGGCAGGCCATCCTGGCGATTCGGGTTGTTGGTCGCATCAAAATGTTTCCAGCCGGTGGTATGGCAGTTGCCGCAGTTGTATGGCTTGTCGACGGAACCGTCATTGTAGGCGACCATACTGTCGTCTGCCAGGTTAAACTGGGTTTCAGAACCGGTGACGATGAAACCGTCCAGGTCGATCCAGCGCGCCTTCCAGCCGTAGCCGCCGATGACGTAGCTGACGTCGGCGTAGCTGAGCGGGGTGCCGAGGCTGTTGTCGGTCGGGTTGGTGGTGGCGATGGTCCCGCCGGCGTCATCGTCATCGGCGATCCGTTCCAGCGCGCCGCTGATGTCGCTGAAGGGGTAGACCGGAATCTGACCATCGGCCACCTTGTTCAGCTTGAAGGGGTGACCGGACTGGATGAAGTCGGCATATTTGGTGGTGTGGCACTCCGCGCAGACCGAGGAGTTGGCGTACTCGCCGGCAAACTGGGCGGTGGGGTCGGCGGCGATGGTGGTTTTGTGGAAGGTGAAGCCGCTGAAGTCGAAGGCGGACACATCAAAGGCTTCGACGCCGTCATGGCAGGTGCCGCAGGCGAAATCCTTGGTGATCCAGGGATTGGCAAACTTGCCGTCGGCGGTGAACTGTTCGGTCTTGGTCAGGTCGATCTTGAAGATGTGGGTCGCGATGTCGCCGGTGGCCGGACCGGTACCGACGGCGGCATGCTTGACGGCATTTTTGGTGATGTCCGGCATGTGGCAGGACTCGCAGGCGAAGTCGCCCATGAAGCTGTCGGCAGGCATGGCGATTTCAAACGCCGTACCATCCCCATGGCAGGAAGCACAGTCGACCTTGAGCCCACTGACACCTGTCTCGGCCTGGTATTTCATCGTCTTGTGCGGGTCATGGCAGGTGATGCAGGCCACCCCGGCCTTGAGGTGCTTGCCGAGTTCATTGCCGGTGGCCGGGTCGACACCGAGCATCTCGTCGTACTGCTCATGGTGCTTGATCAGACCGCCGCTGGCGGCGATCCGGCCGCCTTCATTGCTGCCGGCCGGGAAAGCGGTGTTGTAGGCGCTGACATAGGCCGGATAGTCCTTCTCGCCGTCGCGGGTATGGCACTCGCTGCAGGCCACTGCCTTGCCGTAGCCCATGTCGCTGGCCAGGAAATCACTGGTGGTCCGTGCTTCGGCAACCCGAACGATATCTGCCTTGTTCAGGCTCCCCACGTGCGCCGCACCGGGACCGTGGCAGGATTCGCACTGGATGCCGCCGGCGACGAAGGTACCGTCCATGCCGGGCAGGTTATCCTGACGATTGGGGTTGAGGGAAGCATCAAAACGTTTCCAGCCGGTGGTATGGCAGTTGCCGCAGTTGTACGGCTTGTCGACCACACCATCAGAGTAAGCCACCATGCTGCCGTCTTCCAGGTTGAACTGGGTCGCGGAGCCGGTGACGATGAAGCCGTCGGCATCGATCCAGCGCGCCTTCCAGCCGAAGCCGCCGATCACATAGCTGACGTCGGCATAGCTGAGCGGAGTGCCGAGGCTGTTGTCGGTGACCCCATCCTCGTCGCTAATCTGCTCCAACGCGCCGTTGATGGTGCTGAAGGGGTAGGAGGGGATCTGACCGTTCAGTACCTTGTTCAGCTTATACGGGTGGCCGGATTCAAAGACATCACCATAGATGGCGCTATGGCAGGTCTGACAGGAATCAGAACCGACAAATAGCGCCTGTGGGTCGGCGGCGGTCGCCTGTTGAACTGTCTGGTTGCCTCCGCTGTCGCGGCTGCTGCCGCAGCCTCCCAGCAAAAGCAGGGCTGTGGCCGTCAGGGCCAGAAATGCTAGACTTCGTGTGCGCATGGAACCTCCTTTAGGTTGTTGGGTTGTGCTCTCTACCTAATGTTTGATCAGTGACACCTGCGGCAGGTCTTGCCGCTGTTGGCGCCTTCGAGCCGATCACTGAAATCAGACCAGTCTTTGGGATGCGGGTTCACCCCCAGCCCTGAGGTGGCGCTGTGGCAGGTGAGGCAGATATCGCCTTCAGGGTGACAGGCCTGACAGGTCGCCAAGTTCTTGCGTGCTTCGCGGGCGTGGTTGGCCGACCAGGTGTGGGACGGCAGCACCGAATTCGGGTGGCAACTCTGGCAGGAATTATCAGAAAATTTCTCGTGCGCCACGCCGGTGGCTCCTTCGAGGTTGCTCCAGCCGCGCCGGTGGGAATCAAGCGCCAGGTCGGCTGGGGCAAACTGTGCGTGGCACTCCGCACAGTAGTCCGGCTCGTGGCAGCTCGCGCAGAGTTGCGGGT
>JAAXQE010000160.1 GCA_012974425.1 Geopsychrobacter sp.
ATTGGCGGAGGCAGATGAGAATCGAACTCACCTGGGACGGGATGCGCCCCACATCGGTTTTGAAGACCGTGAGTGTCACCAGAGCACTGGCTGCCTCCATAGCGGAGTAATCGTTGTGCCTTTTTAGGTTCGGCTGTATTACATAGATACGACTTGCGTGACTTTCCCACTCTCAATTTGATTTGTCCAGAAAATTTGACAGAGGGCCTCATGTCTCTTCCGGGCCTGTGGCCGAAAGTCGCGCGAAGATATCGGCCATCTCTTGCTCACGAGCCAAAAATGCGGCCCGGACCCGTGGATCGAACTGGTCCGGTTCGGTGCGGCCGTCACCCTGGGTGATGATCTGGAGGCTTCTTTCATGGCAGAATGCCGGTTTATAGACCCTTTTCTGGCGAAGGGCGTCATAGACATCGACCAGGTTGACGATCCGCGCCGAAAGGGGGATCTCTTCCCCTTTGAGGCCGCGTGGATAGCCCTTGCCGTTGTAGTATTCGTGATGACAGAGGGCAATCTCTGCGGCCATCTGCAGGTGGGGCGAGTCGCCGAGAATCTTCACGCCGTAGAAGGTGTGTTGCTTGATCAGATCGAATTCCGCATCGGTCAATTTGCCCGGCTTCTTTAGAACCTCTGGATGCACGTGAATTTTGCCGACATCATGCATCTGGGCCGAGTAGTGGATCTGGTTGATGAAGTCTTGCTCCAGTTCCATCTCTTCAGCCAGAAGTTTTGAGTATTCATTGAGGCGCTTGATATGGTCGCCGGTATCCTCGTCGTTGGCCTCAGATGCTCTCGCCAGTGCGTCAATCGTGTAGAAAAAAGCGTCCTCGGCGCGCCGGTTTTCCTTGGCAATGCGGTGCAGGGCGGCTGCGACCACCGCCAGTGATTTCAGCAGCATGGCGTCCTGTTTTTCAACATGGTGATCGCGGTAGAAGGCGATCAGGGCGATATCGGCACTGCGGTAAGTGGCAAAGCCGTGGATGACATCTGCATGGCGACGAATCTCTGGATGAAACTGTTGTTGAAAATCCAGCAGGGTCTCATTACCCTCATCCCAATTCTGCCAATAGGCCCCCTGCATCCCTTTGGTGATGGCATGGTCCTGCGTCTGGGGGTTGATGTCGATCAGCGGCCCCTGCCAGAGTTCATCGGGCTCTCTGCGGTAGAGGTGGCCGCTGAAGTTATCCGGCAGGTTGCGACTGGTCAGGAAGATAGCTTGTGGCTTGTGGGGTTCCGGTTGAGCAGGGTTTTGAAGCAGATTGCTTAAGATCTCCTTGTGGTAGAATTGCAGATTGAAATCCTGCGGAGAATATTTGGCCAGGGTGCGGTCGAGAAAGTCGGTTAACAGTTGCAGCTGCGCGTTGGTTTCAGTCAAATCTCGTTCAAGGCGACGTTGTCGACTGACATCCCGGCCAGCCACAAAGACCTGTTGACAGCCCGGCAGACATCTCATGGCGAATTCGATGCTGATATCCTGGTGCCTGGTCTCCGCGACCAGCGGGGCGCTCCGCTCACTGAGATCGGTCAGGAGATCCAGGTAGTTCGCGGGAAGAATGAGTTCAGGTTGCGAACTGGGGATAGCCAGCTTTTCCAGGTAGGCGCTGGTTGTGTTGTTGAAATAATCGACTTTACCCGCGGCGCTCAGTTTGAGAACCAGATCCGGGTTCATTTCGGGAAAGGCTGCAAGCAGTTCCCCTTCACGGCGGAACAGGGCGCGTCGTCCCCGCCTCATGATGGCCCAGGGGATCAAGAAGGTAGTGGAGGTTCCGATCAGGGTCAGCAGGGGGGCGGTCTGCCAATGATTGAGCCAGTAGCTGAGACCATTAGTGGCGAGCAGGAGAGTGCTTAACAGCGACACTCCGTTGATGAGTGTGCAGACCAGCAGGGCGCCCAGGATTGGGCGACCCAGTATCTTGTCAGTTATAGCGGTCGCACGAGGTGTCGTGGTCATATCGGTGATTGGAGGACTCCCTGTGAGGGTTGAGGGCGCCACTGCTGTGCGGTTAACGACCCCGTTCTCTGTGAAAAACTCTAACAGAAAATGCTGAAGCTGCCAGAACAGGCTTGCGCGTAAGGGGCTGTGAAGGAGGGAATTTGGAACGGCGCTCAGAGGGCGATGACCCCTGAGCGCCGCGATTGGATACTGACAAAAAAGTGGCGTATGGGTATGTGGCTATCTTCGCTGTCGCCTGGGCTCAGGGACGGATGATCCGCCCGGCGCTCAGTTGGGCTTCGGCAATTTCAAGCATATTGGTGATCCGCCCGACCCTTAGGTCTTGTTTGAGATGGTAGTATTCGAGACAGAGTCCGCAAGAGGCGATATCTACGCCGCGACAGGCGAGTTTCTCCAGAATCTCGACGGTGTCGGCTGGGGCGCAGGCAAGCTTGACCCCGCTGTTGACGAAGTAGATGCAGTCCGGAATCTGGACGGTATCGAGCAGGGTTATCAGGAAATTCTTCAGCAGCAGCCGGCCGAACTCTTCATCGCCATCCCCCATCACTTCACTGGCACAGAAAAGGATGGTGCTGCCATCAAGCTGTGGTTTGGCTGCGACTTCTGGCGGCGCCTGATTTGGTTTCAGGGTCAGGCTGGTAAAGCCGTCGCCACTCTTCTCTTCTACGCTGAAGCCACTCTTCTGCGCCAGACGGCTGACGTTTTCATAGGCGGCTTCATCGGCGAGTAAGACTTCCAACGTCTGTTGCGGGTCGGCAAGCAGCGCCTTGCGCACTTCTATCACCGGTTTTGGGCATTGCCAGTTGCGGCAGTCGAGCTGTTTCATGGTTGGGATCCTGTACTTATATTTAGTGTTTGCTGGTTGTTGGGATTGTCCAATTACAAAGCTGAACCCTAGTCTAGCACATCAGGCGCTTCGCTTTTGCGCAGCTGAACCAGGGTCTCGACGTGGGCGGTCTGGGGGAACATGTCGACTGGCTGGACCCGTTCAATCCGGTAACCTTGCTCGGTTAATATCGCCAGATCACAGGCCAGGCTGCTCGGGTCGCAGGACATATAGATGATCTGTTGCGGGCCAAGTTCTCCCAGGGCGAGCAGGACTTCCTTGTCACAGCCCTTGCGCGGCGGGTTGAGGCAGGCCAGCGCCAGCTTGGGGAGCTCGCCCGCCAGTTTGTATAACTCTTCGGCGGCGTCACCGGCGCGGAACACACAATTTTTGAGTTCATTCAGTTCGGCGTTAGCACGGGCATTGCGCACCGCATCGGCGACGACCTCGATACCGAAGACCTGCCCGGCATCCTGGGCCAGATGCAGGCTGATACCACCCACTCCGCAGTAGAGGTCGAGGGCCGACTGGCTGCCGTCCAGATTGGCCCAGTCGCGGATCATGCGGTAGACCTGGGCGGCCTGTTGGTGGTTGACCTGGAAGAAGGAGGTCGGCCCGATGCGCAGGCGGATATCGCCGACCCGGTCAAACAGGTCGGGGTTGCCGTGCAGCTTGATGGTTTCGTTGCCGATGACGACGTTGCCGACCGAGGCGTTGATGTTCTGGTGAACCGCAGTGACCTCGGGTACCTTGTGCTGCAACCATTTGCCGAGTTTCGGCAGGTAGCGCAGATCCTTCTCGCGGCTGACAAAGGTGACCATCGCCTTGCCGCTGTGGGGCGAGACGCGGACCAGCAGGTAGCGCAGCAGCCCGCGCTGATGGTTCGGGTTGTAGACCGGGATCTTCTGGCGGGTAATTTCAGCTGAGACAACCTTGACGATCCGGTTGATCAGCGGGTGATGCAGCGGACAGTCCTCGATGCCGACCACCTGATGGCTGCCGCGCCGGTAGAGACCGATCTTGACGGCGTTACGTTCGCGCGCCACCACCAGTTTACAGCTGGTGCGGTAGCCAAGATTCGGCTCAGCGGCGAGGGTCTCCTCGACCTGGACCCCGAGTAAATTATTTTCAGTCAAGGCGTCGCTCACCCGCTGGCGTTTGAAGTCGAGTTGTCCCTTGTCGCTCATGCCGATCAAGGGGCAACCGAGACAGTCTCTGTCGCAGTTGCAGGGTGAGGCTGCCCGGCGTAGCGGGGCGCGGCGCAGCACCTTGTGCAGCAGGGCCGCGATCCGTTTTTGACCATGATGTTCGATTGTGGCAAGCACGATCTCCTGCGGGTAGGCGCCGGGAACCGAGACCGGTTGCCCCTGGTAGCGACCCTGACCGACCCCATCTTGATCAAGAGCGTCGATGCTGATTTTTATAATCTCTTTGGCGGCTTTTGGATTCTGCTTTTTTCTCATTGCGATATCTCTTTTGAGTTGAATCTATGCCTGGCTGGTCGATTCAAGGGCTGGATATGAATTATCCGCGCAGACTACTCTTAGCTGTGAAGGCCTGTCAAACCCTTCGGGCCTGGGTCAGGCTTGTACTCTTTGCAAGATGCTGTTCTGCTCTGCTTTATGCCGCGCAAGCCCCGCATCCATTCGCCCGGCGCACTCAACCGGGTCATGCTCCGAGGTATTTGGTCGGGTTGCTGTTTTTGACTCTGCTCAAGACCTTGACGGATAATCACAGCCGCCTGAGGGTTCAGGTTGGCGATCTGCCGCTTGCGCGGATCATGCGGAATCTTTCCTCTCGCTATATGCTGGTTTCTCCACAGGGGCGTTACACTCCTGGCGGCGCGGAGCGTTTGTAGCCAAAACACCGTGCCTCTTTCGTCGAAACACTGTTCTGTGCCAGGCTCGCTGCCAA
>JAAXQE010000098.1 GCA_012974425.1 Geopsychrobacter sp.
CAGTAAATGTTATAAGATCTGAGGCATAGCGAGGGTTGGATGATTGGAGAATGGTTATGATGCTGGCGGTCATGATTGGGTCGTCCTCATCTGCTAGGGGAAACGACTTTTCTCATTGCGGCTTGGTCGCTGCTCAGTCGAGGGTGGAGCGCCTCTTTTTGCTGCCTTGTTTTATTGGGACGATTATAGGTTTAACAGGTGAAGCGCTGATTGCAAGTGTGAGGACTTGTGTTTTATGCAGATTCTTGAAGTTGCTTGATGAGCGGGATGTCGGCAGGGAGGAGTTCGAACTGGTCTAGTTCATTGAGGGGAACCCAGCGATGTTCAGAAACTTCGATATTGCGTGGAACCCCTTCGATTATGCGACATCGGTAGGCCAGGATGAGGACGGCACCCCATGGGTAGGGGTAATAAAGAGCATCTACAATTTTCTCTACGCTGATGTCCAGCGCGAGTTCCTCGCGAATCTCCCTACGTAAGGCTTCAGAAGGGGATTCCGCGGGGTTAAGCTTACCGCCGGGGAATTCCCATAGCCCGCCCTGGGGTTTATGCTCGGGACGTCGGGTGATAAGAACTTTACCCGCTTCGATGATCACTGCTGCGGCAACCAGTAGCGGCGCGTTGTTATGTTCTGATGCTTGGTTCATTCTTTTTGTGGCCTGCTGCGACCGCCTGTGATAGAAAACAGGCCGTTGCCGTTGGTTTGTCAGGAGATTAATTATGTTTGAACTGTCCGACAGGGGGCGTGGTGTCCGCAAGATGTTTGACACCATAGCACCCCGTTACGATCTACTCAATCGTCTACTTTCGTTTGGTATTGATCGCCGCTGGCGTCGTTATGCCGTTGCACAATTGCAGATTCCGGTAGGTGGCCGGGTTCTCGATATCGCGACCGGGACCTGCGATGTGGCATTGGAGATTGCCGGGCGTACCGATTCGTCGGTGCTGATTGTCGGCGAGGACTTTACCCAGGGAATGCTGGTCCAGGGACAGAAGAAGCTCGACCAGTCTCCCTTTGGGCAGCGAATTATGTTGGTCAACGCTCCCTGTGAGGCGATCCCCCACCCGGATTGCAGCTTCGATGCAATTACCATCGCCTTTGGAATTCGTAATGTGGTCGACCGGGAGCAGGGTTTGCGCGAGATGCTGCGGGTGTTGAAACCTGGCGGGCGCGCAGTCATCCTGGAGTTTTCCAATCCGCGCAGTCGCTTGTTCCGAGGCCTGTATTATTTCTACTTCCAGCACCTTCTGCCTGCAATCGGCGGCCTCTTCTCGCAACGCAGCGCCTACCAGTACCTGCCTGATTCTGTTCTTGAATTCCCTGCCCAGGAAGATTTCAGTTCAATGATGAACGCTGCAGGGTTTGTCGGCACGCGTTACGTTGATCTGACTATGGGGATTGCCACGGTTTACATCGGAGACAAGGGCTGAATCTAAGTCAGTCGCTGTTTTCGGTATCTTTTGGATGCACGTCCTCGCCAGGACGTGGCGGTGTGGTTAGGAATTCTCCGGTTTTTTGAAGCATCCTGAAGGGGAGCCCCAGGGTTCGGCCGATGATGCCGAGGGCGGTGTTCGTAACCGAAGAGACTGGGGCCGCACCAACCTTCGGATTCCCGAGCGGTCCCTTCAGGGTAAACAGGGCGGTGATCAGTGCTTCCTCCTCGCCTGTCAGGACCCAGCCAAAAAGAGGGACCCGGCTGAGAATGATGTCGACCGTGCGGAGTGGCTTTATGCCGAGAGTGCTGTCGATTGTCCCTTGCAAACTGTCTATGGTCCCAACCGCAGAGATGTTGATTGCCGGGCTGAGGATGCTGAAATTATCAAAGTGCAGAATTCCGTCGGTCACGCGGGAGCTCGTCTTCAACCGTGAAATCGGGAGACCCTCCTTGTCCATGTCGGGGAGCTGGAAGTTGAAGAGTTGCGAGACATTGAGCAGGCTGAAGATCTGCGCAAAGCCTTTAAGCTCACGCATTGCGCCATCCTTTATCTGCAGGTGCCCGCCGCCATTCGCGGTCTTCCAGAATTTAGCGCCGATCTCTTCCCCTTCCAGATAGAAGTCCCCATTCAGGGTCCCGCGGAAAATCCCATGTTTTTCGAATAGCATTTCATAGGTAGAGTCCGCATCGCACCCCTGGACATGGCCAGAGATTTTCAGCAGATTGTTGCGGTTTCTATCGATTTCTACTCGACCGCTCGTTGTGCCGGTGCCAAGGTTAAGATCGAGCGGGAAGATGGTGAATATATTGTTGCGATCCTTGATCGTTGCTTCGGCATTCGTGAAAGAGAAGCTGCCGAGTTTACCCCGGGTGACCTGGGCCTTAATTTCGAGGGCCGCATTGTTCTGCGATTTGCTGCCTTTGGTGTTGCGACTTGGTCCAGAAAAAAGCTGGATGACGTCGAGAATGTCTGCCTTTTCGGAACTGATTTCCAAATAGGTGTAGGGGGAGTGGTAGCCACGCATCTGACCATCTATTCTAGCCGTTGTTTTATTTTCGACCGTGACATGGATTGAGTCGAAGGCGATGCCGCCGGAACTAATCAACAGTTGCCCGTCCAGGTCCTGTAGCTTCATCTGCCGGTTAGTGAAGATCAGGTCCTGGGCGCGCACCTCTTTGCCGGTTACATGCAGGTTGAGCAGGGGCGATTTCCAGTTGCTCAGGCCGCCAGTGACCTTGATTGCAGATTCCCCTAGGCGCGCATCGATACTTCCCAGGTCAAAGCCGTTTGAGTTGAGTTGTAGGCTGGCATTAACATCGTTGAGGTCGCTTAAAACCTGAGTCAAGTGTGCCCCGCCCTGTTTGATACTGACTTCTCCCTCCCAGCCGCCGATTTCTTTTAACTGGAATTGCCCTTGGGCCTCGCCTTGAATTTTAAAGAAGTTGAAGATTTGTGAAACGGGTTGCAGGGTTGCAAGTTGCAGCGGTGCGAGTTGCGCTTCCCCAGACCAGTTGTCGCCTTTGCGGCTCAAGCTCCCGGCTAGCTGCAGCTTCGTTTTTGCGATGTTGAAATCGGCCTTGTCGATAGTCAGGCCCGTGGGGGTTAGCTGAGCCATGATTTCAACGAAACCCGGAACGTCCTGCTCTTTTTCGAGTAATTTCCCAAGCGTAAAGCTTGTTTGTGATAGATCGATTTTCAGGCCTGATTTAAGTAAATCTGTCGGACCATGCAGGGTGAAATTTAGTGGGGCCTTGCCACTCAGGGTTTGGCGACTCAGAAAGGGGGATGGGAACTCGCGTCGTAATTGTTGCAGGTCAAGTGTGCTCTGCAGCGAAAAATCAACCACCGGGGTCTTTGGCTTGAGAAGGCTGGCAGAGCCAGTGAAGCTGAAGGGGGTTTGTGCAATGAGTCCATGCCCCTCCTTTAGACTGAGCTGCGCGTTCTCTATCTCGACCACTATCCCGGTCGCTGTAAGGTTGGTTGCTCCAACAGGATAGGCCAGATCGTTGAGTTTCAGAGAGGCCGACTGTAGGGGGGAGAAAGGGTTGGCCTCGGTTGGATGGAGTGGACCATTGAGCGATAACCTGAGTTTTTCGATCTCTCCAGACAGTTTAGCCAGGGAGGGGTTGGTCTTGGTTTGGGCCAGCAGGGTTTTGATCCCGATGTTTGCCAGTTCAATTTGACCGCTTAGTTGAGGTTCGTCTCCCTGGCGATTGAGGCGCAGGTTCCCGGTTAGTGGAACGCCAGCCAGGCCAAGTTTCAGGTTTTTGAAGCTGTCATCAGCGGGTGCTGATTGCCAGTCAGCCGCCAGGTTGAACAGGGAAGCGTCGGTGCTGTTGTCGATCAGCGAGGCCTCAAGCAGGACTTTGTCGGCTGGCACGCCTTGGACTCCGACCCGCAGGTTGTATCGGCGTAGAGGTTCTGATGCGGTCTGACTTTGCAGGAAATTGTGTTGTAGGTTGTTCAGCGAAATATTGCCACGCAGCTCTCCTTGCCGCCAGGCCTGACCAAGGTGCTGGCGGGACAGCTCGAGAAAGCTGTGCAGCTCGGCATTTTGTCCAGCTTGGGAAAGGTTCGCGGTGACAGCGAGCTGGCTGATCAGCCCTTTGCTGAGCACGTGGAGAACCAGATTGAAATTGTCTATGCGTAGGGGGGGGTGGTCGTCCGGCAGGGTGATGAGGGCGGTGCCATTTCTGACTTGCAAGGTTTTTAGCCCGAGCTTATCCAGGTTCATTTCCGAGTTGGCCGGCATTAGCGGCAGGCGGAGTTTAAGGCTAGGCGCATCAAGAATAACCTGTTTGATGACAATCCTGCCATACAGAAGATCCAGCGGTTTAAGGATGATACTCAGCTGGGGAATATGCAGGCTGAACTCAGCGTCCGCGCCAATCTGCAGATTGCGAAAATCTAGGGCAATGCCGTTATGAAGGCTAAGGGATGCATCTCCGAGTTTGACCGGTTTATTCAACTGCTGTTCCAGTTGCTTTGCTAGTTGCTGCTTGTATGAGCCGATATCGAGCCGGAAAAGGGCAACCAGTAACAGGGTTGCCGTTAGCACCAGAATGAAAACCAGTGCGCTGATCAGCGGACTCCGGCGGTGGGTGGGGGGCTTGTTCATCTATGGTTCCAACTATTTTGCAGTCTAAGGGGAAGTGACATCTAGTTTTAGTCAGTTAAGGGAGGATCATAGCGGTTATTCCCGGAGGCGACAAGTGCTCTTGGCAGAGATCCTTGTTCTGTTGCGA
>JAAXQE010000193.1 GCA_012974425.1 Geopsychrobacter sp.
TGAAATATGGGCCAAATGGCCGAATTTGCAGCCGGGTCGTGAATAGTCCGACAGCCTCCTAGCGGGGTCAGCCAATCCAGGCAAGGGCGTAAGTGAGATGAGGCGCTTAGCAGAATGCATGTAAACCCGGTAAAGCCGAGCATCTGCCGCTCGGTGTTACGCCATATCTGGATCGGGATAGTCTTAAGTCAGTCTCACCATAACCGGCACGGAGGCGGAATATGGAGCGAATATCCAAGCGATTGCTCAGATCTGGAGGGGGTCTCTACGCTGCGCTGCTGGTGCTGCTCTGCCTGGCAAGTGCGCTACAGGCCGCCGAGCAGCAGCCCGCACCGGCTCCCAACAACAGCAGCCGGACGGTTGTCATGCTGGAACAGATCCATCTGCCCGCCTCCGAAAAGGTCACCAGAACCTTTAATCGGATCGACAACTTTTTCGGTAACCAGCGGATCGAGGAAGAATCCACCGGCAGTCGGATTCGGCTGAATCTCTTGGGAGTTCTCGACGAAGAAGCGAGCTCTTTTAAGGCCAATGTCAGGATGAAAATCCGCCTCCCCCAGCTTGACGAGAAGCTCCACCTGGTGATCAGCGGTGATACGGATGATGACCCGCTGGAAGACCAGGCCGCAGACGAGGATCCGGCGGCTGTGCAGGGCGAGAGCCCGATTCCCACCCAGGACGGAGTGGCAGATTCGATGGCACTGCGCTATTATCTGCTTGATAGCCAGAAATGGAACCTGCATACTTCGGCCGGGGTCAGAATCAATATCCCTCCCGATCCCTTTGTCCGGGCGCGAGCCCGGCGCTCATTTTTTATCGACAACTGGCTGGTGCGCCTGGTCATTTCGCCCTTTTGGCGCAGTCGACAGGGGCTGGGAGCAACGGCAGGACTCAACTTCGAGCGGGCCATCAGCCAACAGCATTCGTTTCGCGCCTCGACTCAGGGGCGCTGGTTGGCCGACACCAACGATCAGAACCTCAGTCAGGGCTTTTTCCTCTACCACGTTCTCAGCGACCGCAACTCTTTGGAATGGCGGGCGAGCATCTTTGCCGATCTCAATCCGCAACATCAGATCAGTTCCTCGCTGCTGAGCCTGACCTTTCGCCGCAAAATCTACCAGCAGTGGCTCTACTTCGAACTACAGCCGGCCGTCCAGTTCCCCAGGGAGGAAGATTTCGACCCCGTAACCTCTTTGAGCGCAAAACTGGAGATTATCTTTGGTCGCCCCCCTAAATCGATCACACGGTAATCGTCAAGCTGATTACAGCCCGGGTCAGTTGCAGTGGTCGGTTAGCCCGTTACAACGAACCTTCATCTACAGTCCCTTTTGCGTCGACTGCTTCTGCAAGTCCTGGTAATCCGAAGTGATCCAAGATCTTGAATTTGGTAATCCTGGCAAGGCCACAACGCCTGACCAACCAAAACGGCACCGCTGGCAAACGCAAGTGGTGTGCAAAACTGTCTTCTTCAGTTATGCGCTGTCCGTTCAGACGGTGCACTCAATCGACAGGAGTTTCGGGAAAAAACAGCTTCTGGGAGGGGACCACCCTGAGTCGGACCTTGACCCGGGGATTGAGGGTCGAGCGCAGATCAGTGCCGAGTTGCCGCAGCGGGGGCGGCTCTCCGTCGCCGTTGATGATGACCTTGATCTGGTCCCCATCGGCCTCGATATCGACGATATCGAAATCGGTGCGACTTAACCACTCCTGGGTCAGGTGCCTGGTCTTATATTCGGCAAAACTCTCCTTGGCCACGGTGATGGAGGTCAAGCCCAAGGGGATGG
>JAAXQE010000194.1 GCA_012974425.1 Geopsychrobacter sp.
TATTCGGCAAAACTCTCCTTGGCCACGGTGATGGAGGTCAAGCCCAAGGGGATGGCGACGAGCAGGATACCGATAGCGATATAGACAAAAGCCTGGCGGCGCGCCCCAGTATGGAGTTCCTGAGTGGCGGCCAGGCCCAGTCCCAATAGGGTTAGAATTCCGCCGCCGGCCAGCAGAATCGAGAGAAAATTGGTCATAAAGAGCAGCATGGCGCCCCAGGCGGATAGCCAGGCACCCTCGGAAAGAGCGATGCCGACCACTGACAGAGGGGGCACCAGGGCGATGGAGATGGCGACCCCCGGCAATGAATCGGCGATGTCATCCCGACTCATGGCAAAGGCGCCAGCCGCCCCCGAAGCCAGGGCCACGCTCAAATCGGCCAGGCTGGGGGAGATACGGCCGGCGATCTGGCTGTTGGTATCAAACGAGATAATACCCGGATGGATGGTGCCAATCAGCCAGGCGATGCCGACCACTCCGCTAACCCCGGCGGCGACCAAGACCATGGAGCGTGCGGCGCGCTCCATGTTACCCATCACCAGACCGGCGGCAGTGGCCATGATCGGGGTCATCAAGGGGGCGATGATCATTGCCCCGATCACCGTGGCGACCGAAGCGCTGAGCACACCATAGGTGGCGATGATGGTAGAGAGCCCCAGCAGCACCGTAAAGCGCTCCAGGTTAGCCCGACGCTGCGGCCCCTCGAAGAAGAGTTTGGCCTCAAATTTCGGCAGATCTTCCGGAATGAATTTGTTGTCGTGAAAGGCACTTTTCACCAGCCTTGAACAGAATCCCATGACCGCACTCCATTGTTCGTTGCGCCCACCCCCGGTTTAACCATGCTCCCGCAGCAGGTGACGAGCAGCACTCGATTCCGTAAGCCTAGCGCATCTCTGCGCAAGAGCAAGCCATGCAGCTAAGGTTGCTGATGGTTGGAATACGGGGTCAGGTCTACTTACAGAGTCACAGAATCGACACCATCCCGGTCGACCCACCGGATGATACAAATGACGGGCAGCATTTCAAGTCCAAGTGAGCTTGCACAAAGGAGCCACTGACCCCCTGAACGACACCCCCTTCAAGAAGAATTCACCAACTCAAGAGCCGCCCCGCCATCTACAGGATGCGCTGGTCGACCCCGTAGACTCTCCTTTAACCATTGAGTCTCGGGCCAAAGATATTCCGCATAGCTTGGTGGGGAGGGGTCATATTTTGGTTTGGCAGCCTGCGCTCGCTGACGATTGGAGCGGGACAGACGAATTATTTTGTCATCTTTCGCGGTGACTATATCCAGCCATCGCTTAGCGACCTTAACCGCTTCGCCAGTGCGATCCCCGTGCAGGCGGATAAGATTTTACAGAATAGCAGCCCGCTGATTCTGGATATCAGCACCCAGGAAGGCCCGGCAGGGCCATGTTCAAGGGGCAAATCTGCTGCCGGTGCAGGTGCTGCAGCAGAATATTCAGAAACTGGCAGCGGACAAAAATCAGGATATTTTGATTTACTCTGCCACCGGCAATCGGAGTACCGTCGCCTGGCGTATGGTGATTGAAAGTGGTCTCAAGAAGATCTACAACCTGCGTTACGGGATTTCAGACGGGGCAAAACGCGATAAATTCGACCAGGTGGCAGGCCTCCCCGCCGCAGGCACAATTCCGCTAAGATGAAGGGAGAACGAAAAAGGCGCAAGCAACCGGGCCCTTTTAAGTAACCCTGGATCTGGAGTAGCCATGGCAGCACGCCCGATCATCCTCTTTGATGGCGAATGCAACCTCTGCGCGGCAGCGGTGCGGTTTATCATCCGGCGCGATCCCGGGGCACGCTTCCTTTTTGCGGCGCTGCAGTCGCCGATCGGCGAGCGACTCCTGGCAGATTATGCCTTGCAAGATCTGCAGACCGAAACCATGGTGCTGATCGCACGGGATAAGGCCTACCTGCGCAGTGATGCCGCCCTCGAGATCAGCCGCGATCTGTCCGGAGCCTGGCCGGCACTGGCGCTTTTGCGCTATCTGCCGCGCCGCCTGCGCGACGCCGGCTATCGCTGGATCGCCGCCGAGCGCAGGCGCTGGTTCGGGCGCAGCGACTTCTGTCTGCTGCCGAGCCCGGAACTGCGCCGGCGTTTTCTCGACTGTGCAAGCAAGTCGGAGGAGAACTGATGGAACTGCTGCTGCCCGCCCCGGATCTCTGGTTCAATCAGTGGCTCTTCTTGAGGCTGCTCGGCTTGGTTTACCTGATCGCCTTCAGCTCCTTGCTGTGCCAGTTGCCCGGACTCTACGCCCGACGCGGCTTGCTGCCGATCGCCGACTGCCTGCAACCGCTACGCGTCCGTCTGGGCGCTCGAGGATTTTGGCTGCTGCCGAGTCTATTCTGGTTCGGCAGCAGCGACCGCTGGCTGCAGGGCACCGCCTGGGCGGGCCTGGTCTGCGCCCTGCTGCTGGTCCTTGGCCTCTGGCCGCCGCTGATGCTGGCGCTGCTGTGGGCGGCCTACCTCTCCTTCGTCGTGGTCGGACGCGATTTTCTCTCCTTCCAGTGGGACACGCTGCTGCTCGAAACAGGTTTCATCAGCATCTTTTACGCGCTGGTCACGCCGCCGACCCCGTTGATGCTGGCGGTCTACTGGTGCTTCGTCTTCCGCTTCATGATTTCGGCCGGCGTGGTCAAGCTGAGCAGCGGCGATCCTAACTGGCGGCAACTGCGCGCTCTCGACTACCACTACCAGACTCAGCCGCTGCCGAACCGCTTCGGCTGGTACGCCCATCAGCTGCCGCACTGGGTGCAATCGATCTCGACCCTTTCCACCTTCTTTTTCGAACTGCTGGTGCCGCTGCTGTTTCTGCTAACGGCGCCGTTGCGCCTGCTGGGGGTGCTGCTCAGCGTTGCCTTTCAGGCTTTGATCATGTTGAGCGGCAATTACGGCTTCTTCAACCTGCTGACCCTGGTGCTTCTGCTGCCGTTGGTTGACGGCCGCTATCTCGGTCCCTTGCAACAATGGCTCGGCTGGCTGCCAGGGCCACCGGACGCCGCCTCGGCAGCGCTGGCCGTCAGCCTGCTGTTTCTGGTCTTTCTGTTGCTCAATCTACTGCAACTGGTCGGCCTGTTTTACGCGCCAGCGCGCGACAATCGCTTTATGGCCCTGATGTCCCGCGCGCCGATTTCCAACGCCTACGGCCTGTTTGCAGCGATGACCACCCGACGTCTGGAACTGGTATTCGAGGGAAGCAACGACCTCGAGCAGTGGCAGGCCTATGAATTCCGCTGGAAACCGGGAGCCTGCGAGCGGGCACCGCGGCAGGCAGCACCGCATATGCCGCGGCTCGACTGGCAGTTGTGGTTTGCCGCACTCCATCCCGAACGGCTGGAGCCCTGGGTGCTGACTCTGATGCTGCGCCTGCTGCAGGGCGAACCGGCGGTGCAGAGGCTGCTGCATCGGGTGCCCTTCGAACGACCTCCGCGCTACCTGCGGCTGCTTATTTACAGCTACCGCTTCAGTAACCGGAGTGAAAAGCGGACCAACGGTCGCTGGTGGCATCGGACCCTGATCGGGCAGTATCCGCCGGTCAAGCTGCTGCCGCGCGAGGGGAGCAGCGCCGCGCGCTTGAAATTTGTGGATGAGAAACAATCAGCCTCTCCCCGCGGTTGAACCTCAGATCCAGGTGGTTTATCAGCGTCATGGCGGTGAGCCTGTACGGCGCGATAATAAGTATGGTCTCGATTGGCGGTGGTTTCTGGGCCATGACCTTGATTCGCGCATTGCCGCCCCTTCCTGGAGCAGAAGACAGAAGCGACAGCGGTCGGCCTCATCGAAGAAGACGGGATGACATGATAAAGGGCACCGGGATAATCGATTCCGGGTTTGCGGGGCGCGGATTGAGAATAGACGAGAATATCTATATGGCAAACCTGCCCCCCAGTGCGCATGGGCTTGAGGCTGAAATGCTATACTCTGGATATGAAGATCTTCGCAACAGCAATGCTGCTGGCGGCAGCAGTGATGACCGCCACAACAATAACCGCAAAGGAGTCGACCATGAGGTGTGAACCGACCCGCGAAGATGGCTTGGGGCCCATGTACAAGCCGGACGCCCCGCTTCGAACAGCGGTTGGCGAGGGCTATCTGCTGAGCGGAGTTGTCAGGTCGGCGGCAGACTGTACGCCGATCGCCGCGGCCCGCATCGAATTGTGGCTGACCGGCTCGGACGGCCACTATGATGACGATCATCGCGCCACACTAGTTTCCGCCGCCACCGGCGCCTATCGCTTTGCCAGCAACTATCCGTCCCCCTATCCCGGACGCCCGCCACACATACACATCCGGGTGACGGCGCCCGGCTTCCAGACCCTGATCACCCAGCACTACCCCACTCCGGCCGCGACGGCGGCGGAGCTGGATCTGGTTTTGCGCCCCGCCCATTGAGGGTTGTCGGGCGCGATTCAAATGAATAAGTACGCCACCTTACGAGAGGTGATGCTTGCAACTCGAATCTGGCTGGCCCGGCGCATGACTCAAGGCCATGGCAGGTCGCTAACCATTTCGATCCGGAGGGCTTTCATCTCCCGCTCCATGCCGATTTGTAGCGACGCTTTCCACCTGCCTCCCCCCCTTCAGCCCGGTCCGCACCGCCCTAATACCCTGATCCTTATTCAGCCCTCCCCTGTCGAGCCACAATCTTCAGCCATTCTTTTTGCATGACAAGCTCCCTGGTCGATTCCACCCGATCGAGAAAAACAATGCCATTCAGATGATCCAATTCGTGCTGGACGATCCGGGCGACAAACCCGCTGTATTCGGTTTCAAGCGGTTCATTGTCGCGGGAAAGGTACCTGACCCGGATGGCCTTGTGCCGTGGGACCAGGCCGCGCATGCCGGGGATACTCAAACAACCCTCCCAATCTTTTTCGGTCGCCTCGGACTGCCAGGTGATTGCGGGATTAATCAGGACGGTGGGCTCCATCTTCGGGGCATAGGGATAGCGCGGGTTGGGCCAGGAAGCGATGATGAAAATGCGCCTGGATTCATAAACCTGCGGGGCGGCGATGCCCACCCCGTTGGCATCGGCAACCGTCTGGAGCATGTCGTCGATCAAGGCTTGGAGGGGCAGATCGTGAACATCCCCGACCTCGGCGGCCCGTTGCCGCAGGACAGGATGACCGAGCTGAGCGATTTGGAGCAGGCGAGCCATGGTGCGACCTCCTTAACCCGGATCTGTCGGTGGCGTTTAGCTGCTGAAAGCTCCCGTGTCAAAAATGGGAGTCATATGGGTAACTTTATCACCTACTGTCTCGGGAGTACCCAGGGGGGCAGGTTCAACATCTAAACTTTTTCAAACCATCCCTTGCAACGCAGCACAGCGCGTCGCCGACTCGGAATTGCCCGCCGCCGGCGTCGCCAAGCGCCGCGACCCCTCTGCATGCTGTTAATCCCCCGGACGGCACAGCTTCGGTGGGCAACGTCAGAGGTGTGCGTTCAGGTCCTGTTGAGGTATAATTGATCAGGTTATCCTTCCCTCCCCACCCAAGGATTTGCCGGCATGAAAAAACTAGCTATCTTCTGCCTGGGCCTGTTTGCCGCCATCTATCTTTTCAACCCCGGCGCGGGAATTATTGAGCTTATTCCGGACAATATCCCGTTTATCGGCAACCTTGACGAAGCGGCGGCGGTGGCCCTGCTGCTGATGTGTCTCAAATATTTCGGGATCGACCTGCCGAATATTTTTCAGCGCGACGCATCTGCCGGAAAAACCATCGAAATCGATCCCAGCGACCGATAAATCCTGCGGCGCCTGTTCTGACACCGGACAAGGCAAGAAACGATACTGCCGGTGACCAAGTCAAGCTGGTACCGACAGTCCCCACAACACCCCTTCTCTAGAATGTGTGTCGGATATCATCGCACACGCCGGCGTGACCTTCCCAGAGCTCGGCAATTCGATCTATTATCAATTAAAATGTCTACCGGTTCAAATAACAAGCGGCCAGAATACTTCCAACCGTAAAGGGAGACAAACATGAAGACATCTTCTTATAAGAGTTCGTTTTTATGCTACCTGCTGGTGCTGAGTCTCTTATTCATGGCCGTCGCATGCTCCAACGGTGGTAATGCCGGCTCGACCCCTTTCGACCGGACCCTTGCGGCCACCGGTGGGGCGGCAGCCTTGACGAATTTAACGGCATTCTCACTGACCTCCAGTGGGGATCGCCGCATTTTTGATGAAGGCTTTGCGCCGGGCGTAAGCGTTGAACCCGCCGGGTCCTTTACCCTGGAGATGGCCTACGACGTTGCCAATGGCAACATCCGTCTGGACTACCTGCGCCAGGCGGTGGGGGTCCAGCGTGTGGTCAGTGAAGTCATTGTCGGTCTGCTCGGCTTCATCGAGGGTGAGGACCGCAACTTCAGTCCGCCGAGCATCCAGGCTATGAGCTCCGACCGTTGGGCCTCAATCATCCAGCTGCAACGCCTGCTGAATCCGCATCTCATTTTAAAAGAGATCCTGGCAGACCCTGGTCTGATGATTGAAAACATGGGGAACCAGTTCAGGATGCAGGACGGGGTCCATCCCCTCAGCCTGACGATAGACCCAAATACCAATTTCATTGCGCGCCTCGAAACGCTGGAGCTGGATTACAATCGCAGGGACGTTGCCCTGGAAGTCAGTTATGCCAATTGGCAGACCTTCGGGACGCTCTCTTTTCCGACCGAGGTGAGCATTGCGCTGGCGGGTGAGACGATTCATCAGGAAACCCGCACGACGATCGAGGTTAATCCCACCTTGGCCGGCAGCTCGTTTGATATTCCGGCTGGAATTACGCCGGCCCATGATATGAGCCTGGCCGACCGCGGGAAACGCACCAGTCAGTATCTACAATCCTTCGCCGCGCTCGGGTTTATCAAGGATGGCGGTCACACCGCCGTAGATGCGGTCCAGATTGCCCCCGGCGTCTTCCACCTGGTGAATCCTCCGAACAACTCCCTGGTGATAGAACAGGAAAACGGTGTCGTGATGGTGGAAGGCGTGCTCCACGACCTGCGGGCCGGTGCCATCATTGACTGGATCAATACGAATATACCCGGAAAACCGATCACCCATGTGATCAATACCCATCATCATGCGGATCACGCCGGCGGGACGCGCCTGTTTGTAGAACAGGGCGCCAGCGTCGTTGTACATGACGCGGCCGAGAGTTTCTATCGCGATATGCTGCAGCGCACCGACACGACCATACTACCCGACGCTCTGGATCTGAACCCGGTTGCGGCCAGTTTCCAGGTTGTGCCTGCGGGCGGTTCAACCAGAATCGCGGATGTGCTGCGCGCGGTGACGGTGTTGCCGGTCGCCACCAGCCATGCGGCGGATATGGTCATCATCTTTGTCGAAAATGCAGGCGTCATCTTTGTCAGCGATATATTCAGCCCCGGAGGCCCCGCCGGTGCCGGCGCGCTGGAATTGAATGATGCGATCATCAACAACAGCCTCAACAATCCGGCCTTTATCATCGCAGGCGGACATGGCGACACGATTCTGTACAGCGATTTTTTCGCTCTCCTCCCTTAGCAGGAGGAGAATTTCGTCAGAGTGGCTGGGAACTGTTACGGCGTACTCTCGTAATCGAGCAAGCTGCGCTGCAGAAGGGCAGGCTCCGAGAACAGCGAGGACAGCCTGAAACGGCTTGTTTCCCGCTTGATGCAATGGCCCGAAAAGTCACGGAGCTATGACCTAAACAGAGGCTGGAGAGCAGAAGGGGGCGCGTCGACACTTACCCCAAAACGGAATCTGTAGCCGCGCCCCCTCTTCATGCTCAAGTTCCCCACCATCTACTGAATTCGCTGGTAGACAGTTTATGGTCTCTTCTTTGGCCATCGCCAAAGTATCCAGCCGACAATATTCCACCATAGCCTGCCGGATAATCCAGTGCTCAGATTTCATGATAAGCCTGCATCAGCGATCCGCCCAGCGACAATGCCATTCCGCTCATCGCCCTTTTCCCCTTCCCCCCGTTCAGCCTAACCGATCTTGCAAATCCTGCAGCAAAAAGCATCGCCCTCTCTGCTGACAAGCCAGGGCCGGGTGCGCTTTCATGCCGATCGATACGCCATCTGCGCTGTTTTTGCCCCCCTTGATGATATACTGACACACAAGTGACAAATTAAGCTTGAAGCTGAAGACTAGATTGCCCTGACAGTCTTCAGCGGTGTTCGGTTAATAGATTCTACGGATCTTAACGACTTAAACGAGACCAAAGCCATGACCCCTCCGAACGCATCGTCGAAGCACCCGCTGCTCGACATCTCCCCCGGCAGATTGATGTGGGTGGTGCTCCTCGTCATCTTTCTCGCCGAGGTAGGGGAGCGGCTGCTCCTGTCCAACATGCCCCCGATCTCGCAACCGGCCCAGGTTTTTTTCGACATGGCCTCCATGCTGCTGGTTCTGCTGCCGGCTTATTTTCTCTTCTTCCGCCCCTTCCAGGCCCAATGGCACCAACGGCAGCGGATAGAGGAGGAGTTGCGAAAAAGCGAGCAACGCCTGAAGTTCGCCCTCGAGGCGACCAACGACGGGCTGTGGGATTGGATCTTGCCCACCGATGAGGTCTACTTCAGCCCACGCTGGCAGACGATGCTCGGCTATGAGGTGGGGGAGTTGGAGGCCAGTTACCATACCTGGGAGAGCCGTATTCACCCCGAGGACAGAGAAAAAACGGTCCAGGCCCTGCTGGACCACATGGAGGGCCGGAGCTCCGATTATGTGACTGAACAACGCTTGAAGACCAAAGGGGGCGAATACATCTGGGTTCTCGACCGCGGCCGGGTCGTCGAATGGGACGCGTCGGGGAAGGCCTCCCGCCTGACTGGCACCCACACCGACATCACCAGGCGCAAGCAGGCCGAAGCCGAGATCCATCTTCTTTGGCAGCAACTGGACCGAGCGAGTGAAAATGAAAGGGCGCGTCTTGCCCGGGACCTGCACGATCAGCTTGGCCAGTTGGTGACGGTTCTACAACTGGAGATAGGAGTTTTCAAGCACTCCCTGAAGGATTCCAAGCATGTTGGCCGATGCCGGACACTCATCGACCTGACCACGCAGATCAGTAATGAGATCCGCCGCGTCACCGCCCGCCTACGACCTCCGGCCCTCGATACCGGTCTGGTGCCAGCCTTGGAATACGACCTTGAGGGCCTGCGTCCGCACGTGCTTGATCTTCGGATCAGTCTGCATGCTCCAGGCCTGGAGCGGGAGCGCCTGGATACGGAGAGCGAAATCACCCTCTTCAGGATCTATCAAGAGGCTCTCACCAACGCAATCAAGCACGCCCAGGCTGGCACGATCGACATCGAACTGCAGAGGGAGGATTCGGAGGTCATCCTGACCGTGCGGGACGACGGGGTGGGTTTCGAGCAGCAAAAACTCGCGGTAGACAGTAAGCCACGGGGCATCGGTCTGGTCGGCATGCGGGAACGGATAACCGCCCTGGGGGGACACCTGGAGATCAGCACCAGACCGAGCCGAGGGACCGCTGTCAGCGCCTTTCTACCCTATCGACCGCCTAAGTCCAGGGAGATGACATGAATAAAATCCGGGTCCTGATCGCCGATGACCATCCTATCGTCCGAAGCGGGTTGCGCCAACTGCTGGAAACCGAAAGCGACATCCAGGTAATAGATGAGGCTTGTGACGGCATGGAAGCCCTGGAGAAAACCCGGGCTCATCACCCCGATGTCCTGCTGCTCGACATCGCCATGCCCCGGCTGAGCGGTCTGGAGGTTGCGCAGCAGGTCAAGGATGCGGCGCCCGAAACCAGAGTTGTGATCCTCTCCATGTACGAAAAGGAGGCCTACGCTCGCCAGTTGCTCGACGCCGGGGTGCTGGGATACATCCTTAAAGGAGGGCCGAGCGAGGAGATCCTGGCGGCCATCCGGGCCGCCCGCGCCGGCCGCTACTTCCTGAGTTCGTCCATTACCTCCTCCGTAGTCAGCACCTACCTGAAAAGCCGCCGGGAGGCGCCCGTCGACAAAGCCTACCATAGTCTCTCCGAACGGGAGCGGCAGGTCTTTCTGCTGCTGGTCGAGGGGAACTCAACGAACCAGATCAGCGACATCCTCTGCATCAGCCCCAAGACCGTGGAAAAACACCGGGCCAATATCCTGGCTAAGCTCAAACTGCGTAACCCCATCGAAATGGTGAAATATGCCATCCGCATCGGCCTGATCGATCCGGAAATCTGGAAAAGCTGAGATTCAGAACGCCTCATCCCCCCAGTCTTCAGCGATCGTAGATCTGCCGTCGGAGCCGACCTTGCGGATCCTGTTCGTACTTGGTGCAAGCTTCCCCTTGAGGTAGTCATTCCCCCCCCGCAAAGGAGCAATTTCCTACGTCTGTTTTCAGTTTGCCCCCATAGAATCATCCCCCAACCGCCGCCATACTCACAGTAAAAGAAAAGCAAGAATGAAAATCAAATTCGGCGACGAAGTCCGGCAGGTTGAATGGAGGTAAAAAATGGGCGCTACACTGAGACGATGGTTCGGGACAAGTATTTGCCTTTTTGGCCTTTTCGCCCTGATCGCCTGCAGCGACGGCGGGAGCGGGAGCGGGGTGACCGGAGTTGATGACGGCCCCGGGACCGGACAGGACAACGACCTGGGATCCGGAAATGACGATCAGCAGAGCGTCTTCACCTTCCTCGGCGACTTATTCGGCCCCCCACCCGCGGACGATCCGTCCGCCTTCACCGGGCCGCTCATCGGTGAGCAATTCGCCGGAGATATACTCGCTACGCTGCCCCACCCCAATGCAGGGGGCTTCGAGGGCGGTGTGACCGGCACCGAGACCGATGCACAAGCTAACAATTCGGTGCCTGAGGCCGCACAACAATCCGATGGTGTATTTAATATCCCGACCAACAGCAAACCGAGCCCCCTCTTCGGCGCCGAGTCGTTCAGCCAGCAGATGCTGCGCTTCGAGGAGTTCGGCACCGAGCCGCTAGATGCTGGAGTAGCGCCGCCGGTCATGTCCTTCCCGGTGCCTGCGGTCGGACCCGCACCCGAGCAGGATCCGAACAGTGTTGCCATGAGCGCCCCCCCCGGCACGGCCCTGGAGGCTTTTTTGGCCCAAGAGGGAATTGCACCCTTCCCCACCGAGTTCGCCAACACCCTGGATGAGAACCCGTGGAAGCTGGAAATCGGCACCTTCCTCGGCCGGCCGCTCGTAACGCCTCCCGCCGAAGGACGTCCTCCTGGGCGCGGCTGGGCCCACCAGCGCTGGAATGAGTTCTTCCCCCAGGTTTTCTACAAGACCATCCAGGCAGGTTCACGGGTGAACGGTGGTTTCCGTGACGACAGGCAACTGCACAAATACAGCGTCGGGGAATTCGCTCCCGGCGGGCTCTATCACAAAGTCTTCGGAACCTCAGATCCTAATGGGCCCACCGTCGATGGCACCACCAACGGTGTCGCGATCCGGATCCACCCGAACATGCCGGTCCAGGATCACAAGGCCCTTTGGACCTTCGACGGGACCCTTCCGCCCAAGCTGCTCATGGCGCGCTATGGCCAAGGAATCCTGACGCGCCATTATAACGCCCTGCCGATCGACCCGGCGGCCAACCGTGGCTTCGGTCTGCACACCCTCAGTACCCACGAGCACAACGGTCACAACCCGGCCGAGAGTGACGGCTACACCAACGCCTTCTTCTTCCCCGGGCAGTTCTCCGACTACCGCTGGCCGATGCAGCTGGCCGGACACGATACCATCAACACCGATGCTACCGACCCGCGGGCGGCCTTCCCCTGCGCGGCGGGCGAAACACTCTTCGTCAACGATGCCGCGCAGAACATAAAGACCTGCGAGAACGGCTCGATAAAAATCCGCGGCGACTGGCGCGAAACCATGAGCACCCACTGGTTCCACGACCACATGCTCGACTTCACCGCCCAGAACGTCTACAAGGGCAATGCGGCGATGATGAACTACTACAGCGCCCTCGATCGAGGCAACGAAACCTTCGAAGACGGGGTCAACCTGCGCTTCCCGAGCGGCACGGCCCTGCCCTGGGGCAATCGTGACTATGACATCAATCTGCTGGTCGCCGCCAAGGCCTGGGACCAGGCCGGTCAGTTGTGGTTCAATGTCTTCAATACCGATGGTTTCCTGGGTGACCGGATGCTGGCCAACTGGCTCTATCATCCTTACCTCGATGTGCGCGCACGCAGCTATCGCTTCCGTATCCTCAACGGCTCGGTGTCGCGCTATTTCTCGATTGCGCTGGTGCAAGAGGTGCAAGGCGCGGCCGGCGAGATGCCCGGTCCGACAGCCTCAGGTGTCTCCTACAACCGCGTTCCCTTCCACATGATCGCCAACGATGGCAACATCATGGAACATGCTATCCCCTTTGATGGCAGCATGGATCTCGACGGCGACGGCCTGCTTCTCGACCACAAGGGGCAGCTGCCGACCCAAGGCATTGCCGAGCGTTACGACATCATCGTCGACTTTAGCAAACATGGTCTCCAGCCCGGGGACAAACTCTACTTTGTCAACGTGCTGGATCATAATGACGGCAAGAAACCTAATGCCCGCATCCCGCTGGAGGATGTTCTGGCCGAGGTCTATCTGCCCCAGGCGCTGGATCAGGACCTGGACGGCTCGCTTGATGTCTGGGTCAATGGTGATCCTACGGTCGGTAAGTTCCTGGAACTGCGGGTTCAGGCCTACGCCGGAGTGGATCTAAGCATGAATCCGGCCGAATTCGAACCAGGCGGAAAAACGATGATCCCGCTACGCATCCATCCTGCCGATCCGGACGATGCGATCAAGCTGGCCAACGCGCGCCACCGCACCTTCACTTTCGGCAATCGTAACGGCACCGACGAGAAGCCCTGGACCATCCAGACCGACGGCGGCAGCGGCTTCGGCATGGACCCCAGACGGGTGAGCGCGGCGCCTGAACTTGCCACCGGCCCCACGGAGGCGGGATTTGCTGGCGAAGGCACGCTGGAGGTGTGGAGGATTGTCAATGACGGCGGCGGCTGGAGCCATCCGGTCCACGTCCATTTCGAAGAAGGGATCGTCATGCGTCGCGGCGGAACAATCCCGCCCGAATGGGAGAAGTGGGCACGCAAGGACCTCTACCGCATCGGCACCATGGATGACAGTACCGACAGCGTCGAAATCGCCATCCGCTTCAGGGAGTTCTCCGGGACCTATATGGAACACTGCCACAACACCCAGCACGAGGACCGCGCCATGCTGATGCGCTGGGACATCGAGCATCCCGGCCAGATCAAGCTGATGCCGTCTCCCCTGCCGACCTGGGACGGGGTTGAATTCGTCGACTCGGCGGCACTGCCGACATTCAGAGATGGCGACGGGTTTGGACTTTAACCGGGAGACTAGTCAGTAGCTGGATCCCGAGGGGCCGCGGACATGTCGCGGCCCCTTTCATATTCCACTTTCAGTAACCGTAAGGACGGTCCATCTTCATATTCCAGAGCTATCAGTGTGCCGGACTTGACGGATGGCGAGGCTTCCGGGGCAGTCTAATAACCCACAGCCTGTCCGTCCTTGCGATGGTCGGAGGCGGCCAGATAACCGTCGCCAGTTTTCAGGATCAACTGCGCGCCGCCGAAAAGGGCTGCGGGAAGATCGGTACGGATCCGGTGTCCCAGAGCGGTCAGTTTGTCGAGAACCGTCGCAGAAAAACCGTGCTCAACACCGACGCTGCCATCTTCGAACAGAAACCAGCGCGGTGCATCGCAGGCGATTTGCGGATCCTGGCCATGATCGAAGATGCGCACCATCAGCTGCAGATGCCCCTGAGGCTGCATATGCCCGCCCATCACACCGAAGCTCAGCAGCGGTTGGCCCTGTTCTGTGACAAAGCCGGGCATGATGGTGTGGAAGGGCCGCTTGCCTCCGGCAACCCGGTTGGGATGGCCAGCCAGCAGACTGAAACCGGAACCGCGGTTGTGCAAACTGATTCCGGTCTGCGGGATGACGATCCCCGAACCGAAACCGCAATAGTTGGACTGAATCAGGGAGACCATCATGCCGCTTTCATCGGCGCTGGTCAGGTAGACAGTACCACCGCCAGCGGGCAGCTGCAGCTTCGGCCACTGCGCCCTGCGCCGGTCGATGCGCCCGGCCAACTCTGCCAGCAGGTCGGGCGCCAGTAGTGTTTTGCTGTGCAGATGCATCTGCTCCGGGTCGCCGATCTGCGGGCCAGCCTCAGCAAAGGCCAGTTTCATGGCTTCGAGCTGCAGATGCAGACTGACAGCTGAATCGAGCGGATACTGACGGATGGAATGCTGGCGTAAAATCCCCAGTGCCAGCAGGGCAACCAGCCCCTGGCCGTT
>JAAXQE010000105.1 GCA_012974425.1 Geopsychrobacter sp.
TGTGGAGGTGGCGGGAATCGAAGCGCAGTGAGCGCTGACTAAATGTCAGATGAGCAGCCAAGGATGGCTGCGTAAGCGAGTGGAGGGGTGTCGACGCCGAGAAGGACAGGAAGTCCTGAACATAGTGGACCCCGCCACTGGCCCGAGAGGGCCATAGCTCATTCTGTTGATTGTTGAGCTTTGGACCCCATGGTTTTTCATTTACATGCCTGTATCTATTCAATAATTTCCTGTATGTTGATTATGGATTTAGCTTGTTTGAGTGCCCTCGCGGGAAAGGAATGGCTTAATGTTGGAACTCGGTAGTCTGGAAAAGGCAGTAGCCTCTCTGAAGGCAGGCCTGGAACGGGTGCATAATCAGGAACTGATGGCACAGCTCGATGAAGGCTCGCAGCAATTGATGCGGGCAGGGGTTATTCAGAACTTCGAATTTACCTATGAACTCTGCTGGAAATTCAGCAAGCGCTGGCTCGAGAATAATCTGGGAAGCGTCTATGTCGATGGGGTCAGCCGTAAGGAGTTGTTCCGGATTGCAGCCGAAAATCTTCTGATAACCGATGTCAAGGCCTGGTGGGCATATCACGAAGCGCGCAATAAGACCTCGCATGTTTATGATCAAGCTGTCGCGGCCGAGATTTTTTCCAGTGCCGAAAAGTTCTATGCCGATGCTCAGTCCCTGTTGCAGGCCATCAAGGATCGAAATGATTGACCTTGCCGTCGACGAACTTGAGATCGTTAAACGACTGCTGTCAGAGCATGCTCCGGACTGCGAAGTGCGCGTATTCGGCTCGCGGGTCAACGGCAGCACCAAGCCTTATTCTGATCTTGATCTGGTGATTGTCGGCGAGGATAGAATCGATAACCAGCAGTTGAGCGACCTGCGTGAAGCCTTTGCCGAATCGGACCTGCCATTTCGGGTTGATCTGCTTGATTGGGCGCAGATCAGTGCGGAGTTCAGAACGGTTATCGAAAAAGGGTTTGAGATAATTCAGGAATGACTGAAGGTGCAAAGCAGTTTGTGGAAATGGTTTGAATATAGTTGTCAGTAAACAGGCATTCTGTCTTCGAACATGATTGAAAATCGATTCAAAGCGGCTTTCCAGTCTCGGATCGGGCGGCTCCATTTCTTGGCGATATTATTCAGCGCCAGATAGTGTAGCTTAAACATGGAGTAAGCAACCGTACCGTTTCTGGGCATGTGCCAGATATTCTTTGAATCGCTCGTAGTCTTTTTTTTGCATTGCCCCTGGCGGTGATGTGCTAGCAAGCTCCTTCGTATTCTATGCGTAATGGTCGAGCCATGGCCCCCTCCTTTCTTTATGAAAGTTTAGATGTTGAGCCTGCCCCTCTGGTTTTCCCAAATGGAGTCAGGCCCTAAGCAGCGTTATTGTGTGGAGTGACTTCGGTGGCAATTTTATCGGCGAGTTCGAGTACGGCTTTTTCCAGATCGTATGCGGCTTGCAGGTTCATCCAACTTTGGGCATCGCAACCGAAAAAGCGAGCCAGACGCATGGCGGTGTCGGCAGTGACAGCGCGGTTGCCGGCACAAATCTCGTCGATACGGCGCTGGGGAACAGAGATCGATTTTGCAAGACGATAACGGGTGATTTCTAGGGGTTTCAGAAAATCTTCGAGAAGAATTTCACCCGGATGGACCGGTGGTAGATCTCGTTTTTTCATGTTGAGGCTCCTTCAATGGTAATCAATAATTTCGACATCTTGAACGTTGCCCTCGGACCAGCGGAAGCAAATGCGCCACTGATCATTGATGCGAATACTCCATTGTCCGGCCCGTTGGCCACTCAACTGTTCAAGTCGGTTGCCCGGTGGTACGCGAAGAAAGTCGAGGGTTGACGCGGCGTTGAGTTGGCTCAGTTTGCGTTGCGCACTGCGCTGCAAATCGGGCGGTAGTTTTTTGGCAAAACGGCCGTAGTATAGCTTTTCAGTCTGTTTGCAGGCAAAGCTGAGAATCATGAGTAAATAGTAACGCGTGGCGATAGTAACGTCAAGCGATACGTCTAGGGACTGACTACTTTTTGAAGTACAAAAGTTGCCTGTCCCTTTGGTAGAAAAGATTGCAAGAGGGAATGGGGCAGGGTCAGCGGTGGTAGTGAGAGTTCCAGGGACAGTATATCTATCTTTGACATCTCCAAATGCTTTGTCAGGGGAGGGTATGGCCAGAATTGCACGCGTTGTAGGCCCCGGCTACCCCCATCACATCACCCAACGAGGTAATCGTCGCCAGCAGAACTTTTTCTGTGACAAGGATTATCTTGCCTATCTCGATCCGATCGCCGAATGGTGGCGCAGGTACCGGCCAGATATCTGCAGAATTGCCTCGCTTAAGCCCGGTACTCAACTCGATAGCAGCAAGTCGCAAGTTCCGCACTGTTTCGCCAAGTTATCGGGAATTTACAAAAAATCCCGATTCGCTGTTAGCGGATCAAGCACGACCAGTTTTTTCCTGTTTTTTGACAGCGCAAGGGATACCTGTGTCTTGCATTCTGAAAAACGGCCCGACTATCTCAAGAACGGGCTGCGGAGGTGGTGATTTTGTGTGCTGCCAAGGCACATGTCCGCTCTATGGGCCGGTTATTCAAAAATAAGTGTCATGCGGTGCGGAAATGGCTGCATGGCTATCAACTGTAAGAAATACGGGCTAGAACAAACGCTTCATTTTGAGATTGAGTATTTCCCCCAGTGGACGGGCGCTGGTGCTGAGTCGGCTGGCGACAACTCGTTTATCACGGAAGCATGCTCGGAAGTCGGCATCAGCAAGTTGGCGATTTCTTCAATCCGGTCGGTATTGGCAATGAAGATATCAACCAGTTCCGGATCGAACTGACTGCCGCAACAGCGGATAATTTCCGCCATGGCGTCAGCATGTGGCCAGGGTTCTTTGTACGGCCGGCGACTGCGCAAGGCATCATAGACATCCGCCAGGGAGACAATCCGTGCCGACAGGGGAATCTCCTTCCCTTTGAGTTGATGCGGATAGCCGGTGCCATCCCACTTTTCGTGATGGTGCAGGGCAATATCACGGGCAAAGGCCAAGTAGCTGTCTTTACCGAAATGGCTGGAGAAGGACTGGTTAGCCCGCCCCAGAATCTCGCCCGCAACCGTCGTGTGTTTTTTAACGATGTCAAATTCCTGCGCAGTCAACCGCCCCTGCTTGGTCAGAATATCTTGTGGAACTGCCGTCTTGCCGATATCGTGCAGCAGCGAGGCCAGAGTTACCTCTTCAACATAATTCTCTTTTCCCGCTAGGTATTCGACATATAAGGACTGGTTCTGTACCGCTGAGGTCAGACATTCGACGTAACGCTGAATCCGCGCCAGATGAGCACCGGTGTCGGCATCGTAAGATTCCGCCAGAATTGCCAATGCCTCAATCGAGGTATTCTGGGTGATCTGCAATTCGTAGGTCTGTTCCAACACCCGCTCTTCGAGGCTATTATTTGCCCGGCGCACTTCCTCTTCGGCCAGCCGACGTCGCACACTTGCTTTGCTGGCCCTATAGAGAACCAACAAAATCATCAGGAGCAGCAAGACTGAGACCGTAATGCTCAACACTGAACTGACCGCGATCAGTTTCTTCAGCTCAGCCTTTTTGACGGTAATGTCGTAGTAGATTTCAAAGGCGCCGGAAAAACCCCGCGTCGACCTCATCGGGATATAGACTTCAGCGACATCTTTACCAGTAATCCTACCCTCGCTGGTGGCGAAGTTCTTGTTGACCACCTTTGAATAGATTTTTCCCTGACGAACGATGGCGTTAAAATAATCCTTATTGTTGATTTCTCCAAGATCCTGCTTGTCGGTCGAATAGATCGTATTGCCGGTATTGGTAAATACTTTGACCTTATCAAGTAGCATGGCTCTGCGCGCTGTTTCGATTTTTCGATCGACCTGTTCCATCTGCCCGAGAGGGATCACCAAGTCGCCGCCAGGAAAGATATTCTCAATCATGTACTCAGCGGTACGTTGTGCTTCATCCTCGACATTGGCAATCAACTGGGAAGAAAATTCGGGAACCAGATAGAAGATACTGAAACCGGGGAGTGCCAGGCTGATAAAAAAACTGACCAACAGAATACTTCTGAGTAACGGCTCCTGCCAGATATTAGTGAGAATAATTGAAAAGGAATAATTGTGTTTCGACCCTGCCATAAACCCCTATCTCCTCAGTCAGCCGCGCAATGACTCTGGTCGATGCTTGCCAACAACTCTTTAGAGTGCTGGCAAGCAGTAGCAACCAGCCGGCACATTGATAAATCTTGGCGGCGTAACCGGGAGCGGATTACCCCACTGTTTTCGTATCCACCGGAGATTCGCCAAGTGATCTACACGACCAATGCGATCGAATCAGTGAACATGTCGCTGCACAAGGTCACCAAAAACCGGGGGCCATCCCCCAACGACAATTCAATGTTCAAGCTGCTCTATCTGGCGCTGCAAAATATCTCGAAGAAGTGGACTATGCCGATTCGCAACTGGAAATCGGCGTTGAACCAATTTACGATCATCGTTGAAGATCGAATGCCGATACTCTGACCGACGGACCGTCTACACAACACTCTTTACAGGCTCGACTTTCAGGTGGGGCCGTTCCATGTGTTGGAAGTGGTGATTTTAAAGAATTTAGAAAATCACCTCCATACGAACCCCCAGCTGCAGGGC
>JAAXQE010000156.1 GCA_012974425.1 Geopsychrobacter sp.
GCGATAACCTGCACCACATCATCGAGGTGATCTTCAAGGCCTTCGGTCGTGCCCTCGATGAAGCAACCTCGATCGATCCACGCATCGAAGGGGTGTTGTCGACCAAGGGTAGTTTAGAGTAAGTCAGGTGTTTGGCGCTGGGCTTTGGGCGCTGGGAAAGTCAGGAAAGTCATGATCAATATAATAGATTACGAAATGGGCAACCTGCGCTCTGTCGAGAAGGCTTTCGAGTCCCTCGGTTTTGCCGCCCGGGTCAGTGCCGATCCGCAGGATATCGCCAGCGCCGACAAGCTTGTGCTACCGGGGGTCGGAGCCTTTGCCGACTGTGTGGGCAATCTGCGCACGGGCGGCTTTGTCGAGCCGCTGTTGGCCCATGTCAAAGCGGGCAAGCCGCTGCTGGGGGTCTGTGTCGGCATGCAGATGCTGTTCGATGAGAGTGAAGAGTTCGGCCGGCATCAGGGTCTGGGCTTGATTCCGGGCAAGGTGGTGCGCTTCCCTGCGGGGATGCTTGAGAACGGCGAACGCCTCAAGGTACCGCACATGGGCTGGAACAACCTGCTGCAGAAGCAGGAATCGCCGCTGTTTGCCGGGGTGGAGGATGAAAGCTACGTCTATTTTGTCCACTCCTACTACTGCCAGGCTGAGAATGAATCAGATGTCGCGGCCAGTTGCCGCTACGGTGATGTCGAATTCTGTGCTTCGCTCTGGCATGACAATATCATGGCCACCCAGTTTCACCCCGAAAAGAGTCAGGGGATCGGCCTGCAGATTTTTAAGAATTTTGGAGATATATAAGTGATTATTCTACCCGCGATTGATCTTAAGGAAGGCCGCTGTGTGCGTCTCGAGCAGGGGCTGATGGATAAAGATACAGTTTACAGTGACGATCCTGCCGCTCAAGCGCTTACCTGGCAGGAGCAGGGCGGCGAGCTGTTACATATCGTCGACCTGGATGGTGCCTTTGCCGGGGTGCCGAAGAATAAGGATGCAATCCGCACGATCCTCGATGCCATCGACATCCCCAGCGAACTGGGGGGGGGCATTCGTGATATGCAGACCATCGAGGCCTACCTGGCGCTCGGCATCAGCCGGGTCATCCTGGGTACGGTCGCCAAAGAGAATCCGGCCCTGGTAGAAGAAGCCTGCAAGAAGTTCCCCGGCCAAATCGTCGTCGGTATCGACGCCATGAATGGCCTGGTTGCGGTGCGTGGCTGGGCCGACGTGACCGAAAAACTGGCGACTGAGATGGCTAAAGAGATGGAGGGCTTCGGCGTCGAGGCGCTCATCTATACCGACATCGCGCGCGACGGCATGATGCAGGGCCCGAATATCGAGGCCACCCAGGCGCTAGCCGAGTCAATCAATATCCCGGTCATCGCTTCGGGCGGGCTCTCGACTCTGGATGATATCCGGCGTTTGATCGCCATCGAATCCTCCGGGGTGACCGGCGTGATTGCCGGCAAGGCGATCTATTCCGGGGCCATCGATCTGCGCGAAGCGGTCGCTTTGACCAAACAGAACTAAGGTTTTGCAGCTATGTTGACCAAAAGAATTATCCCCTGTCTCGATGTCAAGGATGGCCGCGTGGTCAAGGGTGTACAGTTTGTCGGACTACGTGACGCCGGCGATCCGGTCGAGGCCGCCGAGGCTTACTGTGCGCAGGGTGCCGATGAGCTGTGCTTCCTCGACATTACCGCCTCAAGCGATAACCGCAACACCATCATCGATGTGGTGCGTCAGACTGCCGAGCGCGTATTCATGCCCTTGACCGTCGGTGGCGGGGTCCGCACCTGCGAGGACATCCGCAACCTGTTAAACGCCGGGGCCGACAAGGTTTCGATCAATACCGCCGCGGTATCTAACCCCGAGTTTGTCAAGGAGGCCGCGAAACGTTTCGGCAGCCAATGCACGGTGGTGGCAATCGATGCGCGGCGTGTGGCGGGCTCCGACCCGCAACGCTGGGAGGTCTATACCCACGGTGGACGCAAGCCGACCGGGATCGATGTGGTTGAGTGGGCGAAGAAGATGGCCGACTATGGTAGCGGCGAGATCCTGCTGACCTCGATGGATTGCGACGGCACCAAGGATGGCTACGATATCGCCCTGACCCGTGCGGTCAGTGATGCGGTCGAAATCCCGGTCATCGCCTCGGGTGGTGTCGGAAATCTCGAACATATCCGCGAGGGTCTGGTCGAGGGCGGCGCCAGTGCCGCTCTGGCGGCCTCTATCTTCCATTTCAAGCAACACAGCATCGCTGAGTGCAAAGAATATCTGCAGCAGCACGGGGTCCCGGCGCGCATAGTCGGCATCGAGAATCGTGACGAGGGATGTGGATGACTTTAGTTGAGCAGCTCAAATTTGATGATAATGGCTTGGTTCCGGCGATTACTCAAGATGCCGAAACTGGTGAGGTTCTGATGATGGCCTATATGAACGCCGCGGCGGTTGAGCAGACCCTCGCCACAGGCAAGGTGCATTATTACTCGCGTTCACGTCAGAAACAGTGGATGAAGGGCGAGTCTTCCGGACACCTGCAGCTGGTTAAAGAGATCCGTTTCGATTGCGACAACGACTGCCTGCTGATCAAGATCGAGCAGCAGGGCGCCGCCTGTCATACCGGCCAGCGCAGCTGTTTCTATCGCCAGTGGGACGGCGGGATCAAGGAGGGCGGCGCCAAACTGGTCGATGCCGCCAGTCTCTACGCTCGTCAGGATATCTTAGAGGCGCTCTATAATATTATTCAGGAGCGCAAGCAGTTGGCCGCTGGCGAGAAATCCTACGTCAAGTCACTGTTTGATAAGGGCCTGGACAAGATCCTCGGCAAGATCGGTGAAGAGGCCACCGAGGCCGCCGTTGCCGGCAAGGGCGGCATCCCGGAGGAGATCATCGCTGAGGTTGCCGATCTCTTCTTCCATGTCCTGGTCCTGCTCGGTTACTACGATCTTCCCCCGGAGAGGATCTACGCCGAACTGCGCCGACGTTTCGGCTTGTCGGGACTCGATGAGAAGGCCAGTCGCGACAAATAGCCTTAAAGAATTCCGTTGCCAGCCCTGGGACTGTTACCCCCCACGGCGGGAAATGAATGATTTAACGAGCCGCCCCTCAGTATCAACTGACGGGCGGCTTTTGCTGTTTGAGGGACGGCTGGCTGGGCAATAGGATCTTCAGTCGGCTTAGCGACAATTTGTTTGAAAAGGCTGACCTTTTCTGTTGGGATTAACGTCTGGTGTTTTTTGCAGGGTGCCGTAGTCGCGGCTAACCCTTTAGCTGGGAGAGGGACCATGACGCAGGATGCTGCCGAGCGGAAGGCCGCTACGGTTTCTCGCCACCGTGTTTGCTAGCTGCTCGCCGTTAGGGCCCGCTTCACCAGGGGCGGTTCAAAACGAAAAAGAAGGCGACAGTCCAAGCAGGGCTGCCGCCTTCTGGTTTATCGCTCGCGTCTTTGTTTATCAGCGATGCAGAGTCGCGCGCACCTTGTCGAGATAGTCCTGACCGATCCTGGGCCCCCAGTTTGCGTCGAGCTTGCGCGCCTGGCTGATCAGGGTCTGGCGATCCTCATCAGAAAGTGCCAGGAAGGTGACACCATCCTGTTTGGCGGCGGCGATCTGTTCGGTTTGCTGTTGTCTGGTTAACTGGCGAGCCACGGCACTCTCTTCGGCGATAACTTGGAGCAGGATATCCTGCAGGTCCTGGGGCAACTTCTTCAGCCAGCGCTGATTGATGATATGCAGGTAGAGTCCCTGGGCATAGTCTAGCTCGGTGTAATAGCGGGCAACGTTAAACTTCTTGGTGACGTTGCAGACGATCGGCGTGTGATCGAGGCCAGAGATCACCCCGGTCTGCAGAGCCTGCGGGACATCGGGCCAGGGCATAACCGTGAACTGCAATCCCCAGGATTTATAGGCATCGATATTCACCGGCGCTTGGGCGATGCGAAAGTTGACCTTGGCTGCCTCGCTGAGGCTCTTGACCGGCTCGGTGCTGGCCCAACCGTAGCTACCGTAACCGGTGAAGTCGGCAACCAGCAGCCCCTGGCGTAGTGCCGCATCACGGAAGGGTTCCCAGAGTTCAGGGGTTTCGCGAAAGGCGTCGAGACGATCGAAGCTGTCGACCACAAATGGCAGGTTGACGATCCCCAGGCGCGGGGCGATGTTGGCGGCCGCGACCGACGAACTCATCATCCCCTGAATGGCGCCGAGTTTCAGCTTGTTGATGACATCCTTCTCGCCGCCGAGTTGACTTAAGGGGCGAAAATCGACGAAGAGTTTCCCGCCGGAGAGCTCCCAGACCCGGTCGCGAATCCGCAGGCCAGCGGAAACACCCTCGATCGCCGGATGCCCAACACTGGAGAGCAGGTAGGTATAGGCCGCCCCGGAAGGATCGAAGGAGGGCTGCCATGTCGCCAGCGGGTCCTCCTTGGCAAGGCCGGGACCAGCCAGCAACAGACATCCCAGAAATCCACCGATCAGTTTTACCCAGGCCCGTTTGAACATTTACCATCTCCCCGTTGCTCCACAATGAAAAGTCATATGATTGCCGTAGAATAGGGGGGGGGCAATTAAGGGTCAAGCTCTTTTGCTGAGAATAGGAAAATACTGAGAGATATCAGTACCTTGGATTTTGCATGAACGGCTGTCACCTCTTCACACTTTTGGGCAGATCGTAGAAAAAGTCCAAGCCGCCGCCCCCCTTGCCATCAGGGCCAGATCCTCCTTCCCCGTCGCGTCGTGCTTCCCCCCTATAGCCAAAGGCGATGGCATAGGCTCCGGGCGGCACCTGCAATTCCCGAGCAAAGCTCAAACTCTCTTCCGGATTGAAGGAGATCTGCGTGGAAAGGGCCGCCGTCTCAATCACGCTGCTCTTATCGTCCAGGAAAAAGATGAAGCTATCAAACCTCTCAATCCGGCGCGTGTTTAACTCGTAGTAGAGCCCAAAGTCGATGGTGCCGGAGATCTTCATCAGGTTATCGGCATAGCCATAGGCATAGTTCAGCTCAAGATCGAAGGTTTTCCAGGCCCCCTGAGCCTGTTCCACTGGGACCAGCATCGAGACGCTCTCCCCTGCGGCATGGTAGCCATGGTAGTAGGATTCGATACTCTGACAACCCGCTATCACGAGCAGAAGCAGAACCAATCCCGCCCCTGTAATCTTTTTGTGATAGGTCAACATGATTGACTCTCCAAAAACTGGCGGCTCAAGCCGCGTCCAACTTACTTATCTCGCCAGCCTTACGGCTAATTATACTCCGAATGGGGCAGACGGAACAAAGGACGGGACGTTTCCCGCAGCCAGGTGCGGCACAACCAATAGGAACGGCCCTGCCTGACTATCAGGGAGGGCCGTTCTTTGCCTTGCAAATGGTGACTTATGCGAAACCAGAGTCAATGCAATCTGACGTCAAGGGTATTGCATCGCCACCAGCTGGCGTCGAACTCTTCACCGACAATTGCTGCGGCAATAAAATCGACTTTAGTTGCGGTGTCGATCAATTCAAGATCCGCCTGCCCACTGGTAGAACAACGCGCCGAGTACAACCAGCACGACCGTCGCCCAGCCCAACCGGTTGATATAGCGATGCAGGACCGCCTCCATGCGCGCGCCGCCCCAGGCCATCAGCCCGGCGACCAGAAAAAAGCGCAGCCCGCGACCAATGATCGAGGCCAGTATGAACGGCAGCAAGGTCATCGACAGGGCCCCCGCCGTGAGGGTGAAGACCTTGTAGGGAATCGGCGAAAAACCGGCGATGAAGATCGCCCAGAAGCCCCACTTTTCAAACCAGGCCACCGAGGTTTGATACGCCGCCCAATAGTGGGTGGTGCGCAGCCAGGGTTCGATGGCATCGAAAGCGAAATAGCCGATGGTATAACCGAGTAGCCCGCCTGCCACAGATGCCAGCGTGGTGATGAGCGCAAAGCGCCAGGCGCGCGCTGGATTGGCCAGGCTCATCGGCGCCAGCATCACATCCGGCGGGATCGGGAAAAATGATGATTCGGCGAAGCTCATGCCGCCCAGATACCAGGGCGCATGGCGATGTCGCGACCATTGCATGGCGCGGCTGTAGAGGTGGGTAAATAGCTTCACGGCTCAGCCTCCGCGCACCATGGACATGACACTGCCCATATCGAGAGTTGTCGACCGCTGGCGGATCTGCGGCAGGTATTGGGTCTGCATCTGTTTGGCCGGGCCGAGCAGATTCTGAAAGGTGTCGCGTAACACCGCCGTGCTCATCACCCGTCCGCCGGCGTAATAACATTTGGCGAGCTGGCCGAGCGCATAGGTGGTGGCGAACGAAAAGGCCACGCCGGTAGCCGCGCTCCCCACCTTACCGAAGGTCTTGCCCGCCGCCTTGCCGAGCAGTCCGCCCAACAGTTTGCGGCCGAACTGTTCGAGATACTGCGAAGTGAGGCCAACCCCGGCGGCGGCGATGAATTCCTTGATGTGCCCCTGATCGAGGCTAACCCCGTGGGTCTTGCCGATGGCGTAGACCATCTTGATCTGCAACGGAATAATGGCCATCGACGCCCAGGACTGGGGCAGCAGTTCGAGCGCACCGTTGACCAAGGAATAGTTGAGGATCGATTTGTCCAGCTCAGCAGCAGCCACCTTGGGTGGCGCCTCGCTAGCGACTGCGCCGGTACCTGTCCCCGCAGCGGGCGCGGCAGCCTCGGACAGTTCGACGATGACCTCAGCTTGGTCCTCGAAGGCAGCGACCTGCTCGCCAGCGAGCTTGAGCAGGTTTTTCAGTTCAGCCAGGAAACGGATCTCGACCTCGCTCTGGCGTCCATCGGCGTCGCACACGCAGACCGCCATTTCATAGGCCAACTGGCGCAGGCCGGGATCGACGAGCGTTGCGGTTGCCACCGGCAGCGTCACCCGCTTGAGCAGGACGTCCTGGTAAAGGCGGGTCAGGTCGGGGCCACCGGCTTCACTGGCAAAGGATTCGGCGATGCGCCGGATCTCCTCGCGCTCGCGATCGTGTTTGGCACCATCGGCAAAGGCGGCATAGAGCGCAATAGCCAGAATGGATTTCTGTTGCTCAGGATTCATCGCAGGTTCTCCCATTTGATCTGGAACTCGATTTCTTCGGACTTGCCTTCCCGTTCGTGCTCGATATTGCAGATTGCGCGGACCGGAACCGAGATTCGTTCGCCCGCGATCTGGATTTCAAAGCGTTCGCCCTGTTCGAGGGCATCGGCCAGGCGCCGCAGTTTCGCGATAAATTCAGGCAAGGGGTAGGTTTTTTCTATATCTCGTTCAGGCTTAGTGTTCATGCTGGTTGGCCTTTCAGACAATGGGGTATCTAAGAGAACTTCCCGTGGTTCAGCGCTTGAGCGCTTCGGTCAGTTTCAGCCCGGCGAGCTGATTAAATACCCGCGACAGGTAGTAGAGCAGCGCCAGCATGATCAGAATCGACGGCAGCGCGATCACCGGATAGCTCAGCAGGGTCATGCGGCCCAACTCCTCATTGAACGCCTGGGTGCCGGCCGGACTGGTGACGATCCAGGTGGCCAGGAAATAGTTCATCGCGGAAGAGAAGAGGAAGGAGCCGCCCAGCATCCAGGTGGCGGACTTCAGACAGGCCTCGAAGGCAGCCGTGTTGCCGCGCTGCTGAAGGTTATCCTGGATGCGCGCGACATTCATCAGCGCCGGACTCAGCAGCAGTACCCGCACCAGCGGCTTGGCGGTGAAGGCGGAGACGACCGCGGCCAGACCGATTGCGCCGGGAATCGCCGCTTCCTTGACGGCCAGCCACTTCGGATCGAGTTGCAACAGGCCGATGCCGCCGGTGAGCAGGATGCTGATAAGGCCCAGCAGGGCAAGCATGTTGAGCTTGCGCTCACGCAACAGCGAGCGTGCGCCCCAGCAAAGCGGAAAAGCCAGCGCCAGCAGGAGTGCGTTGACCGTGCCCAGGTCCTCCGGGCCGGAGAGCTTCATCAGGATGAGCGAGGGGAAGATCAGGGTGATCGACAGTTCGAGCAACGGATTGGCTTTGGCAGTTTCATTCATGGGCAAGCTCTTTCAAATAAGCAAAATAATCAGGGTTTGGATGCCGCGTTCGTTCGGCAGCTTTCCTCCGCTTTAACAGCGACACCCAGATTGGTGATGAAAAAGCAGCTCGTTTCAAATGTAAATCCTTTGCGGCGCTATTCTGGCAGCAGCTTCACTTGAACTTCCAGCAGATCATCCGCCCGACGCAACAGCGAGAGTTCAATGGATTCCGCGCCGTCGCCAAAGCGGTGTTGCTCACCCTTGGCCGTGGCGGACATCACCTCGTGGGCGTAGCCGGCGGCGACAAGGCCCAGGGTGTAGTGCTCCAGCACCCTTTCGAGCGACGCGCGCCCCCTGTAGCCCACCTCGACGTTTGGCCCCTCGCGCATGAAATGGCTGCGCACCAGGCCGGGGAAGCGCGGTAGCGGGGCAATATCGGTGCCGCTGACGTCGCTTTCAGGAAGCTCCGAGGCAAGTCCAGGCAACCATCGGTCCAGCTGTTCTTTCACCCCTGGAATCCACTGTTCGGCCTGCTCTTTCAGCCCCGGTGCCAGCTGTTCGATTTGGGTCAGGGTATCGCCCGCCAACCGTTTGCCCGTCTCGGTCGCGGTAGGCGCCTGCCCCCACAACCAGGATAATATCGCAATGCTGGCCCAAACCAACAGGCCGAAGAGGCCTAGCACCGCCGCGCCCAGGATTAACCAGGTGCCTGTGCGTACCTTGCTCAGACTCGATATGATCTGCGCCAGCAGCCCAAATTTATTCAACCCACCCCACCCACGTTTACTCCTCTTCGGCACGACTATCGTAGCCACCACGCGCCCGTTGCAGATTGCGGCCCAGCGTGCGTCCGGCCCTCCCCGCGGCGCGATCCACCGCCACATAAAGATCTGCTTCGGTGTCCTTGATGACAATCTCGGGCAGTCCGCGCAGCAGCAGCTGAACCTGACAATGTTTGTCCACGCCCCCCCTGGGGCCGTTGATGTCTGACAGGCGCACGCTGACACAGAGCACCTGATCCCGAAAGCGGTTCATGGCGAATTGAAACCGGCGCTCCACATGGGCACGCAAGGCCTCTGTCAGCGAAAAGTCGCGCGTGTGAATTTCAATCCGCATCCGATTCTCCTTTGGGTCGACAACGGGAGCAATATTATATTTGTATTTGCATAAAGAAAAGACGATTATTCATGCTGCTTTGTTCGTCACAGACTGATAGCGGGGAGGGTTCATCCATGTTGAACTACAAACATCTTTACTATTTTTGGAACGTCGCCAAGGCCGGCAGCATTGCCCGGACCGCAGAGCGCCTGCACATCACTCCCCAGACCATCAGCGGCCAGATCGGCGAGTTGGAGCGAGCACTGGGGACGGACCTGTTCCAGCGCCGCGGCCGGCGGCTCGAGCTGACCGCGGCAGGTAAGCTGGCGCTCTCTCATGCCGACGAAATTTTCCAGATCGGCAGTGAACTTGAGGCATTGCTGCGTAACCCCAGCAAGGGGAACGAACTGCCGTTTAGGGTCGGTGTCGCCGATGTCGTTCCCAAGTCGATCGCCTGTCGCCTGCTGGCACCGGTGCTGAGCCTCGCAGAGCCCGTGCGACTCATCTGCCGTGAAGACAAACTGGAACGGCTGTTCGCCGAACTGGCCATTCACAAGCTCGATCTGGTGATCGCCGACCGGTCGTTGCCCACCGAGTTGGGCGTAAAGGGCTATAGCCACGTGCTGGGAAGCAGCACTGTCGTCTTCCACGCCTCACCGGAACTGGCGAAGCGCTATCGAGGGGGATTCCCGCAATCATTGCACGGTGCCCCCTTGCTGATCCCGGGAGACGGGGCGGTGATGCGCGGACCGCTGGAGCACTGGTTCAATCAACACCAGATCCAACCGCGAATTGTCGGTGAGTTTGACGATGCGGCGCTGATGAAGGCCTTCGGCCAGATTGGCGGCGGAATTTTCCCCGTATCCGCAGTCATTGCCGAGGAAGTGGAGAGTCAATACAACGTCGCGATGGTCGGCTGCGCTGATGAGATTGTCGTCAAGTACTATGCGATCTCGGTAGAGCGCCGGCTCACGCATCCGGCCGTGGTGGCGGTCAGCCAGGCGGCGAAGCGGGTCGTGTTCGCCGATGGTCAGCCCTGGCTGTAGTGGCCTGGCCATCTCGCATTGAATGGTAGGCCCCTTAGTTACTTCATCTCAGTTAAGTGTTTCAATGACACGTCCCTTGCGCAATTTTCAAATCGTCTCAGAGGAACAGTTACATGCCCCTTGAATCTTCTATCGCTTTAGTCTGCACCATCGCTGTTGTCGTCGCGATCCCCGTCCCAGGGGGTATTGTGGCGGGGACTGGAGCCGGGGCCGTTCAGGACCGAAACGTGCCTGCAGACACGTTTCGGTCCAAGGCTTAGACTCAGCGCGCTATCTGCGCTCCGACGATCCCGACTTGCAAGGTCT
>JAAXQE010000157.1 GCA_012974425.1 Geopsychrobacter sp.
AAGGCTTAGACTCAGCGCGCTATCTGCGCTCCGACGATCCCGACTTGCAAGGTCTTGATCTGCTCCGCACTCAGTTTCCCGGTCATCCCGATATCGAAAAGCTGCTGCTTGCCGGAAGCGACCCTACCGTTCAGGCTGCGGCGGAACTGCTGGGTTCTTCCGCTGCTGTCCCGGTATTGAACCAGCAGCTCTATACTGTTGACATCGCGCGGGGTCGGGTTGCTGATCTGGGTGACGATTCGGCCCTGGGTGTCCTGCCCGACTTTGACCTGCACATATTTCGCCGGATTATCTTTCAGGTCCAGATCTATCAGGGAGCTGTAGGCCTGCTGAGCGACCTCCCCCTGGTTGCCTGCGACCTTGGCGTAGTAGCCCTTGGCCTCTTCTAGGCGGCCGGCTTTTTGGGCCAGATTGCCGAGGGCGTTGTAGGCCTCGGCGGTCGGGAGCAGTTCGACGCTCTGCTTAAGATCCGCCTGGGCCTGGCTGCTGTGATTGAGCTGTTCATTCAGCTGGCCACGTTGCAGGAAGTTGTAGTAGAAGTCTGGATTTAACTGGATGGCCTTGTCGTATTGCTTAAGCGCCGCTTGCGGGTGCTGGTTCTGCTGCTCGATGTCGCCCAGCAAGGCGTAGAACTGGCCCTCTTTCGGTTCCAGCGCGATCGCCTTTTGCGCCTGACCAAGGGCCTTTGCTTGATCGCCCTTGGTTAGCGCCTCACGCCCGGCATCGTAGGCCCGGTAGGCGGGTTTGGTCTTTATGAGGTGGGCCGTTTTGGCGCGATAGGTTGCGACTCCCAGCTCGCCCCCCTTGGGCAGGCTGGCTCGCAGCTCGATATTGTTCTGCACGCGCTCCTCGGAGGGCGGGTGGCTGGCGAAGAGGCCGTTGAGCCAATCCTGCTTTTTGCCCGCGGAGAGTTTGACAAAGGTGCGCTGCAGCTCGACGGCTCCTTGCGGATCGTAACCGGCCCGGGACATGTACTGCATGCCGTAGAGGTCTGATTCGCGTTCGGCATCGCGCCCGTATTTTTGGCTGATCAGTTGCGCGCCGACGCCTGCGCCCTTTTGGGCCAGCCCCGCATAACCGGTGCCCTGTGTGGCAATGGTCGCCCCTGCTACGCCGGCTTGCAGCAGCATCCCCTTCGACATGCTGCGCACACCATGTTTGGCGGCGGCATGCACGATTTCATGGCCGAGCACGGCGGCCAGTTCTGCTTCGCTCTTCAGTTCGGTCAACAGCCCGCGGTTGATCGAGATCTTGCCGCCGGGCAGCGCCCAGGCGTTGGGGACGGAATTGTTCAGAACCTTGAACTCATAGGGAAGCTTGCGGTCACTCACCGCGGCAAGCCGCTGGCCGACCCTGCTGATGTAGCTGGTCAACTCCTGATCGACGACATAATCGCCGCCCTGTGACTGGCGTGCCGGGGCATATTGTTGTATGCCGATGGCAAGCTCCTGCTGCTCGCTGACCAGACTTAACTCTTGCTTGCCGGTGACAGGATTGACGGCGCAGCCGCTGATGGCGAAGGTTATCGACAAGAGTAAAAAGAGTCTCCTCGTCATGCTCTATCCCTTTCGTTGTGCAGCACAAAATTTTATTGAAAACTGAGTCTGTTCGCCGTTGCTTTTTTGAATGGCGAGGCTGCAGACAGTTCCGAGTGTAGCATTCTTTTGTGCCCTGCTGCGCCATTGCGGCTTTTTATCCCGAAGGAGTATAATGTTGATGTGGATGGTAGGTGAACCGGGTGGCTGTACGCCCTTAATCTTCTCACTTCCGCGTGAGGCGTCAGGCTCTTGGCAACGAAGAAGGAGGAGTTATGAACCACACCGATTATCAAGGAATGTGTCAGCTGTTCAGTGATGGCCAACTGATCTGGGTCGAAAACACCGACAAGCATATCGCCGGACGTGTCACCGGGTGTGGCGCAGAGATGGTCGAGGTTGATGTTAAGGGGCACGTGGAATCATGGGCGCGGAGTGCATGCGACGAATTGACTCACGGCTACAAAATGAATTACGAGGAATACCTCAAGCATCCGAAAGAGTACGACACCCATCTTGACTAGTGGGGTGCGCGTATGAGTCTGAGCAACTGTTGAGCCGGATCCCCATGGAGGGGTCCGGTTTTTTGAGCGCTGGAGGGTCTGCATGCTCAATACAGACCCTTTAGGTTCTATGTTATGATTCAACTCTTTAAGGGTTTGAAATTCAATGCAATGAGGCGCGGATGTCGCTAGTTAAGAAACAGAACAAACTGAAGAAGGAGCTCGGCCTCTTCAGCGTCTATGCCATCGCTACCGGGACCACCCTGAGTGCGGGCTTTTTCCTGTTGCCGGGGATCGCGGCGTCCCAGGCCGGTCCGGCGATGGTGTTGGCCTATATGCTGGCGGCCGTCCCGCTGGTGCCTGCCATGTTCAGTATTGTTGAACTTTGTACCGCTATGCCAAAGGCCGGGGGTGTGTACTATTTTCTCGACCGCAGCCTTGGCCCGCTCTTTGGCACCATCGGTGGCATGGGCACCTGGCTGGCGCTTATCCTCAAGGTCTCCTTTGCCCTGATGGGGATGGGCTATTACCTGGCCCTGTTTATCCCGGAAATTGGCGAAGGTCATATTAGAAGTCTGGCGGTCGTGCTGGCTCTGGCGATTGGAATTCTGAACCTGTTCGGCTCCAAAAACAGCGGGCGACTGCAGATCTATCTGGTCTTCTTTCTGTTGGCCCTGCTGGCGGCATTTATCGGCGGTGGTCTGCCGAGTATCGAGCCGGTTCATTTCGATGGCTTCTTCGACGCCGGTTTCGATTCGATTATCTCGACCGCCGGTCTGGTCTATATCAGTTATGTCGGGGTGACCACGGTGACCTCTTTGTCGGAAGAGGTGAAGGACCCGGAAAAGAATCTGCCGCGCGGGATCTTCCTGTCACTCTTGACGGCGCTGCTGGTCTACGGCCTGGGAACCACCATCATGGTCGGTGTCCTGCCCCTGGAACAGCTCTCCGCGAGTATGACCCCGGTGGCCGATGCTACAGCGGTCTTCTTCGGCAAGCCTGGCCTCTACATCCTCTCCTTCGCCGCGCTCCTCGCCTTTACCAGTGTCGCCAATGCCGGGACCATGAGCGCTTCACGTTACCCGCTGGCGCTTTCGCGCGATGATCTGCTGCCGCCAGCCTTCAGTCGTCTGCGCGACGGGGTGCCGGTCCTTTCAGTCCTGGTCACCGTTGGCAGTATCGTCCTGATTTTGCTCTTTCTCGACCCCTTGCGCATCGCCAAGCTGGCCAGTGCCTTTCAGTTGCTGATGTTTGCCCTGATCTGTTTCACGGTTATCGTCATGCGCGAGAGTGGCCTCGATAGTTACGATCCCGGTTACCGCTCGCCTTTTTATCCCTGGATGCAACTGATCGGTATCTTTGCGCCGCTCTGGTTCATCGTCGAGATGGGCTGGCTGCCGACCCTCTTTACCATCGGACTGATCTTTGTCGGGACGCTCTGGTACCGCTGCTATGCGCGGCTCAAGGTACAGCGCAGTGGTGCGATCTTCCATATCTTTGCCCGTCTCGGACGCCTCAGCCAGCAGGGGCTCGATTATGAACTGCGTGAAATCATGAAGGAGAAGGGCTTGCGCCAGAAGGACCCCTTCGATCAGATTGTCGCCGGGAGTCATGTCGTCACCCTGGAGGAACGCGCCACCTTCGAAGAGGCGGTCGAGATCGTGTCTGGCTGGTTCGCCGAACGACTCGGCCACTTCCCCAGGGAGATTGGCGCACAGTTTTTGGAGGGAACCCGCATTGGTGCTACCCCGGTGGCGCGTGGCGTGGCCTTGCCCCATTTTCGGACCGAGGGGATCGAGCATGCGCTGCTGGCGATTGTGCGGGCCCCGCGTGGTTTGAAGATCGATGTCCCACATCCACTTCATCCCGAAACCCACGACAGCCAACTGGTACAGGCGGTCTTCTTCTTGATCAGCCCCGAGGATAACCCGGCGCTGCATCTACGGCTGTTGGCCCAGATCGCCGGATTGGTCGAAAATGAAGGTTTTGCCGAACTCTGGCAACGCACCACTAACGAGCAGGATATTAAAGAATTGCTGCTGCGGGATGAGAACTGTTTGTCGCTGGTGCTACAGGCTGAGGGACCAACGGCGCAACTGGTCGGTCGCCGCCTGGCCCAGATCAAGCTGCCCGAGGGGAGTTTGGTCGCGCTGCTGCGCCGGGCGGACGAGATGATGGTGCCCCGTTCCAATACCCTGCTGCAGGAGCATGACCGCATGACGCTCATCGGCGAGCCCGAGGCGATTCGACAACTGCGGCGTGATTATCTGCTCGAACCGAATGGAATGAAGGGGGTTAAATGATGCAAGCGGCTTATGATTATCTGCTGATTGGCGGTGGCATTGTCGGGGTCTCAACCGCCCTGCAGCTTAAGCAGCGTTTTCCCGCGGCGCGAATTCTGTTGCTCGAAAAAGAGACGACAGTGGGACGACATCAGACCGGTCACAATAGTGGTGTGATCCACGCCGGGGTCTATTATGCCCCCGGAAGCCTCAAGGCCCGCTTCTGCCGCGAAGGAGCAGAGGCGACGGTCGCCTTCTGCGAGCGGCACCGTATCCCTTACCAGCGCTGTGGCAAATTACTGGTTGCGACCAGCCCCCGCGAAATTGGGCGGATGGAAGCGCTGGCCGAGCGCTGTACCCAGAATGCGATCAAAATCGAGCTGCTGAGTGCCGGCGAGTTGAAGGCCGCCGAGCCGAATATCGCGGGGCTGGGGGCTATCCGGGTGCCAGCCACCGGCATTGTTGATTACCAGCGGGTAACAGAAGCTCTGCTCAAGGAGTTTACCGGCTTGGGCGGTGAAACCCGCTTTTCGGCCGCCGTCACGGCGCTCTCTGAAGATGAGAACGCCATCGAGGTTGTCTGTGGGGGGGAACGGATAAGGACGCGGTTTCTGATCAGCTGCGCCGGCCTGATGGCCGACCGCATTTTGGTGATGCTCGGTATTGCCCCCGACTTTCGGATTATCCCCTTCCGTGGCGAATATTACCAGCTGCCGCAGAGCTACAACCATATCGTTTCACACCTGATCTACCCGATCCCCGATCCCGATCTGCCGTTTCTGGGCGTGCACCTCACGCGAATGATCGACGGCAGCGTGACCGTCGGGCCGAACGCCGTCGTCGGCTGGAAGCGCGAGGGCTACGGGCGGTTTAACTTCTCCCTGCGCGACAGTCTGGATAATCTGACCTATCCAGGATTCTGGCGGGTGATGCAGACCAATCTGCGTTCGGGCCTGGGAGAGATGAAGAATTCTTTGTGGAAACGGGGCTATCTGGAACTGGTGCGCAAGTACTGCCCGCAGCTCGCCCTAACCGACCTGCGCCCCTATCCGGCCGGGATCCGCGCCCAGGCGGTCATGGCCGACGGCGGCCTGGTGCACGATTTCCTGTTTGCCGAAAGTCCGCGCAGTCTGCATGTCTGCAATGCGCCTTCGCCGGCCGCGACTTCGGCCTTGCCGATCGGCGCTTATATCTGTGACAAGGTGGAAGGGCGTGCCGGCTGACTCTTTGAGCGCGCACAAACCTCGCACTCAGTCTCCAGGGTTCGCGTAAGACACAAAGCGGCAAAATAAACGCTTGTTAGTATCCGCAAAAGA
>JAAXQE010000182.1 GCA_012974425.1 Geopsychrobacter sp.
TGCTTTGCACGCGCTGCCAGTCTCAATAGTTGAGGTACAATAGACACAGGCGCACAGAGGTGATTCGGTAAGACTGGAGTTAGCCCATGCAACGGCTCAATGACATTCTAAGCCTGATCGAGGGCAAAAGTTACAAGGCCTACAAGCAGTTGGCCGGTCGTTACCAATTTAGCAACTTTAGCCTGAGTATCGATCATGTCCAGGGCGATCCCTACGCCTTGCCTTCGCGCATCAGTCTGCGGGTTGAGGCCACGCAGCACGGCCTGCCGAAAGAGTTCTGGGCGAGTCGGATCCGCCAGACGGCCCTCGAAGATTTTCTGGGCCGCGCCATTGCCGGCGCGATTAATACGCATGTCATGGGCCGTCGGGGTACCGGGCATAGCGGTCAGATGCGGATCGCAACAAGTGGTCAGCAGATCTTGCGCCGCAATGCGCTGCTGGTCGACGGCTCCGCGCTTGAGGTCCGCCTGCTTTTAGCCCTGCCTGCCGATGGCCGTTCGGCGCGCGTGGCTGATGCGCGTGCCATGTTTTTTGAAGAATTACCTAAGGTTGTGGCGGATGGGATGGTTTATCTGGAACGGGATCTGACTGAAGCATATCGCCAGGTGGAACAGGTCGAAGATCAGGATTATCTGCGCCGCTGGCTGAAGGATGTGCAAGCAGTGGCCTTTGTCGCCGACAAGTCGCTTTTGCCGCGCCATAGCGGGATCGATGATCGCCCCCTGGCCGCCGGCATCCCCTTCGTGTCTCCGCAGAGTTTACGCCGTCGGGTCAGCCTGCCCAACCAGGGTGAAGTCTGTGGCATGCTCATCCCGCGCGGGGTGACCCTGATTGTCGGAGGCGGCTTTCATGGCAAATCGACCCTGCTCCAGGCTCTGGAGCGCGGGGTCTATAACCATCTGCCCGGTGACGGGCGTGAATTGGTGGTGACGACTCCCGGTGCGGTGAAGATTCGCGCCGAAGACCATCGTGTCATCTATCGGGTCAATATCAGTCCCTTCATCGGCACTTTGCCTGGCAATCGTACTACCGAGAATTTTTCAACCGATAATGGTAGCGGCAGCACCTCGCAGGCGGCCAATATTGTCGAGGCTCTGGAGTGCGGATGTGATTGTCTGTTGATCGATGAGGATACCTCAGCGACCAACTTCATGATCCGAGATCAGCGGATGCAGCAGTTGGTCAGCGCTGAACAGGAACCGATCATCCCGCTGCTTCACCGGGTGCGTGAACTCTACGAGCAGGAGGGGGTCTCAAGTATTATCGTGACGGGTGGTTCGGGAGATTACCTCGCGGTGGCGGATCGGGTGATTATGCTCGACAATTATCTCCCGCAGGATGTCAGTGCGCGAGCGGCGCTATTGGCCGGAGATTCCCCGCCCCAGGTATCAGGGGTGCCGCTACGCGCGGATAAAAAAAGGCCGTTTGAGGCCGAGCGCTTCGATTCTAAACGGAGTGACGGCAAGCAGCGGATCGATGTCCGCGAGCCCAAATTACTCGACTACGGTCGTCACCGCATTGATCTGAACCGGGTCGAGCAGCTGGTTGATCGCGGCCAGACCGAAACCATCGGCCGGCTGCTCGATTATAGTGCACATCATTATGCGGGGCATCCCGACGGCCTGATTGGCGCATTGAGGCAGGCACTGCAGGATGTTGAAGAGCAGGGGCTGGATATCCTCATGCCCTGGAAGGTCGGACATCTGGCGCTGCCACGCCTCTATGAACTGGCTGCCGCGGCCAATCGGATGCGCCTAGAGGGGTAGTTGTTTTGGCCTAGCTGCGCTCCCATACGAACTCTAATCGATATCCACTTGACCTGGCAGTCATTGTTATAATTACTCGAAATAAACTTATTCCTTCCGTAATTGTCCTTGGGCAATTCAAGAACACTGCGTAGGGATGTTGTTGCGAGCCCACCATGATTTAGATTCCAAAACTCTTTGGATCACTGAGATTTGCTAAAAACCCTGTCTGAGACAAGTTAAGTGACACACCACAAGTAGGGACACGGACGTATCAGTACTCTCAACATTCGAGATGGTGAATCTATCCCGGACGAAGTATGCTGCTTGGCAGGAGTTGTAAGGATATGTCCTTTGCAAGGGCCATCATATCTTGATTTTGGGTGGAGCAACTTCCGAGACGTTTTTGCCTGGCAATAAATCATTGCCCAAAGATCCATTGCTCAGCGTGTTGGATTGCGCGATATTCACGACATGCTCGACTAGGCCTACGTCAAGACCTATAATTCAATATGAGGCAACTTCCGAGACACTTCCGAATGATCAGCGGCATTGGCCCACAATCATCCACGCTCAATGTCTGATAAGTGGGAATAAAAGATCAGGCTCATATCTCCCGTACCATCTCCGCCGGACTCTGTCCGAAATAACGCTTAAACTCGCGACTGAACTGCGAGGCGCTTTCGTAGCCGACCCGATCCGCCGCTACATAGGCTTTCATCCCATCCTGTAGAATGAAATCTCTCGCTTTGCACAACCGGATTTTCTTTAGGTATTGCAGTGGAGAATCGGAGGTGACCTCCTTGAAAGCACGGTGAAAGGCGGAACTGCTCATGTGCGCCTGTTGTGCCAGACGTTCGACATTCAGGCGGGCAGCATAATCGCGCTGGATCAGTTTCAGCGCTCTTGCGACTCGACCGAGGTGACTGTTGTGCGCAGCCAGAGTGTAAAGGACGTGGGCCTGTTTGCCAGCCAAGGCGCGAAAGAGTATCTCTCGTAGCAAGCCGGAGCCAAGCACCAGAGTTTCGGTCTCGGACTGCAGGCATTTAAGCAACCGGCCAATGGCATCGACCATCTCCGCTTCCAGCGGTGCCGGACCTATCCCACAGGGCAGACGTGTGTCGTTATGCACCGTAAATTCGTGATTCTGCCCCAGTTGAGCAATCAACTCATGTAAAAGCGGCAGATCGACATCGATATATAGCCCGAGTAACGGCTCGTCAGGGTTGGCGAAGGTTGCACACTCGAAGGGCATGGTGACCGAGGTGACCAGATAGTTATTGGCATCATAGGAAAAGGATTTGTCTCCCAGGTAGCCGATCTTGTTCCCCTGCACCACAATGCAGATGCCCGGATCGTAGATCAGCGGGCAGCGGGGTATGGTTTGCAGCGCCTTAAAAAAACGCACGCCGGGCAGCCGCGATTCGGAAAACCCTTCGGCAAGATCAAACTGCTGCATCAGCTCTGCAAGTTGCGACATAGGTCTTATCCCCTTCTCGAGTATTTATGGAATTTGACATGAAATTTATCATTTGAATGCCGAAAAGTATATCTTGGAGCAGGAATAGGCAACACTTTGGCAGAATTGGGTATTAACTCCTTACAGCGCAGTTCGTATACTCACAAATATCAAAAACGACATTCAACATCACGATTAAAAAAGGGAGCGCAGATGTTAAATTTCAATTTTTACAATCCGACCAATATCCTCTTCGGCAAAGGTCAAATGAGCGAGCTGGATAATCTGGTGCCAAAAGATGCCAAGGTGCTGATCACCTACGGCGGCGGCAGTGTTATCAAAAACGGTGTGCTCGCCAATGTTAAAACTGAATTGGCCAAATCCTCACGCGAGGTTTTTGAATTCGGTGGTATCGAGCCGAACCCCAAATTTCCTACCCTGATGAAAGCGGTAGAAGTTGCCCGCGCTGAAAAGGTTGATTTTCTATTGGCCGTCGGTGGTGGCTCGGTCATGGATGGCACCAAATTTATCGCCATCGCCACGGTTGCCGATGATTTTGTTGGCCGGGAAGAGAAACTGATGACTTACGGTTTTGCCCCGGTTCCAGTGAGCAGCGCTATACCGATTGGCACCGTGGTCACTTTGCCGGCCACTGGTTCCGAAATGAACTGCGGCGGCGTGGTGACTTATGGCGAAGACAAACTGCCGGTGTTCAGCCCGTATACTTATCCCAAATTTTCGATTCTGGATCCGGAATTAACTTATACCCTGCCAGCGATTCAGGTTGCTAACGGCGTTGTCGATTCCTTTGTCCATACCGTTGAACAGTACATTACCTATCCAGTGAAAGCGGGGTTCCAGGACCGCACCTCCGAAGGGATACTGCAAACTCTGGTGGAGGTCGGCAAACAAACGGTGGATGATCCGACGGATTACGATGCCAGGGCCAACCTGGTTTGGTGCTCAACCATGGCACTAAATGGCCTGATCGGTGCTGGCGTCCCGCAGGACTGGAGTATTCACATGATTGGGCATGAAATGACCGCCCTGTTCGGTGTCGATCACGCGCAAACCCTGGCGGTGCTCACCCCAGCCATGTGGCGGATCAGACGCAAGCAGAAGAAAGAAAAATTGCTACAATACGCCGAGCGGGTCTGGAACATCAACGCAGGTTCCGAGGACGAAAGAATTGATGCCGCAATTCACAAAACTGAAGAATTTTTCCACAGCCTCGGCATCAAAACCAGATTATCCGATCATGCTATCGACGCAACGGGAATCGAGCGGATCATCAGGGGGCTGGAAAAGCACGGTATGGTTGCCCTGTCTGAACGAGGAGATATCACCCTGGATGTTTCCAGAAAAGTTTTGCAGGAAGCCCTGTAAGCTTCCTGCTCTCTCCACGGTAGGTGTTTCGGGCTTACCTCCTTAGAAGTGCGAATCGCTCATGATTACCAGA
>JAAXQE010000218.1 GCA_012974425.1 Geopsychrobacter sp.
AGCCTGCACGCGATACAGTGGGATACGAGCGGAGCCACGGTGGTGGTGACCGACCTTGGCGGTGTGGCTGATGCGAGCAATTCTCTGGCGATCAATGATACCGGACGTATCGCCGGCCATACCACCCTCACGGCTGGAACGAGCAGTTCTGCTGCCGTTTGGGATACACGGAGTGCGGTAGCCACAAACTCCAATAGGGTGACAACCGCCGTTTTCAGCCAGGGTTATGGCATAAATAGTAGCGGAGACGTGGTTGGCCTGGCAGACGGACAGGCCTTTATGGCCATGAGCAATTAAAGCCTGATACCCGACCGGAGGAGAGTATCCTTCGGTCGGGTCGCTACGGCCAATGCAGCATGAAGTATTGGCCGGGCGATTTTGCAACTGTTTTGGCGAAGAGGAGGTCGATCATGAAATCATGCACTCTGCTCACGACAAAGTGCGTCACTCAAGGTTTCTGGTTGGCTCTTGTTTTCATCGCAGCTCTGGCCCTGGCTGGCTGTGGCGGCGGTGGAGATGGTGCCCCCGGCACAGCCACTCCGACTCCCGGCGTCTCGGCCGGGCAGATCACCGATTTTGGCAGCATCGTTGTCAACGGGGTCAGATTCCACACCGGCGGAGCAACCCTGGAACGCGAAGATGGTACGACAGTCCCTCTGTCAAATACCCTTAGCGATCAGGACCATCTCAGTCAGGGGATGGAAGTTGAAGTAGCAGGCAGCTTCGACAACAACGGTGATGGGACTGCGAACAGAGTTTTCATGGACAGTGCTCTAGCTGGTCCAATCCTGAACTTTGCGATCAACGGCAATGTCCGTAACTTCACTATCCTCGGCCAGTCCGTTATCGCCCTTGTCGGAGCCACAAACGTAGATAACGGCACCCCCTTGCTCGGCAGTCTGGACAATCTGCTCGACGGCATGATCGTCGAGGTCCACGGCCTGCCAGACGGCAACGGTACTGTCCAGGCCAGCTTCATCGAGACCAGTACGGCCAGCTTATTTGAGCTGACCGGCCGGGCAATCAATCTCGACTCCGCCAATTTCACCTTCAATGTCGGCAATCAGTCGGTCAGCTATAGCGGCGTCACACCGCGTGACGGAATTCTCGTGGAGGGTTCCCTGGTCGAGGTCAGGGGCTTGCTGAGCGGACTGATTTTTGAGGCAGCAGACATCGAAGTCAAAGACGGCTTCGACGACCAGGCCAAAACGGAGCTTGAAGGTCTGATCACCAGTCTGAATAGCGCCGCCAAAACCCTCATACTCAAAGGTCAGCTGGTCAACTTCACTGGCGCCCAGTTCCTGGGCGGCGTGGAAAACGATCTGTTCAACGGCATCAAAGTTGAGGCCGAAGGCCCGATTTCCGACGGAATTCTGTTGGCCGCGAAAATCAAATTCAAGGATAATTTCCGTTACGAAGGGGATTCCACCCTGATCGGAAATGTGCTGAGCATCAGTAATCCGGCGGGTCCAAACCTGGCCATCACAATCGACATCACCATGACTTTAGGCAGCAGTCTCGGTGGTCAGGTCAAGGTCAGGGCGCGCCAGGTCTCCGGGGAGACCCTGGTGGCGACGCGCGTCGAAACCGCAGGCAATACCGACCGCCAGATCTTTGAGGCCGCGGTGGTACGCATCGCCGAGCCTTTGGTGGAAATCCTCGATCTGGGGAATGCCACCACTGGCGTAATTGTGGTCGACACGACGAGCATCTTGTCTGACAATTTCGAAATCGAGGATATCGCCGCCACCCGCGCGGCTTTCTTTGCTGCCCTGCAGATTGGGGATATTGTTCAGGCGCGTTGGGATGTCAGTAGCGGCCAGTGGGACCAGATCGAAATCGAACTGGACGATTAATCGTAGAAGGCACCTTGGGTCAGATGAGCACATAACAGTCGGCGACTCTTGCAACCATCAGTTCGCTCACTGACCCGAGGCTGCCGCCTCAGGGAGGGGGGGTAGAGCAGGTAATCTGAGACGGATTATTTATGGCTGAATCAACAAGGGTGCCGCTTGGCCCCTTTTTTTTCGTGCGAAATATCGAACCTACGAAAAATAGTTGCCAGGCTTTTCATTATGAAATCTGCCCGATCCCTGCACACTGCTGCCGAGTTCCAAGCAGGGCGACCAGATCACCCATATCAAAGACAAAATCAGCCGGTGGATTCGCAGTAAAGCAGCCTTCGCGCAGGACCCCGACCACCGAAACCCCGGACGAACGGCGGATATCGAGGGCGCGGATGCTCTGGCCCACCATCGGGTTTTCGTTGCCCAGGCGTTCCCAGTTCAGCTCGAGAAGGTCAGGCGCATTCTTGAGCAGACGGATCTCCTGGTGATCCTTGCTCATCTCGCTGGCCGGATGATAGTGGTCACGGCGCAGGGCGTCGGTATAGCGCTGAATGATTGGAATCGGGATCTTGAGATGTAACAGCGCCTGGCGCGCGATCTCGAGTCCCGCCTCAAGTTCCGGCAGAATAACCATGTAAACCCCATCAGCGTAGAGAGCCTGCATCTGCTCTACTCCTTCGGCGCGCACAACCATATTCAACCCAGGATAGCGCGCGTGCACCTGGCGGACGATCGACTCGGTGGAGATAATATTCGGCAGGGTGATCAGCAGCTGCTGGGCCTCGCTTAAGTTCGCCGCATCGAACACCACTTCCTGACTGGCATCTCCATAAATCGCCGGGAATCCCTGTTTTTTACATTCTTCGAGACGGTTATGATTCATTTCGATGATGATAAAGGAGACCTCAACCTGGCTGAGCAGGCGCGCGATATGTTGCCCGACCCGACCTCCTCCGGCAATAACGATGTGCTGATGTAAGCCTTCGGCAGGCAGATTAAAGGTCGCGATTGCTTCAGCCTTGGAATAGCGCTTCTTCAGGCGATAGAGCGGGACTGTCAAGCCTGAGATCAGCGGGGTCAGCAACATGCTGAGAATGGTTGCCGAGAGGATGAAGGAGTGTTCCGTACGGCTCAGGAAACCACCGGAAAACCCGACCTGACCCAGCACAAAGGAGAATTCGCCGATCTGAAACATTCCCAATCCCACCGCGAGCGGCACCACATTGCCGTAGCCGAAGGCTCGGGTGGTGAGCGCCAGGATCAGCCCCTTGCCGATCGCAATCAGCAGGACCAGTTGCAGCACTCCGACCCAGTTATTCAGCAAAAATTGCGGATCGAGCAGCATGCCGACCGAAGTGAAAAAGAGCAGACTGAAGAGATCACGTAGGGGGATGATATCGCTGAGGGCCTGATGGCCGTAATCTGACTCACTCAACACCATTCCAGCGACAAAGGCGCCCAGGGCAAAGGAGAGTCCGAGCAGGTAGGTTCCGTATCCGACTCCCAGACCGATAGCGGTAATCGACAGCACGAAGAGTTCACGCGAATTCCAGCGGGCGATATGCGCCAACAGCCAGGGGAGCAGGCGCGCGCCGAGCACAAACATCAGGGCCAAAAATCCGACTGACTTCAACAGGGCTACGCCGAGGATCGGCATTCCGGCCGCCGGATCTGAGACCTGTGGCAAGAGAATCATCAGCGGCACAACCGCAAGGTCCTGCACGATCAGGATCCCGATCATCACGCGGCTCGACAGGGTGCCCATCATGCCCTGACTCATCAGGGTCTTCAGGATCACCATGGTACTCGAGAGGGAGATCAGCCCGCCAAGCCAAAGCGAGGAGACCCGCCCCCAACCGAGATAGAGGCCGATCAGGTAGCCGAAGCCGATCGTCAGTAGAATCTGGAGCGGAGCACCGAGCAGGGCTATCTTGCGCACCGGCCGCAATTCTTTCAGGGAGAATTCGAGTCCAAGCGCAAAGAGCAGCAGGGCCACGCCGATCTCAGCCAGTTTTTCAATATGATGAACGCCTGAGACCGTAATGCCCCCGGTAAAAGGGCCGATCAAAACCCCCGCCAGGATATAGCCGAGAATGAGCGGTTGGCGGGCAAGATGCGCCAGAAACCCTCCACAGAGGGCCGCCAGTACAATGATTACGATGTCAGCAGCAATACCCATAGTTTCCATCCCGAAACGAAAAAAGACAGCAGCCGGTGAGGCTGCAAGAACCCATTCGCAAAAAAAACATAGCAGCGGAGGCCCGGCTAGAGAACGAGCCGGGGTGGGTTTTTTACAAAAAAAGCCGGGCACCAAGGTACCCGACTCTTAAAATAACCTGTCAAAACCAGTTTGTTCAACCGCAGCGTAACACCTTGGTGCCTTCGGCGAACAGGACCAGCATCTTGCGCGTACCCGCGAACTCCTGAATCTGGCCGAGGCCAAAGGTTGGGTGATCAATCAGGGCGCGCACTTTATAGGTCGTATCCATGGAGTAAGCGACGGCCGCACTCGGGTTGAATGAGGATTCCAGCTCTTGCCACTGTTGGCGTTCTGCCGCCTGCGGATCGGCCTTGGATTTGCGTGGGGCAGCGGGTTTGCGCGCGGCGGCTGGTTTTTTCGCAGCTGCCGGTTTGCGATATTTATGTGCGCTGCTGCAGGTATTACACTGAACCTTGACAGGAACATCATCAACCATGGCAACGATGGTGTGGTTGGTCTCCTGACCACATTTAGTACATTTGGAGGCAATGTAATCACCAGCAGACAACGAACTACTACTCATTTGTGGAACTCCCTTAAAGAAAAAAAA
>JAAXQE010000221.1 GCA_012974425.1 Geopsychrobacter sp.
TCGAGTATTTGTCCGTATTCCCAATCCGGTGCACGCACAGCATCTCTCCGCAAACCAAGGTGTAGAGGCATCGAAACCTGTGAGTGACCGCCATGCACGCGCTCACCCGCAAAGCGAAGTCCATCTTGTCGTTCCATCATAAAACAGACAACACTCGACCGACCCATCCACTACTTTAAAACACTATTGTATTTTAATCCATAGCAATTCACAAGCCTAGAATGCATCGATCGATATTTTAATTGAAACCGAGGAGACAGTCGCAAACTGCACAACTGGCTGGCTAGACAGAATAATTACCGGGCAAGCCAGATGGGAAGCTGATCTGAAAAATGAAATAGGCAGGAGTTGAGCTACAGCCATAAAAAAAGCCCCGTCCAGAATAAATAGGCCATGGCGCAGCAAACAAATATCGTTCTACAAAAATCTATTCTTTCGCGACACAGACTTCAGCCCAGGTTCCTGCAGTTAGCGCTTCAAGCATCTCTGCCCCTAGCGGAACCGCAGAAGCATCATCTCCGGCAGCGGCATAAATCTGCCTGAAGCGCCGCAGAGACTGGTCAAGAAAAACCGGCAATTCAGCTGGCAACAAGAAAGGGCAGACGCCACCAGGAGCATAACCGGTGAGCGCCTTGACCGCTTCGGCCGGGGGCAAGCGGACCTTGCCCGCACACCCAGTTCCCTGCTTAAGCAGAGAACTCTTCACCTTCATGTCACCGCAGGTCACTACGATAAGCGGCTTGTCTCCGACGACAAAAAGGAGAGTCTTGGCAATCTCGGCCGCACTACAGCCGACAGCAACCGCAGCCAGATCGGCTGTCGGCGTCGGTTGCTGGTATTGCCAGACCTCAATCCCGCGTTCCGCCAGGTAAGCTTTTACAATCTCAATATCGGGCATGGCGTGCGCTCAGGCTTTCGCCAACAGCTGTTCAGCTTCGATTCTCAGGCCATCTTCCAGGCGCGGGTCGCCAACGACACGCCCCAACAACTCAAGCCCCTGCTTACGCCATTTCCGTGCTAGGTAAGTCTGCGCCACGCGTAACTGCCAGCGTGGGTTGTCGGGCTCCTTCCGGCATGCACCGTTGAAAGCATCCAGAATCTTCGCCAATTCCCGATTCTGGCGGAGATAAAATTCGGCGAGGGGCAGGCTAACCCCTCCGCTACAACCACCGCTGGGCAGGCCAGAGAGGAGCTGTTCTACCTCTGTCATCAGACCCTCCGCCTCAAACAGGCCGGCGGCCATAACCAGAAAACCTGGCTCAGCGTATCCTTCACCAAGGGCCCTGCGCGCAGCTTCTAAAGCAGCAGTCCTATCCTGCTGCCTAGATGACAATTCACACTGCCGGGCGTAGCAGAAAGCCAGGTTATCGCCCCTTGCAACCTGCTGCTGCAGAAGTTTCTGCGCTGCAGAGCGATCCCCCTGTCCCAGCAGGAGAGAGAGCAGAGCATCGACAACCATCAAATTGCCCGGTTCCAGCTGAAGGGCCTGGCGCAACAGCTCAAGCCCCTTGTCAGCCTGCCCCAGACGCCCATAAAGACAGCCCAGCTCAAACAGGAAGAGTTCGTCGCGCTCACCCCTGGGCACTTCATCCCAATAAGGCAATGCCTGCTGATCTTCCCCTTCGTGAACCAATAGAAATGCTCTCAAGAAGCTATCGGAGCGCGAAAGATAACGCTGCTGCATTTCGACAGGATAGGAAGCGACAATCAGCTCAATCCGCGATTGCAGGTCGGGAAAATCATCCGGGGAAATATCTGCCTGCTGTGGCGCCGGGGCGCAGCCGCCACAAGCTGACCCGGTCGACCCAGCAGGCTGGACCTCCCCCTGCGCCAGGACAGCTGAACGCCCCTGGTCTACGACATCCTCAACATCCTTAATCAGTTCTGGCGAGCGGGCCTGAGATAACGCTAACTGCAGATGCTCTGTGGCCAGCGCCTCATTGCCGGCTTGGCGGGAGCGGATAGCCTCCTCAAGGTTCAAACGTGCCAGTCCCTCGGAAGCGGCACGCAAACTCTCAGTCAACTCAGCAGTTTCATCCCCTCCCGCAACAAGATCCTCACCCAGATGCAGCGCCTCAGCGTAACTTCCCTGCGCCAGAGCACGTTGCATCTTTTCAACACCTGACTTAGTACCGAACAATTTACCTAAGATACCCATTAACATCCTCGTTTAAATAAATGGAATGTTCACACGTCCTAAAACGCGCACATTACCGAGCAAGAGGTTATAAATCTTCAAATCAGATTATCGATTGTATCGAAACAGAGTTCCGTCTCGGCGAGTTGCTGAATCAGTGAAATTTTCTGATAATCATCAGGTCCTATCTTTGAGACATCTTCACGAATGCGCGAGAAGACATCTGCCGTTGTCGCGGTCGTGCGCATATAGGGGATCCCCGCATCGTTGAGGATACGCTGCACGATATCGGCGACTGGGGACAAGCCAGGGATAACCAGCCCGGCGATTTTCGATTTGAATTCCGGCATATGATAGAGCGAAGCGAGCATGACCAAGAGCTCATCACGGCTACTGGTGACAACCAACAGGGTTGCAGGCTGGAGCAGATCAACAACCCGCTGGGTTGCAGCGGCGCCCATCTGTAAATGATGGGCGATGCGCAATGATTGTTCATCGGTTGCATGGAGTTGCAAGCCGAGCAACTTGGCGATATGCCGCAGAGTAGGATCGGCAAGAATAGGTGAGTAATTAAAGCCACCGACAATCGTAAAGTCGTGTCCGGCAAAGGCCTTATTCAGGTACCCGAGGGTTGCTGCCCGCTTGGCTGGAATCATTTTGTTCGGCACCAGCATCCGTACGCAGGCCCCCGCTTCGCGGAACAGCGCAAGGTTCAGATGAACCGAATCGATGACATGGCCGACCCCGCCGCCGGTTACTAGGAGCACCGGGGCCTGATAACGAGCCGCAACCTGAGCATTACTCAGGCCGACCACCGCGCCGACTCCGGCATGTCCGGCACCCTCAATGATCAGAAAATCACATTTCTTTTCAAGCACCGCAATCGCCTTATCGAGAGGCTGATAAAGCTGTTCCGGGCTGATCTCCCCATCCAGGAACTGGCGGGTCGTGCGACTCTCAACGACAATCGGAGACATATGCTCTAGATCTTCATCGAGATGGTAGATATTCGAGATAAGTGCGGCATCCATATCCATCTGCCGCCCCTTGTAGGTAATCAGCTTGGGGCCAAAAGGCTTGATGAACCCGACGCGTTTATATTTTTTCCGCGCAAGGTGAATCAGGGAAAGGCTGGTCGTGGTCTTGCCGCAATCCTGACCGGTTGCTGCAATAAAGATTTTTTTTAACACCTTAAGACTCCAGACAGGCGGAAACGTCAGGCAAGAAAGAGCCCACGCTCGCGAGAGAATGCCTCTTTGAACCGCGGTAGCAGCCCATCGATCTTGGGTGGATTGAGCCCGAGCGCCAGTGCCCCAGGCAGGTACGCCAGATCGATCCCTTCATCCAGACGCGGATAGCCGATACCGTAGTAACGACAAAACCCGCCCGCCAGATTGATGATTGAACAGAGACTATACAACTCCGGATCGTCATCAGCCAAGCCCTCAAATTCATGATGGTAATGAGTTGCTAAAATTAAATGCTCTGGAAAGTTCCAGTAGTCGAGAAGAGCAGCACCAACCATACCATGCGAATAGGCAAAAAGCCCACGTTCGACATCAACCAACTCACCTTCTCCGGCATCAACGATGCGTTGGACCTCCTGGTACAACGCCTTGTCACGATTGATCATCACTGTCTTGCCAACGTGATGCAACAGCCCGGCAAGATAAGCCTCTTCAGGGTCATAAGCACCAACAGAAGCAGCGATCAGGCGACAGCCGACCGCACTGGCGATCGAATTTTCCCACAGGCGTCTTTCGAGCAGGCCATAGGTCCGCTTGGCGTTGCGCAGACAAAGCTCAAGCGCCATGTTGCGCAAGGTATTCTGACCGACAACAATAATTGCCCGTTCCACCGTCGTGACCTGCCGTTGCTGATCATAGTAAACGGAGTTGGCCATCTTGAGAACCCGCATCGAAAAAACCGGGTCGAGAGAGAGGGTCGTCACCAGTTCGCGGATACTGGTATCTGGCTCGTGCAGCAATTCGTGCAACTTGGTTGCAACCAAGGGCGAAGGGGGGAGCTCGCCCATCGTACTGATAATTGTTTCAAAATCCTGATAACGGGTCATACACAGCTCTGCATGCTAGGAGTTATATCATCACTCAATTATGAACATTTTTAAATCTTTTGCAAGCAGGCTAATTTTTCTACTTCCATCACAAAACCACGCACATCCTCTTCGCGGGTCTGCCAGGAGCACATGAAGCGTGCATGTCCGCTGCCGATAAAGGTATAGAAATGCCACCCCGCGCTATGCAGTGATTCGATCAGGGTCTCTGGCATCTGCACAAAAACGGCATTCCCCTGAACCGGATGGACCTGAGTTATCCCCGCGATACGGGTTAACTGCTGTGCCAGCAGGCGTGCCATGGCATTGGCGTGAGTCGCATTATCCAACAAGGCCCCAGCCTCAAGCATCCCGGCCCAGGGTGCCGCCAAAAACCGCATCTTTGAGGCGAGCTGGCCCGCCTGCTTGCAACGGAAATCGAATTCCTGCGCCAGATCCCGGTCGAAAAAGATCACTGCCTCACCGACCGGCATGCCATTTTTGGTGCCGCCAAAGGTCAAGACATCAACCCCGGCGCGCCAGCTGATATCGGCCGGGGAGACCTTGAGTGACGCCAGAGCGTTGGCAAAACGAGCCCCGTCGATATGCAGCTTGAGCCCAAGCTCTTGAGCAAGGTCACCAGCGGCAGCCATCTCGTTCAGGCTATAGACGGTTCCGACTTCGGTCGACTGGGTCAGGCTGAGAGCCTTGGGCATTGGATAATGGATATCTGTGCGCCGCTCCACCGTATATCGCACCGCGTCAAGGTCGACCTTCCCCTCCGCCCCAGGAACCAACAACACCTTGGTGCCGTTAGAGAAAAATTCACTGGCGCCACATTCGTCAGTCTCGACGTGAGCCAATTCATGACAGATGATGCTGTGGTAGGAGCGACAGAGGGAAGCAAGAGCCAGGCTGTTACCGGCGGTGCCATTAAACACGAAGAAAACCTGACAGTCGGTTTCAAAGAAATCACGCAGCGCATCGCAAGCCCGCCTGGTCCATTCATCGTCACCGTAGGCACGCCCGAAACCGCGATTAGCCTGTTCGAGGGCTTGCCAGGCGCTGGGGCAGATACCGCTGTAGTTGTCGCTGGCGAACATATTCCCATCGATCACAGGACATTCCTTTTCTTATATTGCGTGGCTCAATGCGCCCCGGAATACCCCAGGACAACCAGCACACAACTGCCGTCAGCGATGAGATTCACCCCCTGCCGCCGACAGAACTCGATCGCCGCCGGACTCTCGGCCCCTGGCTGCATCCAGATATTCTTGATCCCGGCGGCAACCGCCAGTTCGACAACCTTCTCTGTCACCTGTGGGGGCGTAATCAACGAGATACTCTGAACCTCCGGGGGCAGATCGGTCACCGAAGCCACGACTGTCTCCCCCTCGATCGCTTTTTCGACCGGATTGACCGGGATCGCGCGGCGCCCGTTCTGCTGATAACAACGCAGCACCTTGTTGCCATACTTGTGGCGACGGCTCGACGCCCCGACCACGCCGAAAGCCGCGCTGCTCAGGAACTGTTCTATCTGCGCGGCGCTGCTCATGCCATCTCTCCCTTACTTTCTTCATCGACCAGATGTGCGCGCAACCTGGCCTCGCGCTGCCAGATCCGATCCCGATAGGCATCGAGCTGCAGGCTGCCGTGATCGATCTTGAAGACAGCGGCCCAATTCAGGGTCTGGACCGCGAGCAGATCAGCCATGGTAAAATGATCCCCGACCAGAAAGTCGCGCCCCTTGAGGCCTTCTTCCAGAACTCGAACGGCGCGCGCAAACTCAAAGCCAGCGGTCTTCTGGACCTGACGAACCCGATACTCTTTCGGCAGAGCAAATTTATGCTTGCCCATGGTCCAGAGTGGCTGCTCCAGTTCAGACAGGACGAAATAGCACCACTGATTGTACCGAGCGCGATCGAGAGTACCAACCGCAGGGACAAGGTGCTTATCGGGGTGACAGTCGGCCAGATAGGTGCAGATGGCCGCTGATTCGGTGAGGACAAGATCGCCTTCGGTCAAGACCGGCAACTTCCCACTCGGGTTAAGCGCCAGAAAATCAGCGGACTGCCCCTCTTCCTTAGCGAGGTTGACGACCTGATAGTAGTACTTGGCGCCGATCTCTTCCAGAGCCCAAAGAACCCGAAAAGACCTGGTGTGCGGCATGCCGTAAAGAGTAATCATGAGTCTACCTCCCAAACAAGTCCAACCAGCGCGACACGCAGGTTTCCAGCTTATATTACTCGTATACTGCCTAAATTCAGGGGTGGCAACAGCTGCCTGAGCCTCACCGCAATAATCATTATGTCCGCAAATGCCAGGTTACACATGAGTCCCGCATTCAATAGGCCCGTAAACAGCTCTAGAAAAATCCTCATTCATGGCAGAATCCCAGTGAGAAGATCCAGCAGCGGGGCCGGATACACGCCGAGCAGTAAAATCGCGCTAAAGCAGAGCGCCAGCACGAAGTATTCATGCCGACAGCCGCGGCGCAACTGACGCGCATCACGTTGCTGCATAAAGAGTACAACTATCGGGGCCAGGTAGTAGTAGAGCGACGTCAGCGCAGCGAGGACTGCGATCACCGCCAACCCGGGATAGCCCCCCTTGAGAGCCGCGGCAATGATACCGAACTTGGCAAAAAAACCGACCAGCGGCGGGATACCGGCCAGCGATAACAGACAGGCCGCCAACAAACTGCTGCGCCGCGGATGCAGATAGCCGAGGCCACGAAAATCTGCATACTCCTGCGGCTCGTCATCTACCCGTGAAAAAGAGGTCAAGACCCCGAAGGCCGCCAAGGTAGCAAACGCATAGGAGATCAGATAGAAGAGCAGTGCGCGATGCGCCTCAGACCCGCCCACCAGCAGGCCGATCATCAGGTAGCCCATATGCACGACTGAGGAATAAGCGAGCATCCGCTTGAGATTGCGCTGCGGTAAGGCGGCAAAGGTCCCGGCCAGCAGCGACAGAGCGGCCAGGAGCCAGAGGACCTGCTCCAGGTCGGCTTTCAGCGGTCCGAGGGCGGCAAACAAAGGGACCAGAGACGCAAAAACCGCCCCCTTGGAACCGGTCGCCAGCAGGCCGGTGACCGGCGCAGGAGCACCCTGATAGACATCAGGCGTCCAGAGGTGAAACGGCGCCAGCGAGACCTTGAAGCCGATCGCCACCAGCATCAGGGCCCAGCCGGCCAGGCCGAGGGGGCGCATCCCTCCTGCCTGCTCCAGGCCGGCGAAGGCCTCAGGCAGATGAAAGCTGCCGCTGGCGGCGTAGATCAGCGAGATGCCGAAGGCCAAAAATCCGGTCGCAACCGCGCCCATCACCAGATATTTGAGTCCGGCTTCGGCGCCGCGTGAATCCTCCCGTTTGAAGGCGATCAGGATATAGAACACCAGGGTGAAGGCCTCGAGTCCGAGAAAAAGGCCGATCAGCGAGGTCGCCGCTGAGAGCAGGCTCATGCCACAGATAGCGAACAGGATCAGGGCGCAATATTCGCTCCCCGGCAGATCATGGATCTCGGCATAGCGCAACGACAGCAACAGGCTGAGGGCGCCCAACAGCGACCAGAGCACCACGAAGAAACGCGCATAGCTGCCGGTACTGTAGAGATTTCCGACCTCCGGCACGGCGGGAGTCATCAAGCCAGCGGAGAGGGCGGCAAACAGGGCAATGACCACTCCGCCCAGTATCCATTTCCGGGAGGGATACCAGGCCCCGAGCATCAATACCGTGGTAGCGCCCAGGGCGAGGATGATCTGCGGCAATAACGATTGAAGTTCGAGAGCGCTCATGGCAGGCCTCCCGCTTTCAACAAGAGACTGATCGGGCCGCGCATCGGTTCGAGGACCGGTGCCGGATAGAGGCCGAGCCAGATCACCAACAAGCCGAGAGGAATCATGAGCAGCCATTCGCGCCGATCCAGATCTTCATGCAGACAGTCTTTATCGCCAATTTTGCATATCTGACCCAGCGGCCCCCAGAGCACCCCCTGCACCACGCGCAGCATGTAGGCCGCCGAGAAGACCACCCCGGCGGCGGCCAGTGCGGCCAGGAGTGGCCAGCGCGAAAAAGTCCCGAGCAACACCAGAATCTCTCCGGCAAAGTTGGAGAGCCCAGGCAAGCCGAGAGAGGCGAGGCAGAAGAGCAGGAAGAAGGCGCTGAAGAACGGCAGGGTCTTCCACATGCCGCCGAGCACGCGCAGATCACGTGATCCGGTCCGATCCTGCAACATGGCGATCAGAATAAACAGACCACCGGTCGTTACGCCGTGATTGACCATCAAGAGCAGCGACCCCTCCCAGGCGAGCTGGTTCCAGGCGGCAAGACCCAGAATAACAAAGCCCATATGCGCGACTGACGAGTAGGCCACGACCCGCTTGATGTCGGTCTGCACATAGGCGATCCAGGCCGCGTAGAAGATCCCGATCAACCCCAGCACCGCTAGGACCGGCAGGCTCTGTTGCGCGGCATTGGGGAAGAGTGGAAAGGCGAAGCGGATCAGACCGTAGATGCCGGTCTTGAGCAGCAACCCGGCCAGGTCGACGGAACCGGCCGCTGGCGCCTCGGTGTGCGCATCGGGCAACCAGGTATGGAAGGGGAAGAGCGGCACCTTGACGATGAAGGCGAGCAGAAAGCCGAGATAGAGCAACATCTCCATCCCGGAAGACAATTGGGTTTGCAGCAGGCTTTCGAAGGCGAAGCTGTAGATACCGGTCTGTTCACCGTGGATCAGATAGAGACTTATGATCGCCAGCAGCAGGCAGAGGCTGCCGGCCAGGGTGAAGAAGAAGAATTTAAGTGCCGCGTAGACCCGGTTGCCATGCCCCCAGACGCCGATCAGAAACAGCATCGGAATCAGCATCAGCTCCCAGAAGAGATAGAACAGGAACAGGTCGGTGGCGAGAAAGACGCCGATGATCCCGGTCTCCAGCACCAGCACCAGGGCGTAGAAGAGCGCCGTATGTTCCTTCTGCTTCCAGCTGATCAGCACTGCGGCGACCTGAAGCAGCGCGGTCAAGCAGACCAGCAAGAGTGAGATACCGTCCAGCGCCAGACTGTAGCGGATACCGAAAGTCGGAATCCAGGCGTAATCCTCCTTGAGCAACCAGCCGGACTCAGTTGGCAGGCAGGCAAAGAGCCAGACCGTCAGCAGCAGCACGCTCAGGGTGGTCAACAAGGCCAGCCAGCGGCAGGCAAGCGCCGAATGTCGCAGCAGCAGGCAGAGCAGGGTCCCCGCGAACGGCAACCAGAGCAGCAGGCTCAATATCGGAAATTCTGTCAGAACAGAAGCTAGCATCTTAATCGATTATCCTCGTTAAACAGCGGCTTTCAAGAGCAGCCAACCGAGCATCAACAGCAGGCCCCAGGCGAAACCTTGCAGATAAAATGAAAGCTGCCCGGTCGCCAGGCGCCGGAAGTAGCCGCCCCAATGCAACATGGTGCTCCCGATCCCCTCGACCACACCATCAATCAGGCCACGGTCTCCGGCGATCCAGCAGAAACGTGCGACAAAGCGGTAGGGGCGCAAAATAATCTGCTCATACAGGCCGTCGAAGCGCCAGCCCTGCAGCAGGAATTGCCGCCAGGGAGCCTCTTGCTCGCCCCTGAAATTGCGATAAAGGATATGGGCAGGCAACCAGCCAGCGCCGAAACTGAGGACCATCAACAGCACCAGGCCGATCTCGGTCACGAAGGGGAGTACAACCGCGGGAACAGTGCCGAGCCAGTGGCTGAGCATCTCCTGCCCGCCATAGAGATGGGGCAGGTTGAGCAGCCCGCCACAGAGACCGAGCAGCGCCAGGGGGGGCAGGGTCCAGACAAGGAGGGGTGAAAGATGATGGCCCGCCTTTGAGCCCCGAGATTCGCCGAAGAAGACCAGGTAGAGCAGGCGGAAGCTGTAGAAGGAGGTCAGACCTGCGGTGAATACACCGAGCCCCCAGAGGATGGCCGAGAGCCCATCGCCGCGCGAAAAAGTCGCCAGCAAAATAGCATCCTTGGAGAAGAACCCCCCCGTGAGAGGGGCACCCGCCAGGCAGAGGATACCGACCAGAAACAGGCCGAACAACAGCGGGTTTTTCTTGCGCAGCCCGCCCATCTTGAAGATATCGTTCTCGCCCCCGGCGAGATGAATCAGCGCACCGGCGCCCATGAAGAGGAGCGCCTTGAAGAAGGCATGCACCAGCAGATGATTGACCGCCGCCGCGACACTGCCGACCCCGACGGCGAGGAACATATAGCCGATCTGACTCATGGTCGAATAGGCGAGGACCCGCTTGATTTCACGCTGCGCCAGGGCGCAACTCGCCGCATAGAGCGCGGTGAAGGCACCGACACAGGCGATGACGGCCATACCGACGCTTGAGAGCGAAACCAGCGGGAACATGCGGCAGAGCAGATAGACCCCGGCGGTGACCATGGTCGCGGCATGGATCAACGCAGAGACCGGGGTCGGACCGGCCATGGCATCAGGTAGCCAGGTCATCAAGGGCAATTGGGCGCTCTTGCCGCAGGCACCCCCCAACAGGAGCAACACCAGCGGGGTAATCAAACCCGGATCGAGTTCGGCGGCGCGCTGGTTGATCTCGGCGATATCCACAGTCCCGAGCAGGGTAAACAACCAGAGCAGGGCGATGGTAAAAAAGAGGTCACCGACCCGGGTGACGATGAAGGCCTTGCGGCCGGCCAGCGCGTTCTCATGCTTTTCATACCAGAAACCGATCAGCCCGTAGCTACAGAAACCAACCCCCTCCCAACCGAGGAAAAGCAGCAGCAGGTTGTCGGCGAGGATGATACAGAGCATGGCGAACACAAACAGGTTGAGCAGGGCGAAGAAACGCGCCGGGTTCTCATCCCGCGCCATATAGCCTGCGGCATAGATATGGATCAGGCAGGCAACCCCGGTGACCATCAGGCACATACTCGCCGCGAGAGGATCGAAGAACAGACCGATATCGGCCTTAAGCCCTGCGCTTTCAAGCCAGGTAAAGAGCTTAACCTGGGTGCCGCCGCCGGCCGCCAACGACCAACAGACGATGCTGAGGATAAAGCTGCCCAGCACAGAGCCGATAGCCAACAGCGGCACCAGGCGACGCGGCAAACGACAGCCGATACAGGCGTTCAGTATCCCGCCTGCCAGCGGCAGTAAAATCAGCAGAAAAAGTAGGCGAGAATCCATCAGCCCCTCAACTCGTCGAAGGCACGCACATCAATCGTCTTCTTGCGCCGGTTCAGGTAGACCACCATCGCCAGCGAAATCGAGACCTCGGCCGAGGTCAGGGCCATCAGGAAGATCACCATCACCTGACCATCCAGTTGTTGCCAGAGTGCACTGGCGCCGACCAGCACCAGCCCGGCGGCGTTGAGCATGATCTCAACCCCGATCAGAATCATGATCAGATTGCGCCGCACCAGCACAGTCATCAAGCCGAGCAGAAAGAGGATACAGGCCAAGATCAACAGATGCTGAAAGGGGACTATCATTGCTGCCCTCCCGGCTGTTTTTCTCTGCTTGCGGCGCGGCCGACATAGAAGGCCCCAACCGCAGCAAACAGCAACTGAAAGGAGACGATCTCGACCGCCAGCGCATATTCATGGAACAGGACATAGCCAAAATCACGCGGCGAGGCATACCAGTTCGGCACTGCCTGGCCCGCGGCGGGATCGAGTTGCAGCAGCAACAGGGTACAGGTCAGAAGCGCAGCCCCCAGTAACAGGACCGGCAGCCACTGCAATGCGCCAGGGCCCTGACGATCGGCCTCTTCGCCGGGAGAGAGCTCGAGCATCATGATGATAAATAAAAAGAGCACCATGATCGCCCCGGCGTAGATAATCACCTCCCAGGCGGCGACCAAGGGTGCTCCCAACAGGTAGAAGATCATCGCCAGCGCAAAGAAGCTGTTGACCAGATAGATCACCGAATGGACCGGGTTGCGCCGGGTCACCGCCATTGCCGTCGCCACCACCGCGACCGCACCGAGTATGTAGAAAATCCAGGTTGCCATCTCTAAGCCTTCAAAAAGCGTGAGGGGTGAGGAGTGAGGAGTAAGGGGTAAAGTCTTAACCCCTCCCCCCTTTCGCCTAACTGCTCACGGTAGTAAATCCTTAACATCAACCGGCTTATCTTCGCCGGGATTTTCGCCACGCGCGGCCGCCACACCGATTCCGGCCTGACGGTAGAAATTATACTCGGGCTCCCGGCCACAGTGGTCGACCAGCAGCTGCTCTTTTTCCCAGACCGTCTCGAGTGGATTGCGGTTGGCCATCTCGAAATCGCCGGTCACCTGAATGGCCAGGGTCGGACAGGCCTCGGTACAGAGTCCGCAGAAGATACAGCGGCTGAAATTTATCCGGAACCAGGCGGCATAACGCCGGCCGTCTTGCGCTTCTGCAGCCTGCATCGAAATACAATCGACCGGGCAGGCGGCACTACAGAGATGACAGGCGACACAGCGTTCCAGTCCATCGGGGTCACACGTCAAAATAAGGCGCCCACGGTAGCGCGGCGGCAATTTTGTCCGCACCTCCGGATACTCGACGGTCACCACCGGACGCAACATATTACGCAGGGTGATCCAGAAGGGCTCAAGGGTCCCCTTGATATCGCGCCAGATACTCATCCCTGCCTCCAGAGCAGTAGGGCGCCGGTCAGGAGCACATTGAGCAACGACAGAGGGAGCAGGATCTTCCAGCCGAAGTGCATCAACTGATCGTAACGCAGGCGCGGCATGGTGCCGCGTACCCAGATAAAGAAGAAGCAGACGAAAAGTACCTTGATACTGAACCAGACCACCCCCGGCAGAAATGGCCCCATCCAGCCGCCGAGGAAGAAGACCGTCAGCATCGAACCGAGGATGATCAGATTGATATACTCGCCGACGAAGAAGAGGCCGAAACGCATCCCCGAATATTCGGTATGGAATCCACCCACCAGCTCATTTTCGGCCTCGGGCAGATCGAAGGGGATCCGCTTGCTCTCGGCCACCGCGCTGATCAGAAAGATCAGAAAGGCCAGCGGATTGACCAGGGCGAAGGGCACATCGGCCTGCGCCATGACAATATCGGTCAGGGAGAAGGAGCGCGCCAGCATCACCACCGGCACCAGGGCCAGCCCCATCGAGAGCTCGTAGCTGATCAGCTGCGACAGCCCGCGGATCGCGCCCATAAGCGAATATTTCGAGTTGGAGGCCCAACCGCCCAGGGTCATGCCATAAACGGCGAGTGACGAGAGGCCGAGAAAGAAGAGCACCCCGATATTCAGATCACAGACGACCAATGGGACCTGATGCCCGAACAGGGTCAGCGGCGGGCCGAAGGGGACCACGGCGAAGGTGAGGAGCGCGGTCACCGCCGCCAGGCCCGGCGCGAGGATAAAGAGCCACTTGTCGGCCCTGGCCGGGATGAAATCTTCCTTGGTCAGCAGCTTGATGACGTCGGCCAGTGGCTGCATCAGGCCGAATGGCCCGACCCGGTTCGGTCCCGGCCGCAGCTGCATCCGCCCCAAAATCTTACGCTCGGCCAGCACCAGATAGGCCGCCAGGGTCAGCAGGACCATGAAAATCAAGCCCAGCTTGGCGACAATCAGCAGCCCGATAATCAACCACTCAGGCATGGCTGGCCTCCGCATAGATCGTGCAGGGGAGCGACAGCCCACCCGGCGTAAAGACTTCGAGCGGCGTCCCGGGCAGACAGGGGACCAGCAAGCGCCCACGCGCCATCTTCTCTCTGAACTTAAGGGGGAGATGAAAATGGCCGATAGCGGTGCGCAAGACGATCTGCTGGCCATCGACAAAACCGCGCGCTGCCGCCTCAGCCGGGTGAATCCACAGCGCTGGCTGCTCGATGCGCACGGCCAGCGGTGGGCTCAGACGCGAATGTTGGTCACTGCCGTAACGCGCAAGAATCGGCAAGAGCTGCAACTCCCCCTCGTGCGCCCAGATCTCAACCCGGCTCTCCTCGAGAGCATCGCCACAGTCCGCCAGTCGTCGCCCGTTGTCGCCTGCCTCGAGTCGCTCCAGATCACGCAGGCAGGGGATCTCAGTGACGATCTGTCGGCGCAGGTCGAAAAGATCATGTGGTTCACCCAACAGGGACTGAAGCAGATCGATGGCCGAACGGGGCGCCGAACCTGGGGGAATCTCCTCAAACTGACGCGGAGGATGTCCGCTGCTACCGGTCACCGCAATGGGAATTCCCGGCTCCAACACCGGCGCGAAGGCCTGCATCCGCCCTTCATTATTGATGAAGGTGCCCGCCGACTCATAGAGGCTGCGTGTCGGCAGGAAGATCTCGGCCGCGGCAACGCTATGGGTCGGCAGATGGTCGAAGACCGCGAGCAGTTCAAGCCGCGCCAGAGCCAGTTGCATCCGCGCCGGCTCCGCGTGTTCGATCACAGGATCGGACTCGAGGCAGATCAGTCCCCGTACCTTGCCGTTCTCAAGATCTTCAAGCAGATCGCGATGGCTGGCACCGGCTTCACCAAGCAGCCCGCCACCAAAGCTGTTGGGGCCATGCAACACCGGGAAGATCAGGCAGTCGTGGCTGGCGCAACAGCTTTCACTGAAACGCAGCAAGAGTCGCAGCCCCTCGCCACCCAGCAGGTCGCCGCCACCGACCAGCACCGGGCGCTGCGCGGCTTCGAGTTGCTGGCGCAGCGACTCCAAAAGCTCATGCTCCTCCGGAGCGGTAAGGCTGCGCAGCAGAGCCTCCTGGGTCAGGGGATGATGTTCGAAGTCGCAAGGCAGCTCAACCGGGCGCGGATCGAGCACCACAACCCGGGCCCCGGCACGTACCGCCTGACGCAGGGCCAAAGCCAGAACCGGCGCTTCGGCCAAAGGATCGACACCAAGCAGCAGGATCAGGTCGCTGCCACGCAACTGCGTGAGTGAGGCCAGTTGGCCACTCGGGATCGATGCCGCCATCCGCGCGGCAAAAGCCCGCCGCGGATGAGCATCATAATAGGGGGTCGGAGCTCCGAACTTCTCGGCGAGTTTCTTGAGCAACAGGTTCGCTTCGAATGAAGCACGGGGTGACCCGAGCAACCGCACGGCGTCACCGCCATGCTCAGCAACCAGCCGCTGCAAGCGCTCGCCCAGCTGTTCCAAAGCGGAGGAGAAATCGACCTTCTCACCGGCGATGCGGGACTCACGTGGACGCTGCGGATGATTCTGCCAGGCACTACCAAAACGGGCGCGGTCGCAGATAAAACCGTCGTTGGTTATGCGATTGTCCCCGGAGCGGACCCGCTGCAACTCCTGATAGCGCCCACCCGGCCGCGTTGAACAACCGAGGCTGCAGTGGGGGCAGATCGACGCGGCCTGCTGCAGATCCCAATAGCGGGTGCGGTAGCGACTGGTTCGGTCGGTAAAGACACCGGTCGGGCAAAAATCGATCAGATTGCCGGAGAAATCACTCTCCAGGGGGCCATCCTTGAAGCGGCCGAAGAAGACCCGCTGACGTGAGCCCATGACGCCAAAATCCTGACCGCCGCAGTAATCCTTATAGGTCCGCACGCAACGGTAGCACTGGATACAGCGGTTCATCTCCTGAACAACGAACGGCCCGAGGTCCTGATTGGTATAGGTCCGCTTGTTACCCCGATAACGGCGGATGCCCTGGCCGGCGCCGATCGTCATCTCCTGCAGCTGACACTCGCCGCCCTCATCACAGACCGGGCAGTCATGCGGATGGTTGGTCATCAACCATTCGCCGACCTGAGCACGGAACGCGACCGATTCTTCATCGCCGGTTGAGACCAGCATGCCGTCCTCGGCCGGAATCAGACAGGCCATCTTCAGCCCTTTCTGACTCCCTTCCAGGATCGTCACCGCACACTGTCGGCAGGCGCCCACGGCCCCGAGAGCAGGATGATAGCAGTAATGCGGCACCACAATGCCCAGCGCGACAGCGGCATCCAGCAGGCTGGCACCCTCAGCTACGCTAACGGTTTGATTGTCGATGGTCAGTGTCGGCATAA
>JAAXQE010000253.1 GCA_012974425.1 Geopsychrobacter sp.
CATCACCCTGCAGGGCGGCGCCTTCATGGCCGCCGAGCCGAACGGCACGGCGCAGGTCGAGGAGTTGGTCATCAGCGGTAGCGGTAACAGCGAATTCCTCGGCTACGAACAGGCCGAGGCCGGTGAGGTCGATCTGGCCAAGGCCGAGGTCATCGTCAGTGTCGGCCGTGGCGTCGGCAAGCCGGAGAATGTCGCGATGATTCAGGCCCTGGCCAAGGCCTTAGGTGGCGAGTACGGTGCCAGTCGCCCGGTGGTCGATGCCGGTTGGGTGCCGCATGATCGTCAGGTCGGCACCACCGGTCAGGTGGTCTCGCCCAAACTCTATGTCGCCTGCGGTATCTCCGGCGCGATCCAGCATCTGGCCGGGATGAAGAAATCGGAGTTCGTGCTGGCGATCAATACCGACAAGGACGCGCCGATCGGTGAGATCGCCGATGTGCTGGTGGTGGCCGATATCAAGCAGTTCGCGCCGGCCTTGACGGCTAAGCTGGCGGGCTGAGGGCCATAAAGTAAAGGCATCGCACGCAGAGACGCAAAAGCGACGACTTCTGGCGAGTGAAAAAACATAAACGCGCGTGAAACGATTAAGCCGATTCCAAAAATGGAAGGAAATAGTTAAAATGATCGATTCAATATTCAACCAGATGGCCGAAGCTTTCCAGCCAGGCAGTATCGACAAGGCCCAGAGCTACTACTTCTCCATCGATGAACAAAAGAAGACCGTTTTTCTCGACCCGCAAAGTTGTCGCGTCGAACAGGGCAAAACGACCGATTCGGCGGACTGTGTCTGCAAGACCAGCGCGGAGTTCTTTGTTCAGATTTGGGCCGAAGGTTATCGGCCGGGGATCAAGGATTTCCTTTCGGGGGCGATCCGCTCCAACAACCCGGAGGCGCTCAAGAGCTTTCTGGCAGCCTTCGGCAAAGACGCCTGATATCAATGGCCCCGCTGAGCTAACTCAGCGGGGCCATTGATATAATCCCGCTTGCACAAAAAACGTCCTATCTTAGTGAAAAACAAAAAATATTTGACAAAAAGCCCCCCTCTGGCCTAAAACAACTGGTCTTACCATTTATAAACGCACTCGGGAGTTCTCAATGGTTGAACTTTTTGTAATTCTGGTCAGCGCGGTTTTCGTCAATAACTTCGTCCTGGCGCGCTTCCTCGGCATCTGCCCCTTTCTCGGGGTCTCCAAAAAGGTTGAGACCGCGCTGGGGATGGGGATGGCGGTTATATTCGTCATGACCGTTGCCTCGGTGGTCACCTGGTTCATCCAATACCTGATCCTGATTCCGTTCGGCATCGAGTACCTGCAGACCATCGCCTTTATCCTGGTCATCGCCTCGTTGGTTCAGCTGGTCGAGATGGTCATCCAGAAGACCAGCCCGGTTCTTTATCAGTCTCTCGGTATCTTTTTGCCTCTGATAACGACCAACTGTGCAGTGCTGGGTGTGGCGGTCCTGAATATCCAGAAAGACTACAGCTTTCTCCAGTCGGTGGTCTTTTCCCTGGGGGCCGGACTCGGCTTCACCCTGGCGATGGTCCTCTTCGCCGGCCTGCGCGAGCGGACCGATCTTTCGCCCGTGCCAAAGAGTTTTCAAGGCACAGCCATTGCTCTGGTGACTGCCGGTCTGTTGTCCCTGGCCTTCATGGGCTTTGCCGGTCTGGTCAAGGGTTGATGGCCTAGCCATCCCATAGATATTCATCTCTTATTTCTTGGAGAATTTAGCATGCTCGCATCAATCTTAACCCTGGGTGGTATCGGCCTGTTTGCCGCCATAGCCCTCGGTATCGCAGCGAAAAAATTTGCGGTCGAAGTCGATCCGCGTGAACTCGCGATCCTCGAAGTGCTGCCCGGTGCCAACTGTGGTGCCTGCGGTTTACCCGGTTGTGGTGGCTACGCCAAGGCGATCGTCGCAGGCTCCATGGCGCCCAATCTCTGCCCCCCCGGTGGCGCCGAGACAATCGAGAAGATCGCCCATATCATGGGAGTCGAGGCGCTCAGCTCAGCCCCCAAGGTCGCGGTTGTCTGCTGTCAGGGGGACAATATCAAGGCCAGCCTGAAGTATCAGTATCTCGGTCTTGAAGACTGTAATGCCGCGCAGAAGATCGCCGATGGCCCTAAGAACTGCCCCGGCGGTTGCATCGGCCTGGGTTCCTGTGTGCGGGCCTGCCCCTTCGGCGCCATTGAAATCACCGCTGAGGGTCTGGCGGTCATCAGTCGGGTGAACTGTACCGGCTGTGAGAAATGTATCGCCACCTGCCCGCGCAGCGTGATCAAGATGACCCCGCTCTCCGCAACGACCCATGTTCTGTGCAACAGCAACGACAAGGGCGCCCTGGTCCGCAAGTACTGTCAGGTCGGCTGCATCGCCTGCCAGATCTGCAAGAAGGTCGCACCGGAATCCTATACAATCGAAAACTTTCTCGCCCGGGTCGTCTACGACTCGGCAGAGAATGCCGAAGTTGCCATTGAAAAATGCCCGACCAAGTGCATCCGCGACTTCGCTAGCGGCTACCCCGAGGGGAGCAGCTTTGCCGCTGTAGGCCCCGGGACGAAACCAGAGCAGGCGGCTTGAAAGGATGAACCCTAAAACAATGGATTTGAAAACCTTCAAGGGTGGGCTACATCCACCTGACGGAAAAGAGTTCTCGGCAGACAAGGCGATTGAAATTTGCCCCTTGCCTGAGGAGTTGATCATCCCGCTGGCCCAGCATATCGGCGCACCTGCCGTGGCCTGTGTTGAGGTTGGGGCCAAGGTCAAAAAGGGTTCCCTGATCGCCAATGCCAGGGGATTTGTTTCGGCGCCGATTCACGCTTCTACCTCCGGGGAAGTGATCGCCATCGAGCCTCGCCCGCACCCGATGGGCAAGGCACTGCCGGCCATCGTTATCCGACCCGATGGCGCGGATAGCTGGGACGAAAGTTTGAAGAGCGCAAACCCGGGCGACCTGACTGCCGAGGAACTCAAGGCCTGCATTCAGGCCGCCGGCATCGTCGGCATGGGTGGCGCAACATTTCCGACCCACGTCAAGCTGTCACCGCCGGCGGATAAGCAGATCGACACCCTGATCCTGAACGGCGTCGAATGTGAGCCCTACTTGACCGCCGACCATCGGATGATGCTCGAAAATACCGAGCAGATCCTCGACGGAATCGACATTCTGCGTAAGGTGCTCGGCATTGAGCGTGCGGTGATCGGTATCGAGGCGAATAAGCCTGACGCCATCGAGACGCTGCGCAAGGAAGCCGCACTGCGCAACATCGAGGTCCAGGCCCTGGAGGTCAAGTACCCTCAAGGCGCAGAGAAACAGTTGATCGATGCGATTACCGGTCGCCAGGTTCCATCTGGAACCCTGCCGATGGAAGTCGGCGTAGTAGTCCAGAACGTCGGCACCGCCGCGGCGATCAGCGCTGCAGTCCGCCTGGGACGTCCGTTAGTCGAGCGGGTGGTCACGATTACCGGCCCCGGCATCAAGGATCCAAAAAACCTGTTGGTGCGCATCGGTACCCCGCTGCAATTTCTGGTTGATCAGTGTGGTGGCCTGAACGGCGAGCCGGCCAAGATCATCATGGGTGGTCCGATGATGGGGCAGACCCAGCTGTCACTCGAACCACCGGCGATTCGTGGCACCTCGGGACTGCTGATCTTCCGTAAAGAGGATCTGCCGCGCTACGAAGCCGGTCCCTGTATCCGCTGCGGCCGATGTATCGGCGCCTGTCCAATCCATCTGCAGCCGACCACCATCGCCGCCTATGCGCGTCTCGACCTGTTTGACGAGGCCGCCGAATACCACGCCCTCGACTGTATCGAATGTGGCTGCTGTACCTACATCTGCCCGGCAACCCTGCCGCTGGTCCAGTCGATCCGTTATGCCAAAGCCGCCATCATGGCGAAAAAAAGGACGCTCTGACGTGGAAAATCAACTCTATCTGTCATCGTCGCCCCATATCCACAGCGGCGAAACCACCGACAAGGTGATGCGCAAGGTCATCTACGCCCTCTTGCCAGCAACCGCCCTGTCGATCTATTTTTTCGGCCTGCCGGCGCTCAGCGTGCTGCTGATCTGCACCCTCGGCTGCATGGGATTTGAGGCCCTCAGCTGCAAGCTGATGAAGAAGCCGATAGCTCTGGCAGACGGCTCGGCCGCCCTCACCGGGATCCTGCTCGCACTCAATATGCCCCCCTCGTCTCCATGGTGGCTGGCGCTGTTCGGTGCGGCGATCGCGATTCTGATCGGCAAACAGGTCTACGGCGGACTCGGCTACAATCCGTTCAACCCGGCCCTGGTGGCCCGCGTGGTGCTGCTGATCTCCTTCCCGGTGCAGATGACCAGTTGGACGTCTCCAGCCCCTTTAGGCTCGGGACTGGATGCGATCACGACCGCGACCCCGCTGGGCGAGATGCAGACTGCGGTGATGCTGACCGGCAAACTCCCCGAACTGGCGCACAGCGGATTCCTCGACTACCTGACCGGCAACATGGCTGGCAGCCTGGGCGAGGTCTCGGCCATCGCCCTGTTGCTCGGTGGCCTCTACCTGCTCTGGAAACGGGTCATCAGCTGGCACATCCCGGTCGCCTTTATCGGCACCGTGCTGGTGATCGGCGCGATCTTCTGGGCGGTCTCCCCCGAAAAATATCCAAACCCGCTCTTCCACCTGCTGACTGGCGGCCTGCTCTTGGGCGCTCTGTTCATGGCCACCGACATGGTGACCTCACCGGTCACCAACAAGGGGATGCTGATCTTCGGTTTCGGTTGTGGCCTGCTGACCGTGCTGATCCGCCTCTTCGGCGGCTACCCGGAAGGGGTCTCCTTCGCCATTCTGCTGATGAACGCTGCGACTCCACTCATCGATCGCTTCTGCCGCCCGAAGATCTACGGGCAGGCCGAGGCCAAGGCATAAGATATGAAAGATATTATTCGCCTTCTCTTAGCCCTGACCCTGATTGCTTCCGCTGCCGGACTGATCCTTTCACAGGTCGAAATGGCCACGCGTGAGCCGATCAAGGAACAGCGCCGCCTGCAGATGCTCAAGGCCCTGGGCGCGGTTCTACCCGCCTTTGACAATAGCCCCGACACCGACACCGTCACCCTGGAGAACGGGGTCGATAAAAAAGGTCGTCCGGTCAAGGTCATCTTCTACCGCGGCCGCAAAGCCGAAGAGCTGGTTGGCGCGGCCTTCAAGGTCATCGCACCCGATGGCTACAGCGGCAACATCGAAGTGATGGTCGGCGTCAAGCCGGACCAACAGATCAACGCCATCGAAATCCTCTCCCACGCCGAAACTCCCGGCCTGGGGGATAAGATCGCCCAGAGCCGGTACAAGGATGGGTTCAAAGGCAAAAGCCTCACCAACGCCGACTGGCGGGTGAAGAAGGATGGCGGCGAATTCGATCAGATCACCGGCGCCACCATCTCGCCACGCGCAGTTGTCGGTGCGGTTAAAAAAGGGCTGGAATTCTATCGTGACAACCAAGAGAAGATCCTGGCCAAAGGAGGTCAGCAATGAGCCTGGTTAAGGAATTTACCAAGGGTATCTGGAAAGAGAACGCGGTCTTTAAGTTGCTGCTCGGGATGTGTCCGCTGCTGGCGGTCACCACCAGCGCCGAAAACGGTCTGGGGATGGGCGCAGCTTCGACCTTTGTTCTGGTCTGCTCGAACGTCGTCGTCGCCATCCTGCGTAAGCTGATCCCCCCGAAGGTGCGGATTCCGGCCTTCATCATTATCATCGCCACCTTCGTCACCGTGGTGCAGCTGTGCATGGAAGCCTGGGTCTACGGCCTCTATCAGAGCCTCGGCATCTTCATCCCGCTGATCGTCGTCAACTGCCTGATCCTAGGACGCGCCGAAGCCTTCGCCTCCAAGCGTCCGGTGATTGACGCCGCCGTCGACGGCCTGGGGATGGGTCTCGGCTTCACCCTCGCCCTCTTCATCCTCGGCGCGGTGCGTGAAGTCTTCGGTTCCGGAGCAATCCTCGGCTTCAACCTGTTCGGCGCATCCTACCAGCCGATCCTATTGATGATTCTACCGCCGGGAGCCTTTATTACCCTGGGACTGCTGCTTGCGCTGATGAGCCGAATGAGTCAGAAAAGTTAAACCTGGAGAGTTCATGAATTGAAAATGGCCGGTGATTTTATCACCGGCCATTTTTGTTAGGCAGAAAAATCTTCGGGGATCTTGTTATCGATCAAATAGAGCGCTACCTCGCGCGCGCCCTGCCGGGTATACTGAAAGTGTTCACAGAGGTTGGTGATCAAAAAAATCACATCTTCGCGCACCTTCTTATCGTAAGTGCGGAAGTTGTCCCCTTCAAAATCCTTGATCGCACGGCGGAAGTTCTCATTTTTCAGGATGGGATCGAGGACCTTCTCTTTCAGATAATACACATAGCGTTCATGCAGCCTGGCATAGAGTTTGGTCTCTTCAATCTCCCGGCCATCAACAAGCAACTCCTGGGTCAATGTCTGCGAGGTGTATTTTTTTTGGGTCGCCTTCCTGAACAGCAGACGCTTCTCGGGATCGCCACTGCGCGTCACCAGGCAACGCTCAATGGGCACGAAGAGATCTTCTCCAATAACCAAACTGTCTCCGGTATATGGGCAGGTTACGCGGCTGCCTGATTCGAAGTTGATGGCAAACAGATAGTTCTTAATCTCCTTTTCGATCTGCTCCTCATTGCAGTAATAGAGAGCCTCCTTGACCTCCTGCAAAATGGTGTAGTTATACATTCTGCGCAACGAATCAATGAAGCCGTCAGGGATCATCGCACTCCAGCCTTCATGGTTTTTAAAAAAATCGCAGAGGCTCTTCATATCGATCAAGCGGCCTTCGCGGGCCTGGCTGCTATAGAGTTCGCGAAATATCTTGATCGAGTCACGCCCGGAAAATCCTGCAATTCCTTCACTTTCAGATTCGCCAATAATCTGTCGGCGGCGTTTGGCGTTAAGCTTCTTGCGATCTTCCTCATTCAGCCACTCGGGGATATTGCCGGTATAGATCTCCATCTTCAAGAGCAGCAGATTACTGTCGCAATAACTGCTGTATTTCTCTGAATCTCCGATCCATTCCTGCATCGCTACAGAATCCTTGGCCAGCCGGGTCGAAATGATGATTCGGGCAAAATTGTGCAGCACCCGGGGCAGAAAACTATCCTCGATATGCCGGCCGAAGGTATTGCGGTAGATCTCAACCTCGGTGCGCAGGTCGAGCACATAGGGAATATTGATCAGCTCGATGCGATCAATTAACGATGGAACTTCGTCCAGCCGCGCCCGATCCTCAGGATTCATCAAGGCCAGAAAGAGCGAATTAACATTCTCCTCAATGTACTCAACCTTATGCACCCCTTCACTGATGATGTTGTGCAGTTCATGCAGGCGCTCGACATTATGGCCTTTGATATCCATCAGGGCATAGACCCCGTTGTTCGTCTTGGCAAAATTGGAGAAGAGGTAGTGGACCCGATTGCTGTCGCGCAGCAGGCTGTTGATGCGATTCTGCAGCATGCTGTTATCGAGGACATTCTGCTTGAGGATGCGATCTCCCGGGTTATACACGCTGATCCCTTCGCCGAGACGGCGGTTAAAGCGATAGGGACGGGCACAGAGCATTTTCAGGACCGCTGCCGGTGACCTAAGCCGTTCGAGCAGCGACTGATAGAGTGTGTTACAGATTGTGCAGGGGGACTGGTTGAAGAGCCAGTCGTACTGCTTCTCCGTAAAAATCTTCCACTTGGCCTGATCATTTTTGAACAGGTCATCGATAAAGGCACGACGGTATTCCTTGGGGATCATCAGCAGCGGGCTGTCATGGCTGGGGCAGGGGATCTCGATATAATCATCGCCGCCCTCCATCAACTGCTGTGTTTTGATCAGATCGGTCTGCTTGAACTCATATTCATCCAGCAAACCTGAGAGCCTATTCAAAAACTTGCCGCTCTCCTGTTCGCTGAAGCTGGCCAGCACCTTGCGATCAAGCCGCCACAGGGCTTCGTAGGTAACGCCTTCTACTGAATTGGCGAACTGTTCAAGCTTGGCGAGCAGGTTATCGAGAAAGGTACTCTTGCCGCAGCCATGCGGACCGCTAAAGATATAGATTTTATTTTGGAGCGAGCCATGCCGGAAATTTTCTGCCAGCTGTACCAGGCGGTTAGAGAACAGCCTGTCGGCAAAGAATGGTGAATCTGTGCCCTCAACAAAGAGGCGACTGGTGTCATGGTCGAAATAGTTGATCGATTCAGGATCGCCAGCATATTCATCGACTCCGGGCTCAACCAGATGCTCAACCATATCGTGGAACACCTGAAAGACATTACGGATCCCCTTTTCGGGATCCTGGACTACCCGTCTAAGATAGGCATCAAAATCGATCGGACCACCACCATCCTGACTGCCGTGCTGGCGATCGAAACGACTGAGTGCGGAGTCGATATTATTCATAGCGCCTTGCCTTATTTCGTTAAAGGACTGTCCGCTCCAGCTTACGTTCCTTCATCAGATAACAGACCCGCGACCATTTGATCTCCTGAGGCTCTTCCTCCCCCTTTTCTACGGCTTTGACTTCTGCCTCACTGGTCTCCAGCGAAACCGCTCCACCCCAGAGAAATTCAATGCCCAGCATGGTATTAGCAATATATTCCGGAACCAGAGGTTTCCCCTCGAGAAGATGATTGAGATAGAGCCCCTCACGCGATTTCTCTTTGTCGATAACGATCTTCGGCGGATGGTAGAGACTGTCAAACAGCATCTGTTGATAGTCTTCAGCGCGACGACTCTTAACATAATACTGCCAGGTCATCCGTTCTTCGTTGAGGCGCCTTCCGGCAACGAAGAGTTTATTGTGATCGACAAAGTCCTGGTCAACAAAGCTGTTGATCAGGGTAAAATCACTGTAATTTTCACGTACATCGAAGATATACTCGCGCCCCTTGCCGAGCTTCTTATCGTAATGACGCTTCTGCTCCATATCCTTCAAACGGCGGTAGTCGTGGGTATAGCAACCGCGATTGGCGGCCTCTTCAATGAAGTAAAAGAGGCGCATCCCCAGCGCGTAAGGATTGAGGCCGACCCGCGGCATGGCGGTCACCGAAGCGTTGACCCGGGCGAAGGGGATTTCGTGGCCGCTGATGCGATCATCCTGCAGAAAGAGGGTTTCATGCCAGTAACTGGCCCAGCCCTCATTCATGATCTTGGTCCGGATTTGCGGTTGAAAGTAGACCGAGGTCGAGCGCACGATCTGCAGCACCGATTTCATCCACAGGTTCTCTTCAGTATTCAGCATCGGAGAATGATCGATCAGAAACTGGAGAAGATCAGATTTTTTGTGCCCCTTCTCAGCCTGATATTTGTCATATGCCGCTTCAAACTCAGGGTATTTGCGCACCACGTTGGCAAAGAAACTCCGCTCCCCCAACTCACCAATTTCGCGGCAAGCCTGATTGTAGGCTTCCACCTGCTTCATATACTCGCTGGTACTCACCGGTCGCAACTGCTGCAAGAAGACATCGAAGAAGAAATCGAGCCGGGGGTTGCGGTTTTCCTTAGCGCGATGAAGCGTTGACAACTCTGCGTGAAAATCGACCAGATTGTCGATGCCGCGCGCAAACTCGATCACATAATCGACCCAGCGACCATGCTCGCTCCGCAGCCGGGCAATCAGCCGCTTATCGGCCAGGGCCTGTCCGGTCAGGTCATAGTCCCAGGTGTGACGAAAGTAGAGATTATTCTGAAAAAAATCGATATGGGCCAGCACATGATAGAAGATCATCACGTTGAGCCAGTCGGGATTGTTATCGTTATAGAAGGAGATCGCCGGACGGGTATTGATGACGGTCTCGAAGGGATTGCTCGGGTAAAGTTCATACTTGCCCTTTTCGCGCAACACCTCAACATCATGCACCCAGTAGTCATACAGGGTCGGAATCATGATTTTGGGACTCAATTCGAGCATGTCGCGGTTCGTCACGACATATTCGAGGGTCTCATCCTCGAAACGCAGACCAGCCGATCGGGCACGCTCCTTACAGCCTTCCATGGTCTTCTTGGTCTGTTGACTAATCAGCTCCATATATTAACCCCGTTCCAAG
>JAAXQE010000254.1 GCA_012974425.1 Geopsychrobacter sp.
CATGGTCTTCTTGGTCTGTTGACTAATCAGCTCCATATATTAACCCCGTTCCAAGGTCTACTCTGATATCAGGCGCCTTATCCCTTCGATCACGCGATCCTCACCTTCAGTCTCAGGCATATTATCCAGCCGTAACAGATCTTTGGCCTGTTCGAGCAGGCCGGATTTTTTCAGATAGGTCTGGACCTCGGTATTACCACTGCTGCCGTAGGCATGCTCGGCGATGGTGATGCCGATCCGCGAGGCGTAGGTGAGCATCTTTTTCAACTCGGGCAGGGTCTCACGCCCTTCACGATCCCAATCGTCGCCATCGGTGCCATGAAAGATATAGATGTTGTAATCACGATGGAGGGACTCCTGCTCGACCAGCTTGTTTACCATGCGGTAGGCGGCCGCCACCTGAGTACCGCCGGCGACGCGCGAATTGTAGTAGCTGTGGAAGTCCTCGACCTCTTTCGCCTCGGTGTCATGGAGAATAAAGCGGGTCTCGACCTGACTAGAATACTGGTAGAGCAGCCAGCTATAGATCAGGACATGCTGGGTAACCACCAGTTCGGTGGCTTTGCCGGCCATTGAGCCGGAGTAATCACGCACAAAGAAAACCAGCGCCTGAGACTCATAATCCTTCTCCCGCGAGAGGATCCGATAGACCTTATCGCGCGGTGCAATCAACAGCTTGTTGGTGTCGATCTCACCAGCCGAGCTCAGGTTTCCCAGCCCGATATTTGTCTGCAGCACCTGGCGCAGAGTGGCTTTTTTATCGAGCACCTGCCCGAAGCCGCGATTCTTGTCGGTCAGATCATAGGTGTAACGGGTCAATGAGCGTTTTTTGCCCTTTTCTTTGAGATTCGGCAGCTGAAATTTCTCGGTCAGGACCCGGCCCAGATCATAGGCATTCGATTCCATATCATGATCGGCACCCTTCCCTTTACCGGCACCAGTACCTTCGCCTTCCCCTTCAGGGCGCACCGGTTGTTCACCGATCACCTCACCCTCTTCACCTTCACCGCTACCGCCACCGCTCCCTTCCTGCTGCTGCTTTTCATCAAAACGGTTATCGTGGATAAACTTCTCTTCCACGGTGGTCGGAACCACCACGACCTTGCCTTCAGCGTTGCGTCCGGGACGGACCATCCGCCCGATCCGGATTTTACGCGGGAAGCCATCCTTTTCGCGCAGCTTGTCTCGATCGATCAACTGATCGAGGGTGCGGATGTTGAAAGATGTCGAGTTGACCCGCATTTCCTGCAGTAAATTCAGGTCGTTGGGGCCGTAGAGATCGCAGAGCGGGATGAGACTGGACAGGAGGGAAGGGAGCGCATGATCGCCGCAATCATCCATCTCGGCGGCGATATTCTGCTCCTGCTGCTCCGTCAGGCCCGCGGCCTTCAGTCGCTGATAGAGTTCCTTGCGCCTCATAATGTCTCCCGGCAGCCGCTTAGCCTTCATCCTCCTGGGTACAGAAATACTCAATTGTCTTCTGGGCGCAGGTCCGGCAATAGCCGAGCTGGCCGAGCATGGTTTCAATCATGCGGTCATAGAGTTTCTGGTTCTCTTCGTTGGTACGATTCGCCAGAGCACCGACCAGCGAACCTGCTCCGGCGATGTCACTCTTGAGCCGCACGTCGGTGACCGCCTTAACCAGTTCAAGGTTATCCATGAAATCGTAGTCAGCCTCGAGCGAGATCTTCTGACCGTAGATTTTCCGCACCGAAGTGCGGAAGGTTTCCCGCTGTTCTTCGGTCTTCAGTCCGAGCCGCTCCTCTACGCTTTGAATGAGGCGCTGATCCATCTTGAGCGCCTTGAGCTCGCCGCTTTGCGGATCCCGATATTTCCACATCTTGTCGGGCCCGAGGTTTTCAGCATCGATACCGATGATCATGTTGACGTAGTTCATCACATCCTTGCGGATCGCCTGCGGCTCATCCATGTAGGCGTTGAACATTTCGGTCATGACCCGCTCTCGGTAGAGGCTGCGTGCGATCTTGATATCTTCCTGATACTTGGCGCGGTCATTGGGATCGGTGACGTAATCGAGCACGATCCGCTCAAGGGTGCCAAAGACGTCGAAGGCGAACATGCACTGGCCTTCGTTGGTCTCGCTGCTTTCGACCATCAACTGGATTGCGCGCCCCAGGTTGCGCTGTCCCAGTCCCTTCTGACCGAAACGTTTGGTGATATCGGCTTCCTGATTGAGGGTATCGATCACTTCGGCCAGGGTCTTGATACTCTTTTCACCGGCCACCTCACCGGCCGCCAGCTTCATGGTCTCAATCGGGGTCAGTTTCTCCGAGCGCGGCAGACGCGTCAGCACTGATGTCACCGAAGCCGCGTAGTTCAGATTAGGGTCCTGATGCAGCAGTTCTGCATTCAGGGTGGTTTTGCTATCACTGCCGATCGCATAAGCGGTCAACTGTGCCTGTAACCGGTAATTGGTATTATGCGAGACATAGCAGACTCGGCACCGGTCGATAATCGGGGCCTCCTCCTTTTCGGATAGGAAGCGGTTAAATTCCGAGTTATTACTGGTGGCAATAATCAGGGTGTCGATCGGCCATTTATAGCCATCGATCTCGATCATACGGTTCTGGATAACCCCGAGGTAGACCTGAACCAGATCCTTCTTGTTCTTGTAGATTTCATCCGAGAAATGGATACCCCCGCCAGCGACCCGAGCCAGGGCACCACGCCGCAGATCGAAGCGGTAGGGGTTGTTGGTATCACTGATATGCAGCAGACGCTGAATAGATTCTTCACCCAGCAGGTCGACGGCACTCGAGGTGATTTTGTCCTTGGCGGCGTACTTGCCGGTTACGGTCCCGAGGGTCTCTGAGAGCGGCACCGGAAATATTTCAATCGTTTTGAGAACATCGGCCAGCTTACCTGCATAGTGATTACGCAGGTCAGCCAGGATATAGCTACTGCAGGCCCCCATGGGGCGATAGTTTTCCCAGTGTTTATCGATCTCTTGCGACTTGAAGCCGAACTCGTCTGCCAACAGCTGTCGGCTCTGATCCTGAGTTTCACCCAGGTTCATCGCCAGGATCATCGGATCTTCGTAGGTCTGGGATTCGATCTTGTCGATCTTGCCGTAACTGCCGAGCTTCTCCATCCCGGTGAAGCGGAAGCTGTACTTGCGATTGCCCTCCTGCTGCAGGAAATTGCGATAACAGGCACAGAGATACTCAACGAAGAAGGTCTTGCCGTTGCCCGGTTCACCGACCAGAACGAAGGCCATCTCCTTAGAGCTGCCCCCTTCCGAAGCGTCCTTGACGAAGCTGACAAAACTGTTCAGTTCATCATACATCCCGATCGCATGCTTGGAGCCGTGACGAAAGAGTTTGAAATCATGGGTTGTACGGCCATTGACCACGACCTTCTCGATCTGATCGGCCAGAATCATCCGTGCAACCGACTGAAAAACATTCTCGTACCTACGTGTTCCCTTCTGCACCGTCTGCAGATGAAAAGCCAGAGAACCATCGTCCTTACGATTGCGTGACTGAGTCATGGTCGCCCCTTGCGCTAAAAGTAGCTCTTATTGGTCATATTTAAAGTGTAACGGCTTTTTCGCGCATTTCAGCAAATGACCAAATTATTTTCACCCCAATGAGAAACGGGCCACCCCATTTTGAGGCGACCCGCAGGGCAACAACGATCCCGATGATTACTCTACCAGTTCAGAGGAATTCGGATCAGAAGACTCGGCGAAAACCCCCGCATCCACCCGGGCCGCGGAACAAACACCAGTGGTGACGAATAAGGCTGGCGACGACCATAGCGCCTCACGACTCGCTTGAGACGACGCTGATCACGCCGTTGGTGACGCAGCTCTTTACCCAGGTTTTTCATTCTTTGCTGAAAGCGGCCATAGTTTTCATCCCGCCGGTCATGCCTGGCATGTTCTCGTTGAGCCGATTCCACCCGTTTAACCCGATTGTGATCTGCCCTATAGCGCAGCTCGCCGTTACGCTTAGCATCCTCCTGCGGTGATTGGCTTGCGTCCTTTCCAGCGCTTGAT
>JAAXQE010000255.1 GCA_012974425.1 Geopsychrobacter sp.
GTTACGCTTAGCATCCTCCTGCGGTGATTGGCTTGCGTCCTTTCCAGCGCTTGATTCGATGCTAACGAAGTTTAAAAACTAATACATTCGACATCGGGACAAATTCGACCAGAGGTCTGTGCGTTTTTAAGTTATTTCAGAGAGTTAGCAGGAGGGCTATCGGGTCTTTTCTTTGTACAGAAATAGACCGGAAATGGGCTTATAGCGAGAAATCGGTTATAGTCTGTTGAACTTCAACCCCGCGAGACTGCATGATTCCAGAAAATGAAATCCGCATCAGTGCCATCCGTGCCCAGGGGTCAGGTGGGCAAAATGTCAACAAGGTCGCTAGCGCCGTCGCCCTGTTCTTCGATATTTCGGCATCTTCGTTACGCGATGAGATCAAACAGCGGCTGCGCAATCTGAATGACCGCCGTGTGACTGCCGATGGCGTGATCGTCATTAAGGCCCAAAGTTATCGCAGCTTTGAAAAAAACCGCGCCGATGCGATTTTGCGCCTGGAAGAGATGATCGCCAGGGTGAGTAAGGTCCAGAAAAAACGCCGTCCAACCAAGCCCGGCAAGGGCGCACGGACCCGCAGACTCGATAGCAAGACGAAACACGGGCAGACCAAAACCCTGCGTGGCAGGGTCGATTATTAGCCCGCGAAATTCTCCCGCTTAGCTATTTCAATTTATCGGCTTTTTCTGGCGCTGGCGATAAGCCTGTGCCATTCCGCCCCCTGAGGTCTCACGATAGAGTGAGGGCAAGGCCTGGCCGGTCTCTTTCATGACGGTGACAATCTAGCTGAAGCTGATTTTGTGCCCACCATCGGAGAGCAGGGCGAAGTTACAGCAATTCAGGGCGCGCGCGGCGGGGTGGGCATTCCGCTCGATACGGGGGATTTGCACCAACCCCTTGACCGGATCACAGGTGAGGCCGAGGTGATGTTCGATCTCCATCTCCGCGGCAGTATTCGATCTGCTGGGTACTTCCACCGTAGAGCTGGGTAGCGGCGGCGGCCGTCATGGCACAGGCGGTCCCGATCTCACCCTGACAACCGACCTCTGCGCCTGAGATCGAGGCATTATGTTTGACCAGGCTCCCAACCAACCCGGCGGTCGCCAGGCCACGCAGGATATCCTTGGTGTCACAATTCAAACTTTCGTGGAACGGCCGGAAGCACCCCTTCATTGCACAAACCCCGCTCGAGGGAGCAACTCATCGCCTGCCATATCTCTGCGAGAAAGTCCCAAATTTGCGGGCCCTCACAGGCCTCGACATATTCCCAGAACGATTCACCGGTCGCGCTGCAGTGCGCAAGAATCTGATCCATAGTCGGCAGATAGGCGATGGAGAGGCTGGCCGCTGAAACACCAGCCTCTTTCAGGGCCCCGCCACCGACACTGTAAGCCTCCCAGCTCTTGAGCAGTTCTCCTGTGGCCGAAAGGGCCTCGAAGCGCAAGGCATTGGGGTGAAGCGGCAGCTCCTCTTCGGGTCTCCAGATCAGAGTCAGCTCGCGCTCTGCAAAAGTTTTCGCCAGGGCTTTATCGGTCAGATGGCCCTTGCCGGTTGCGGCCAGGCTGCCGAACAGGGTGACCCGGTACAGGCGGCTTCGGGCTGCTGGCGCAGAAAGATCTCTGCGGCGCGACAAGGCCCCATACTGTGGCTGCTGGAAGGGCCTGTGCCGATACGGAACAGTTCTCTTAGCGATTCCATGGCACCTGCCTTCTTGGGTTGGCGGCAAAAGAAATTAAGTTTCAGCGCAACATTAGTCTCAGC
>JAAXQE010000136.1 GCA_012974425.1 Geopsychrobacter sp.
ACCATGAGCGCTGGATGGTCCGCTTGAATATCGGGCTTGAGGATGTGGCGGATTTAAAAATGGACCTGCAGAAGGCGCTATGCAATCTTGCGGACTGAGGTTCTCTCTCGTATAAGGGACGGCTATTTATCTAAATCAGGGGACCCGTAAGAAAATTCTTTACCATCTATATGGATTTTGATATGTTTTTAGCCCCCCATATTTAGAAGAGGCCGTAATGAACAATACTTTTGCAACGCTAGGTTCCTGTGCGAAGTTTATCGACTTTGAAATTGAAGATGACATCGTGATTGCGGTGAAGTTTATCGGTGGCTGTAACGGTAATCTGCAGGCGATTTCACGCCTGGTTGCAGGCCGAAATTGTCGTGAGGTGATTGACCTGTTGCAGGGGATTCAGTGTCGTAACGGCACCAGCTGCCCAGATCAGCTGGCGCAGGCCTTGAGCAAACACACCGCGCTTGCCGAGGCGAGCTGAGCCGTACCCCTCCCCATGATCTCCGGTCAAACCCAAGGCTACTCAAGCCCGACAAACAGCTTGATGTACTGCAGCCGTTCGTAGTTCTCGGGGTGTTCACTCTGCGCCTGACTGAGCCGGCCGCGAAACTCTGCGATGCTGGTAAAATCGTGGGTCTGCATCCAATCTTCAATCTCTTTGAGCATCAGGCCGATCTGGCTGAAACCGTTTATCATCAGGGTTGAGCAGAGCTGGACCACGGTTGCGCCCGCCAGCAACTGCTTGATGGCATCACGTGCGTCATGGATACCGGTGGTCGCAGCCAGATCTGAGTCGATCCGCTTGTGGAGCAGGGCAATCCAACGCAGTGCGGTGTTGATTTCGCTGGGGCTGCTCAAGGGGTTTCCGGCGACCAATTCCAGATTGTCGATATCGATGTCGAGTTGGTAAAAACGGTTGAACAGGACCAGGGCATCGGCCTTGTGCCAGACAATTTTGCCTGAGTTTTCACCGGGTCCACACCAGCCGACCGTGAATGGGGGGGCCTCGACCCGGTCGCGGCCGAGATGATCGGCTACCTCGGCGAATGATGAGAAGTAAGGGCCGAGCTTCAGCGCGACTGGAATATCCACCTGCTGTTTAACCTCGCGCAGGATCTGATAGCAGCGCTCTTCGATCGCTCTGCCCTGCTGGGCACTCCGGGTCGGGAGCAGACCGATATTCAATTCAATCGCTGCGGCGCCGGCTGCGGCAATTTTTGTAGCGTAATCGGACCAGTTGCTCCGAGAAAAGCAGTTGATGCTGGCGATGATCGGGACATCGACCGCTTTTACAGCTTCTTTAATCAGGCGCAGATAGGCTTGTGGACCCAACGTCATGCCGTAGCCCTGCAGGTACTCGGCGGCCTCGGTATGTCCGGCATGCTCGGCATGTTTGGCCAGCGCGATCGTTTCAGCGGTGATCTGTTCTTCAAACAAAGATTTCAGAACGATTGCCCCCGCTCCTGACTCCGCCGCCAGTTTGACTCCGGCCAGGTTGCCGGTCAGGCTGCTGCTGGCAACGACCAGCGGGTTGGGTAGTGCCAGTCCCATGTAGGTAGTCGAGAGATCAATCATAGGAGTCCTCCTGTTGTCGGGCAGCTCAATTCTTGTTATCGCTTAATCTCCATTCTATCAGAAATGTCCCTCTCCGCGAGGCAGAGAGCGAGCGCGGAGTTTGCGAGCCTGTTAAGCTAGAGGCACAGAACGCCTATCCAAGCTCGTGGAGAATTGATGTCAAGCGAAGATCCCAGGGTTCTAATTGTCGAAGATGACCCTAATACGGCCAATTTGTTTGCAACATATCTGCAGCGGGAAGGCTTTCCCCCCCCTAATTGAAAATGATGGCGCGCGTGGTTTGCAGGCCGCCCTGGAGAAGCGTCCGGTACTGGTGATTCTGGATCTGATGCTGCCGCAGATCGATGGTCTTGAGATCTGTCGCCGTTTGCGCCGCGCGTCGGATGTGCCGATCTGGATGTTGACGGCGCGCGAGGAGGAGATCGACCGGGTGCTTGGCTTCTCGCTGGGGGCCGATATTACGTGGTCAAGCCGTTCAGTCCGCGTGAACAGGGCGGAGCCGGTATCGGCCTGGCGATTGTCAAGCAGTTGGTCGAGGCCCATGGTGGTCAGGTCGGAGCAGAAAGTGCCGCTGGCATTACCCGCATCTGGTTGCGGTTCCCGAATCAATTTCTGAGCTACAACATATAATTTCCTGCCGAAAAGCTTTATCCAATCGTTATAAAGCCTTTACCCGCCCTTGATTTTGTTCTGCTAGACTCAGCATTGTAACAGGAGGAGTTCAGTTAAAGATTTAAGCACGAGGGGAAGGAGATAAGCCATGAAGAGACGGCAATTTATAAATCTGCTACCAGTTGCTTTAGCCCTTGTCTGGATTGGCTCGGCTGCTCAGGCTAAGGAAATGGCAAAGACGCTAGCAGGTTCGAAGCAGATCAGGGTCTATTCGGTCGAAAAAGAGGCCTATATCCAGACCGATATGGTGGTTAAGGGAGATGCGGAATGGCGCAAGCAGTTAAGCCCTGCTCAGTATCATGTGCTGCGTGAACAGGGAACAGAACGGGCCTATTCCGGCATCTACCATGATCACAAGGAGCTAGGTGTCTATCGCTGTGCCGCCTGTGAGCTCGATCTCTATCTGTCGAAGAGTAAATACGATTCAAGGTCTGGCTGGCCCAGCTTCTATGAGGCCGTTGCTCCGGAAAATATTCGGACCCGTGAGGATCGCAGTTTCTTCATGGTGCGAAACGAGTTGGTCTGCAGCCGTTGCGAATCACACCTCGGCCACGTTTTCGGTGATGGGCCCGCACCAACCGGCAAGCGCCACTGTATCAATTCAGCCGCGCTGACATTCGCCAAACGCTGAAATCTGGCTTACCAAAACGGCAGAGGTGTTCTTTGATCTGGTAGGGATCAGCGCTCTGGAGTTTTGGCGGATGCGATCGATGCCACTGGCCAGATTATCGAGTGAAGCGCGAATTAAGGCATCACCAGCGGGTCTTCGTTGAGCGCGGCATACTGCTCACGCAGTTCGAGGATATGTTCGCCCCAGTACTGGGGGGTGCCGAACCAGGGGAAGTAGCGTTGGAAGGCCGGGTCGTCCTGGCGGCGGCCAAGCCAGGCGGCGTAATGGAGGATGCGCAGGGTGCGCAGGGGTTCGATCAACTGCAACTCTTGCGGGTCGAAATCGGCAAAGGTCTGATAGCCCTCAAGCAGTGGTGCAAGCTGTTGTTGTTGCTGGATTGCATCACCCGAGAGGAACATCCAGAGGTCTTGAATGGCATAACTCATGCGAGAGTCGTCGAAATCGACCAAGTAATAGCGCTCGTCACGACAGAGAAAATTGCCGACATGGCAATCGCCATGCACGCGCAGCTGTGTAGCAGTTGTCAGGGCAAAGCGTTGCTCAAGGGCCGGTAACAAATCGCGGGTCAGGCTCTGGTACGATTCGAGATAGACCTCCGGGATTAACCCCGAGCCCAGCATGAAATTAACCGAACTCTGACCGAAAGAGCTGACGTCCAGCGTCGGGCGATGTTGGTAGGGTTGGCGGCGACCGACATTGTGCAGCCGGGAAACCAGACGACCGAGCGCTTTCAGGGTGTCTGATTGGGAGAATTCTGGCGCATGTCCCCCTTGAAGGGTAAAAATAGTAAATGTGAAGCCCTTGAAAAGATGCAAACTTTGACCGTTGATTTCAAGCGGGGCAAGAACCGGCAATTCCTCTTCCTCCAGCTCCCGACAGAAATCATGCTCCTCCTGAAGTTGCGCGGCACTCCAGCGTTCGGGTCGATAAAATTTAACGATCAGCGGTTCCTGATCTTCTATCCCGACCCGATAGACCCGATTTTCATAGCTGTTGAGGGGAAATATCCGGCAATCGCACTGAAAACCGAGGCTTTCAACCGCATCCATAATCAGGTCGGGGTTGAGGATGTCGAAGGGATGGCTCATAATCGTCTCTCGCAACAGGCGGCCTATTCCGCTCCGGCAGGATACCCTGCCAGCCTATTACTCACAAGTTGAATCACCGTGGAGTCGATGATGAACTACTGGTTGATGAAATCTGAGCCGAATGCCTTCGGCATTGACGATCTTGAGCAGCTACCGAATCAGACCGAACATTGGGACGGGGTACGCAACTATCAGGCACGTAACATGCTGCGTGACGAGCTGAAAATTGGCGATCAGGTCTTCTTCTACCATTCCAACTGTAAGCCGCCGGGGATCGTCGGCATCATGCAGGTGGTGCGCGAAGGCTACCCAGATTTCACCGCCTGTAATCCACAGAGTAAATACTTTGACGCAAAGAGTGATCCGCAGCACCCACGCTGGTTCATGGTCGATATCCGACTGCTACGCAAGTTCAAACGGCTGATCACGCTGGAGGAACTCAAACAGCATCCGCAGCTCGCGGGAATGAAGCTGCTGCAGCGCGGTAACCGCTTGTCGATAACCCCGGTGGCTGAAGAGCACTGGGGAGTTATACTGGGGTTAGTGTCTTAGTCCCGATCCTAATGTTGTGCTGAGACTAATGTTGCGCTGAAACTTAATTTCTTTTGCCGCCAACCCAAGAAGG
>JAAXQE010000272.1 GCA_012974425.1 Geopsychrobacter sp.
TACGATTTGCGCTATAATTGTCGTCACCTGACCAGGAGGACGACATGGCGCCACGCTACAGAGTGACATTGACAAAAGAAGAGCGAAAAGAACTGGAAGCTATTTCAACCAAGGGGAGACGGGCCGCCCGGACCGTATTATATGCACGAGCACTGTTGCTGCTTGATTTCGGCGAGTATGGTCAAAAGTGGGTTGTTGCGAAGGTAGCAGAAGCATTAGGGACAACGACTCGCAGCCTGGAGCACTTAAAAAAGAGATTTGTTGAGGAAGGCCTTCCTGCCGCTATCGAACGGAAAAAGCGCGAGACTCCTCCGCGAGAGATTCAATTTGGTGGAGAATTTGAAGCCAAGCTTTTGGCATTAGCATGTTCAGAGGCCCCGGAAGGACGAACGCGATGGACCATGCGACTATTGGCTGAAAAAATGGTTGAACTGAAGATGGTACCGAGCGTTTCTCCGATGACGGTATGTAACACTTTAAAAAAAATGAACTTAAGCCTCACCTAAGCAAATACTGGAAAATACCGCCCGACCAAAATGCCAGCTTTGTTGCGGCGATGGAAGATGTTCTCGAAGTATATGCACGCCCATACAACCGAAAATTTCCGGTTGTATGTATGGTTGAATCCAGTATGCAACTGATTGGGGAGGTGCATGAGCCGATTCCAGCAGCCCCTGGCCATCCTGTTCTGGTGGATGCCGAATATGTTCGCAAGGGAGTCGCAAGTATCTTCATTGAGGTAGAACCGCTTGGGGGACGGCGCAAGGTGAAGATCACAGAACAACGGACATGGGTTGACTGGGCCCATTTCATCAAAGAGATGCTTGAAGAGCGTTATGCCGACGCCGAAAAAGTCATTTTGGTTATGGATAACCTCAACACACACAATATGGCCTCGCTATACAAAGCGTTTCCGCCCCAAGAAGCACGACGTCTGGCCGATCGTCTTGAAATACACTACACCCCTAAACACGGGAACTGGCTTAACGTAGCAGAGATTGAGCTCAGCGTTTTGAAGCGACAATGTTTGGCAGGTCGAATTGACTGTATTGAAAAAATGCGGTCTGAAATGGTGGTATGGAATGAGGCTCGAAACAACCGCCAGGCCACGGTCGATTGGCAGTTCCGTACAAATGATGCGCGAATCAAACTGAAACGATTATATCCGAAGCTTTAAAGTATATGCTGTACCAGGGGATGACGAGGACATTTTACCTCAGTCCTTGACACCGCCAAGAAGCGCCACGGTTGAAGACATAAAATATAGCCTGAGCGACCTCAAAGAGCTAGCCAAGTGAACAAGCACCAGCGTGCAGAGATCAAGAAAATTCTCTTGGCGCAGATTGATTCGTCAGGGGATGACCTACGGTTGAGTCGCTTGAACACGACCTTGAAGAGGATTGATGCCGATAACCTTGGCGAATGTTTTAAGTGCGATCTGGAAATCCAGTTTGCTATTCTGAAAACCTACCCTGAGCAGATCCTTTGCGATAACTGCCTCGACGTGGCGAAGGATTGACCAGTGCGAATCATTCACTGCGCATGCTTTGCGCGCCCCCTGAGATTGCTCGGGCTATTCACTTTTCTTGTCTTCATCTCTGGATGCAGTAGCCGCCATATTATTCATCAGCAGGTCGCATTGAGCCGGGATTTCACCTACGTTGAATTTTCCCGCGACACAACCCCTTACATCCACCGGGGTCAAGTCGGAGGGGAGCATTCAACCTTCATTGAAGTGCTGGGCTTCGAGGGTGATTGTTTCACCATAGAGATGCAACAAAAGGGAGATGCCGGATTCACTGTCTTTAGCGAAGGGGGTCAAGTTGAACGGGAAAAATCACTTTACAGGGTGACCGTTAACGCACCAAGCGACCTGTTTACAATCGATATTTCTGCCCTCAGTTACGGAGACTATGTCCTGACTATCACTAAAGAGCGAGGGGCCATCAGGTGAAACAAAATATTTGGCCTCAAAGAGTTGTGTTGTTTTTTTTTGTTGCCGTTTTGGCTATACCGGTAACCGCGTTTTCTGAGTCTGAGCAGTTTCTCAGCTATTATCTCTACGATGACTTTAGGCGATATCCCGTTAAGGAAATATACTCAGGGACACCGGCTCCCGTTGTTGTAGATACAGACCCGCAAACCAGGCAATTTCGCACCCGGCTAACAGAGGGAGCTAAGCACGGCCCCAACTTTGCTGGTATCTACACGGTGATTGAATGGGGGTGCGGCACCAATTGCCAGCAGATTGCAGTTGTCAATGCTCACACGGGCCGCGTGAGTGACTGGCTTACCACAGAGCTTGGCTCAAACTACCAAATTGACAGCTTGCTATTTATTAAAAATCCCGTCACAGAAGAATGTTCGGCTCTAGAATGGTGTAAGACCGAATATTACCGCTTTAAAAAGGGTAAATTTCACCGACTCCAATAGAACATCTTGTCAGTCTGATGCCGCGAACATTATTCTGCGGTCGCAGGCGACAGGTATCACACAACAACCAAGGAAAACCAATGAAGGCAATCAAACTCTTTCTAACGCTTATTCTGCTAACCGGCCTAGCCGCAACCGCTTTTGGAGGCGAAGCCCTTGACGCAGCCAGAGAAGGCGATTTCGACAAAGCCTTTAAGCTCTGGAGCATCGAAGCATCCAATGGTGATCCCATCGCTCAATACGGCCTCGGGGTTCTGTATTATTCAGGTGACGGAGTCCCGCAGGACCATAATGAAGCTATCAAGTGGTATCGCAAAGCTGCTGAGCAGGGATATGCGGACGCTCAAATCAGGCTCGGCAACATGTTCGCTAGGGGGGAAGATATCCCACCGGACCACAAAAAGGCCGTTAAGTGGTATCGCAAAGCCGCTGAGCAAGGAAGCGCCCTCGGTCAAGTTAATCTCGGGAGCATGTATTTAAACGGCGAGGGAGTTTTGCAAAGCCTTGAAGATGGTTATGCTTGGACGCTTGTGGCTCAAGCCAATGGACATGCAGGGGCTTACGACAACCTAGAGAAGGTCCGAGGTCTCATGGCTCCTTACCAAATTGATAAAGCAAGCTATAAAGCCAATGAGATATGGGGCAGACTCTACAGCGGCCGAGAGGCGGCCGAGAGACGGGCCAGACTCGCCAACAGCAACAACGAGACGATCGAGAAACGGACTGGCTTTGAAAAGATTTTTATTCGCGTGCTGATTGGACAATGGGGCGTTGACCCTGAAGAACTCTCCGACGAGACACGTTTGCGCGAGGATCTCAATGCTACCGACCTCGACCTCACAGAGCTAATAATTGCACTCAATGATTATTTCGATATTTCAGTTGGTGATGCGCAGTGGGCAGGCGTCACCACATTCGAGTCAGCCGTCGATTTACTATTCGAAATCAAGTACTCAGACCGGAGATCAAGCCGGTTTGGTAGAAATCGATGAGTATAATACAAAAACTTAAAGTCTGCGATTTAGGTGAAGAAATTTATCATTCTGATGGACACGGACACATTCAGGTCGAACAAGTTTCGTCCTATGGTTTTGAAGGCCCCGACTTCTTGCTTGAGCAGGTAGAGAAGGAGGGTCTGTGGCCAGAGTTCTTTGAGATGGCTAAGGCCAAAGAAGATGAGTGGATACTGCGTATCACCAGCTATTTCCCGGACACCGAACATTATTCAACAACGTGTTTTGTCGAGTTCTTGTCTATCCTGTCCGGCAGGGACGCGCAGATTCAGCTTATTCAAGACTCCCCGTTGTGGTTCTGGGACGAGAAGAACGCTGCAATGATAGGCAGGGTTATTGATGAGGCTGCGCAACTTATTGACTCTTCCCCTCATGAATCACTGGCTAAGGAAATAGACCTATCTCTATTGAACGGAGTCATCAGCAGGCTTGAGACGAAGAGAAACAAAAACGAATAAACTTAGGCTCTATAATGTGCTCAGCAGCGAATACCGGAATATGCGGCTTCTGGGGATTGTCCTCAGGGGTCGCCTCTTACTTGTCACGATTAACGGTCTTTTCTGCGGGTCTTTTGGGTACGTTTGCGCAATTTTTCAGCTTAACGCCACTACACCTTGTATGTAGTGGCGTTAAGTGCATACCCCAGTTGCAAAATATGAATCTAATTTTTTAGGCTCAATTCTCACTCTACTTGGCGGTATTGTTGGAAGTATTTACGGACTAGTCAGAATAATTAAAGAGCTATCTACAGTTTCTGATGCTGAATAGAAAAACCAAAGGCCTGCTAACCAGAAAATCAACGCGGACGGGGAATGCGTCTGTGCAAAACTGAAAAGCAAAACCAAATTGCGGTGGGTCGAAAGCGTCATTTCGCCCGCCGGTTATCTGAAACCGTTACTGCTCAAAGTTGATCGTAATGTCCGCCGATTGCAAAAATATAAATATAATCATCGCCGTATTTGTAAATGACTCGGTCTTTTGGGCTTAGTCTACGTGACCAAAAACCGGAAAGATTATGACGAAGCGCTTCGGGTTTTCCCGTACCAGTAGTAGGGTCACCTCGGAGCATTTCTTTCAAAATAGCGCATAGCGATTTATGCAACCGGTTATCTTTCGTTCTGAGTTCTTCGTAGGTTGTCCATGTTGTACCCTCAAACACCAAGGATCTCATTCATTTCTCCGCCCGTTGGTGTGTACCCAGAACGCTCAGTATGCGTCCGAGTTGATTCAGCAATTTGTTTCATAAGATCAGTGTTTTGAAGGACATAAAGGGTTTCTTGCTCCCGCTCCCAGTCAGCCGCAGCAATAACCACGAAGTCTTCACCACTTCGGCGAGTGACTTTAAGCGGTAAGTGCTGGTGAGTAACCTGCTCGACAAAGTTTTTTAAATTATCTCGGAATTTGTTAACACTGACAGTATCCATCCAAAACCTCCATTCGTGTACTGTGTTGCCGTACACGATAACAGGAAAGCCCTGACCATGCAATGAAGCGGACGGAATATCGAAGCGGCCTTCGTGCATGACGCACAAGGCCCCCTGCCGGCCAGCAAGATTCTGGCCGACAGCGGCTACTGCAACAAGGACGCGCTGGTCTTCCTCGAAGAGAGGAACATTGATGCATATGTTGCCGACAATCGCTTCCGCTCACGCGATTCGCGCTTCCAGAGCGCCGACCGTTACAAGCCGAAGGCTGGTTTAAGCGCCAAGGGGACGTCAGGCTATAGCGGCGAAGATTTTCGGATCGACCTCGACCCGCAAAGCTGTGTTTGTCCTGCCGGTAAGGAACTGTGGCTGAAGTGCACAAAAGGCAGAAATGCCTGTCTCAGGGGGGTGCTGAGAGCAGCTTTTCGACCGAGATGGGTTGTTTGTTGAAGGCCTTTGTCGCGCGTTACTTTGCCTCAATCGGTGCGGGAATATCCATGAAAATGTCGTATCCCATGGTGGCGAATCCGACAAAAATGGTTAGGGTGGTAGCGAGTACCACCAGGGCAATAATTACCCTTCTCTTGCAGTCATTACTCAACATGGCGCCTCCTCCTACAATACCGTTGCGGACATCTAATCCATTAGTATGGTGTTTTCTGCCTTCAGCCGTGGCAGGGGCTGAGGGCAATCAAGTGTGCGATTATCGGCCAAGGGTATTTTGTGAGTCAATAGATTTAATATGGATAGTTGATTATCTGGTTATGCGAATGTTTCGGTTTTGCTTATTTTTTATGTGTCGGCAAGATTGATATTCTGTTGTTTCTTTAGGGGTTGAATCGAATCCCGTCATGTGTTAAAAATCTGCGTTTGCCATCGAATTGGTTTGGTGGTGTTTTTTCTTCCTTGCTCCGGGCAGGACCGGGGCGCTAACCCAAGAGGAGACGCAACAAATGCGTAAGTACGAAAGCCTGTACATTATCCACCCTGAAGTTGTCGGTGACGAACTGACTGCTATGGTGGAAAGATTTCAGACGATTCTCACTGATCAGAACGCTGAAATTCTCAAGCTCGACAACTGGGGAACCCGTAAGCTGGCTTACCCAATCCAGAAACAGGTACGGGGCTGCTACGTGCAGACCATTTTTGAAGCCGATGCCGACGTGATCGCCGAGTATGAGCGTCGTCTGCGTCTTGACGAAAAAGTTCTGCGTTTTATGACTCTGCGCTTTGATGGCGAGCTGGTTGAAGCTCCTGCTGAAGAAGTGGCTCCGGTAGCAGCTGAAGAAGTGGCTCCGGTAGCAGCTGAAGAAGCTCCTGTTGAAGCTGATGAGTCTGAAAAAACCGAATCCGCAGAATAAACCGTTACTGCTTTAAAGGAGAATCCTGTTATGGCTACATCATCTGCAAGTCGTCCTTCTGCACCAGCTCCGCGTCGTCGTTTCGGTCGTCGTAAGATTTGCCGTTTCTGCGCTGAGAAGAATCTTATTATCGACTATAAAGATATTGAAAGCTTGAAGTCTTATCTTTCGGAGCGTGGCAAAATTGTTCCGCGCCGTATCTCCGGAACCTGTGCTGCTCATCAGCGTCAGCTGGCCGAGTCGATCAAGAATGCTCGCCAGGTTGCACTGATCCCTTACACTGGTGCTCACGCGGTACGCTAAGCTGATAACGCGTAAAGGGGATGGCCCCATGAAAGGGGACGCAGTACTCTACTGTATCGCCGGTGTCGGTCTGACGCTGCTCTTGTTTTTGAGTTCGCACTGGATCGGCCCGCTCGGCGCTTTTACCAACATGCTGACGGCTTTGCCGGTTTGCTATCTGGTGATGCGTTTTGGACTGATGCCGGGCGCCTATGCGGTGTTGTTTTCGGCAATAGCCTTGTCGGTTCTGGTTGGTAGTGCCGCGCTGACGAGTTATCTGGGACTCTTTGCTGTCCCTTCTTTACTGCTGCCGACCCTGTTGAAGTCTGGCCGGGCCTGGGATCAGTCCCTGCTGGTTAGTGGGGTTGTCACTCTGCTGGTGGCTGGAACCTTGCTGTTCTCTTATGTCCAGCTGAGTGAACTGGAGATGGGTGCATTGATCGATACCTATCTTCAGGCCGAGGTGGATACGGCCATGCAGGCTTACGCAGATGCAGGGATCAGCGAATCGCAAATTGCTGATTTGAAAGATGTTGCCGCTCAGGTAGCCGATTTCATCGGCAAGACCTTCGTTGGCCTTTACGCTGCCGGAGTGTTGGTGATTCATCTTGTGACTCTGTTTTTTGTGCAGAGGTTCAAGCAAGAGCAATATCAGATCGTGGGGATTGCATTTCCCCAGTGGCGGTTGCCAGCCTTGTTGATCTGGTTGCTGATCTTAGCTGGCTTCTCTCTGTTGGCACCTCTGCCCGAACTGGCTTTGGTGGGTCGCAACCTGCTGGCGGTTTTATTGCCGCTCTATTTTGTGCAGGGTTTGGCGATCGTCTGCTGTTTTTTACAGCGAAAGAATTGGCCACCGGCGCTTAAAGGCCTGATTTATCTTTTGGTCTTTTTGTTGAATCCGCTGCCGTTAGTGGTGACCGGGGTTGGGATCTTCGATCTGTGGATCGATTTTCGGCGGCCCCGCAATAAAGATTTATAACCGATTTATCATATGGAGGAATCGTCATGGATATCATTCTGAAAGAGAATCTCGATGGTCTCGGCATCATCGGTGAGCAGGTGTCGGTTAAGCCCGGTTACGCTCGCAACTACCTGCTCCCCAAGGGGCTGGCAATCGTGGCCGACATGAAGTCGGTCAAAGAGCTTGATCACCAGAAGCGTCAGCTGGCGCGTAAGCTCGAGAAGGCTACCAAGGACGCCGAGGTTGTTAAGGCCCGCATTGAGAAGGTTGCTTGCGTGTTTACTCAGCGTGCCGGTGAAGAGGGCAAGCTGTTCGGTTCGGTCACCTCGATGGATATCGAAGCCAAGCTGACCGCAGCCGGGATTGAGATCGACCGTAAGAAGATTCAGCTGGCCGAGGCGATCAAGACCCTGGGTGAGCATGAAGTTGCAGTTAAGCTGGATGCCGGAGTTGTGGCTCAGGTCAAGGTTGTCGTCAAGGCCCTCGAAGTAGCAGAGGCCTGATCCTTTTATAGCGCTTTGTTTATATGCAAGAAGAAAGGGCGACCGGCTTGTCTAAGTCTGGTCGCCCTTTTCCCTTTAGTACAACCCTCCTTTTTGTTATGCTCTCGGACCTATGAAAACCCAAAAAAAATATACTGAAGAGACCGCTGGACACCGCCTGCCGCCACAGAACCTTGAAGCCGAGATGTCGGTATTGGGTGGCGTTCTGCTCGAAAATGACGCACTTAACCGGGCCCTGGAGCATCTTGTCGCCGCCGATTTCTACCGACGTGGGCATCAGCTGATCTTTGCCGCGATGATTGCACTCTCCGAGCGGAATGAGCCTGCCGACCTGGTTACCCTCTCTGCGCAACTGAGGTTGCAGAATGTGATGGAGGAGGCGGGCGGCAGTGGCTACCTTGCGACCCTGGTCGATTATGTTCCGACTGCGGCGAATATTCAGTACTACTGCAAGCTGGTTAAAGAAAAGTCGATTGCGCGCAAGCTGATTACGGTTTCAACCGAGATTGCCACTAGCGGCTACGAGGGTGGCGATATGGAGGAGGTCCTTGATCGCGCTGAGAAGTCGATCTTTGAGATCGCCGAAAACCGTACCCGGCCCTCCTATTTCCCGGTGCGCGATATCCTCAAGGATACCTTTCGCAATATCGAGCAGCTCTATGAGCGGAAGGAGTTGGTCACCGGGGTGCCGACCGGCTATACCGATCTCGACAAGATGACCGCCGGACTCCAGCCGGGCGATCTGCTGATTGTCGCTGGTCGCCCCTCGATGGGCAAGACCGCTTTTGCCTTGAATCTGGTTGAGAATGCAACCTCGCATGCGGACAAGAAGGTTCCGGCAGTGGTCTTTTCCCTCGAGATGAGTAAGGAGCAGCTGGTGCAGCGTCTGCTCTGTTCGGTCGCCAGGGTTGACGCCGGACGACTCAGGACCGGAAACCTGGGGGAGTCGGACTGGCCGAAGCTGACCATGGCTGCCGGACAGCTCACCGATACCCAGCTCTTCATCGATGATACCCCCGCGATCTCGGTGCTCGAACTGCGCTCCAAGGCGCGTCGTCTGAAGGCCGAGCATGGTCTGGGGCTGATTGTCATCGATTACCTGCAGTTGATGCGTGGCAGCAGCACCGAAAGTCGTCAGCAGGAGATCTCGGAGATTTCCCGTTCGCTTAAGGCGTTGGCCAAAGAGTTGAGCCTGCCGGTGGTTGCCCTGTCGCAGCTGAATCGTTCCCTTGAGAGCCGGACCGACAAGCGCCCGATGATGTCTGACCTGCGAGAATCGGGTGCCATCGAGCAGGATGCCGACGTTATCATGTTTGTCTACCGCGACGCGGTCTATTGTGATGATTGCAAGAGCCGGGAGAAGACCTGCGACCAGGGGCATGAAAAGGATGCCGAGATTATTATCGGTAAGCAGCGTAACGGCGCGATCGGCACCGTACACCTGACCTTCCGTGGTGAATTTACCCGCTTCGAAAACCAGGCGAAACACACAGACGGGGGCTACTAGCCTATGCTTTGTCTGTTTTGCGCCAAGCAAATTGCGCCCGCCTTCAGAGGTGGTAGATGAGCCGCATCAAGCCGGTCGGCTTTTTGGATTACCTTGCCTATCTCCCTTTGATGGCACTCAATCTTGTCTCACGCCTGCTGCCGTATGCACTCTGGTGCCAGTTGGGCCGCCTGTTTGGTTACCTGATTTATCTGCTGGGTTCTCCCCTGCGGCGGATCGCTGCGATCAATCTGAAGTTTGCCTACGGCGATGAGTTGAGTGAGGGAGAGCGTCGCTCGCTTCTGCGGCGTAATTTTATTCACTTGGGGGTTGGTTGCTTCGAGTGGATTCGCATGCTGCGCATGAGCGAAAAGCGCCGCCAGCAGATCTGCCGGAGGGTTGTGGTAGAGGGTGCGGAGCACCTTGAGGCTGCGCGTAAGGAAAAGAAAAAAGTTATTCTGCTCAGTGGTCACTTCGGCAATTGGGAGTATGCCACGCTAAAGTATGCCAGCGAAATAAATCCGCTCTCGTTTATCGTGCGGGCGATCGAAAACCCTCTGGTAGAGAAGGAGCGCTGTTTTTATCATGATCGTTTCGGCGCGCGGATACTGTATAAGAAAAATGGCCTGCGCGAAGCGATCCGTGGCTTGAACAAGGGGGAGGACCTTCTGCTTCTCGCCGATCGCAAGGCGCACCTGCATGAAGGGGTCCCGACCCAATTCTTCAACCAGAAAACCTCGACCCTAACCATCGCTATCAGCCTTGCGCAAAAATATAACGCGGCTCTGGTTCCGATGTTTATCCTGCGTGGCGAAAAGTGCGGCGAGCATCGCCTGATCTTTGAGCCAGCGCTCAAGATCGAAAACGCCTCCCTTGAAGAGGCCGCTCAGCTGCAGAATCAGTGCATCGAGAAACAGATTCGCCGTCATCCCGAACTTTGGCTGTGGCTGCATCGCAAATGGAAATGTTACCACCCAGAGATCTATCGGCGCTAAGCGGTTATGTCTCTCCTCGAGTAAAGAGCCGGCCAGATTAAAAAATTAGAATCATCCTGTCCTTCCTGCTATAGTACCTACTGCTTTGCACCGCTTCTCAAGGGATAGGCCTATGGCGAAAATAGATAAGCTCTTCCAGGTACTCCAACAACAGGGGGGCTCTGACCTGCACCTCTCTCCCGCCAACCCGCCAATGATCCGTGTCTCTGGGCAGCTTAAGCCCGCGCTGAACCAGGTTCTGAGCAGCGAGCAGTACAAGATGCTGGTCTACGAGATTATGAGCGCTGCGCAGCGCGCTTACTTCGAGGAAAACCATGATCTCGATTTTGCCTATGAGGTCGCTGAGCTTAGCGCGCGGTTTCGCGCTAATATCTTCATGGGCCGCTTGGGAGTGAGTGCGGTTTTTCGGATTATTCCGTCTGAGATATTGACCGTTGAGCAGCTCGGCCTGCCGCAGACCGTGCTCGATCTGACCGAATACAAAAAGGGGTTGGTCCTGGTCACCGGCCCGACCGGGAGCGGCAAGTCGACAACCCTTGCGGCGATGATCGATTATATCAACCGTAACCGTAATGAGCATATCCTGACCGTTGAGGATCCGGTCGAGTTTGTCCATAAGAGCCGCAAGAGTCTGATCAACCAGCGTGAAGTCGGGGTGCATACCCACAGCTTTGCTTCGGCGCTCAAGGCGGCATTGCGTGAAGATCCCGATATTATTCTGGTCGGCGAGATGCGTGATCTCGAAACCATCGAACTTGCGATAACTGCGGCTGAAACCGGGCACCTGGTCTTTGGAACGCTCCATACCAGTAGCGCCGCCAAGACCGTCGATCGTCTGGTCAATGTTTTTCCGACAACCCAGCAGGAGCAGATCCGCACCATGTTGGCAGAATCAATGCGGGGTGTGGTCGCCCAGCAACTGTTACGCACGGTGGATGGCAAGCGCTGTGCGGCCTTGGAGATTCTGAAGGTCAATGCGGCTTCTGCCAATCTGATTCGGGAGGGCAAAACCTTTCAGCTCCCTTCGGTTATTCAGACGGGTCGCAAGGATGGGATGCAGTTGATGGACCAGGCGCTGCAGGAGTTGTTGAACGCCAAGCGGATCGATATCGACGAAGCCCGGCGTTTTGCCTTGAATAAGGGGCTGTTCCCGACACAGCCCCCAGCCACGGGAGGGTGAAATGGAGGACCAACGGATCAGTGTTGAGTCACGGACTGTTGCGCTTGTTCTGAGCGACGGGACGCGGCTGACTGGTGAAATGTTCCTGCAGTTGCATGGGCAGCATCAGGCCGGGATGCAGAGGGTCGGAGAGGTCTTGAATGCTGAAAATAACTTCCTCCCACTACGGACAAACGAGGGTGTCAAGTTAGTGAACCTTGCCCAGATAATTATGGTTTCTGTCCCGGCAAAGACTGAATTTGACCCACTCCTCGCTTTGGGCGAAGAGCACTCTGTTCGCGTGACCACTTCAGTGGGAGAGACGCTTGACGCTCGAATCTATGTCAATCTGCCGAGTGGAAGTAAGCGCGCCAAGGATTTTTTAGATCAGAAGAAACGCTTTTTGCTCTTTAATATCGGCGAAATGGTTGTCTATATTGCGCGCAGGAAGATTCTGCTGGTAGAGAATTAGCCGTCCTGTTGTTTGGGTTGCGCTATTCCCCCCGCTTTACATTGATCCCCAGGGTGTTGATTTTCTTGCGCAGGGTGTTGCGGTTAATCCCGAGAATTTCGGCCGTACGGACCTGGTTGCAGCGCGTCTGTTGCAGGATGATATTGATCAGCGGCCTCTCGACCTGGTGGAGGACCATCTCGTAGAGATTGTCGAGCTCCTGCAGGTTCTTCTGGGCCAGGCTGCTCTGAAGTTTACGTGTGACTAAGGCTTCGAGGGAGTCTTCCTGGTTTTCTGCTTCGTCAGAACTCCCCAGCCCAGGAAAGTCGCTCGGCAAAAGCACATTGTTCGGGGTGAGCAGGCTGGCCCGCTTGATCAGATTCTCAAGTTCACGGATATTTCCCGGCCAGCTGTATTGCTTGAGCAGGCTGATCGCTTCCTTACTCAATTCACTGACATTGACCCCCATCTCCTGTTTGGCGCGATGCAGGAAGAATTCTGCCAGATCCTGAATGTCTTCCATGCGATTACGCAGCGGTGGCAGGCAAATAGGGACAACATTCAGTCGGTAGAAGAGGTCTTCACGGAAGGTCTTGTCGTTTACCATCCCGCTTAAGTCCTGATTACTGGCGGCAACAATCCGCACATCGACCGCTAGGGTGCTGTTGCCGCCGGTGCGGGTGATCTCTTTTTCTTGCAGAACACGCAGCATCTTGGCCTGAAGCTCAAGGGGCATGTCGCCGATCTCATCAAGAAAGAGCGTACCGCCGTTGGCCTGTTCAAACTTGCCGGCCTTGCGCTCTGTTGCGCCGGTAAATGCGCCCTTTTCGTGGCCAAAGAGTTCACTCTCGAGCAGCTCGCGTGGAATTGCCGCGCAGTTTATGGCGATGAAGGGTTTGCCCAGGCGCGGACTGTTGTAATGGACCGCGCGGGCGATCAACTCCTTGCCTGTGCCGCTCTCTCCGCTGACCAGGACCGTGACGTCTGAGGTGGCAACGCGACCGAGGATTTTATAGACCTCTTGCATCGCCTGGCTGTTGCCGATGATCGTGCGCCCAAAGCGATACTGGTCCTTAATCTCTTCACGCAACTGGCCGAGTTGGTCTGAGACGGCTGCGGCTTTCTGGGCCTTGAGGATGATTGCATCGAGTGCATCCAGGTCGAAGGGCTTGGTCAGGTAGTCATAGGCGCCATTTTTCATCGCCGCAATGGCATTCTCCATTGTAGATTCGGCGGTCATCACCACGACCAGGGTGTCCGGGCTCTCCTGCTGCAGGGTTTGCAGTAGTTCGATCCCCTGTAACCCGGGCATTTTTATGTCGAGCACGGCGAGGTCATAGTGGTTGTCGCGTGAAAGCTGTCGCGCCTTCAGGCCGTCTGCGGCGAGGTCGACACTGAATCCCTGTTTTTTTAGAGATTTGGATAGAACCCAGCGGATACTCTCTTCATCATCGGCAACCAGAATGCGGCGGATTGACATGGTCTATTTCCCTTCACGGGTAAAGAGAGGCGCCTGGCGCCTCAATTAAATGGTTTTAGTGTCTATGGAGCGGCAGTGAGATGATAAAAGAACTACCACCCTCTTTGCGTTCCTTAAGGCTGAGCAGACCAGCGTGATCACTGATGATCTTCTGGCAGGTGGCGAGACCCAATCCGGTACCGCCGGTTTTTGTCGTATAGAACGGGGTGAAGATCCGTTCGCGTTGTTCGGGCGGAATCCCCGGACCGTTGTCGTCAATGACAATTTGGACCAGTGGTACCGAACGTTCTCCGGGGGAGGTCAGGTGGTAGTCGGAGTCGATTCTAGTTGTCACCTGGATTTCTCCGCCCTGGGCCACGGCTTCGCCGGCATTTTTAATCAGGTTCAGAAAGAGCTGGGTCAACAGGCTCTGGTCGCCGCGGATTGAGGGGATGCTCGGGTCGAGATAGACCTTAAGCTTAACCTCTTTTTCAGCGAAGGACTGGCGCTGTAAGAGGACAATCTCGTTGATGATTTTACCGATATTGACCTCGTCCCTGACGGTCGGTCGCGGTCGTGACAGGTCGAGTAGTTCTTCGATGATATTATTGATTCGATCCGTTTCACGAATCATCACCTGTGGGTACTCAGTCAGTGGGCTGCCTGCGTCGAGCTCCATCTGTAGTAGCTGGGCAGCTCCCTTGATCCCCCCCAGAGGGTTTTTGATTTCGTGGGCAAGCCCGGCCGCCATGGTCCCGACCATCGAGAGGCGGTCGGCGCGGCGGATTGCATCTTCCAGGGTTCTGATCCGGGTCAGATCGCGCATGATCAGCACGGCCCCCTGTTGTTCACCACTTGGCGTGAAGAGCGGTGATACCGTGGCGCTGACCGGGATCGATTTTTTGGAGCGTTGCAGCGCAACGGTTTCATGATCGGAGATGGACCTGCCCGCAAGGAGCGTTTTCTCGACCAGGCTGCAGAGGATCTGCTGTTGGCTAAAGCACTCACTGAAGGTGCGGCCCAGGCATTGTTTTTCACTCTTGCCGGTCAGGGTTTGTGCCGCCGGATTAAAGAGTCTGATTCTGCCTTGCTGGTCGAGGGCAATGACCGCTTCGCCAACGTTTTCAACGATCAGGGCATAGAGCTGTTGTTGGGCGTCAGGCATGATCTTCATCCTGCAGATTACTGAAGAAGTCAGCGCAGAACTTTATGAACTCGGCCCAGACCGTCTGGCCTTGCAGTTGACTGCGGAAATGGCTCGCACCCGGGAGTCCGCGTACATACCAGCTCAGGTGTTTGCGCATCTCCAGGAGGGCCTTATGCTCTCCGAACTGCGCGGCATGCCATTGCAGGTGCTGATGTGCGGTTTGCCAGCGTTGTGCAGGGGTCGGCTCAGTTGCTTCGGCACCTTGCAGAAGTGCCGCGGCCTGGCTGAAGATCCAGGGGTTACCGTAGCCGCCCCGTGCAACCATGACTGCGTCGCAGCCAGTGCGGTTCAGCATGTTGAGAATATCCACAGCCGTAAAAAGGTCGCCGCTGCCGATAATCGGAATATCCATGCTCGCTTTTAATTCCGCGATATGTTGCCAGTCTGCTTCTCCGCCAAAACCCTGGCTGCGGGTGCGCGGATGCAGGCAAATGGCATCGACCCCGGCTGCGCGTGCGACTCTTGCGACCTCAAGGAAATTGAGATTTGACTGATCCCAGCCCGAGCGGATCTTTATCGTCAAGGGGCCGCTGAATGCCGTACGCACCGCCTCGATAATCCGCCCGATCTGGAGCGGGGACTGCAAAAGCGCACTGCCTGCACCACTGCGCACCACTTTTTTGACCGGGCAGCCCATATTGATATCGAGCAGCTCGGCGCGATCTGCGACCATCCCGGCGGCTTTTGTCAGTACGCCTGGGTCGTCGCCGAACAGCTGGATGCCGAGGGGTTTCTCGTCTGGAGAGGTTTCGAGCAGCTCAAAGGTCTTGCGGCCATCGCGGATCAATCCGTTGGCACTGATCATTTCGGTGAAGACCAGGGCTGCGCCGAAGGCCTTCATGGTTCTGCGAAAGGGGAGGCTGGTGATGCCTGCCATTGGGGCCAGAATTAATGGATTGTCGAGCTGCAGGTTGCCAATTTTGAGAGAATTGTATTGCATAATAATTAGGCATTTTAGCCCTTTGTCAAAGGAAAGCAAGTGAAAAAAGAGATCCTTTTTGGACTGTTACGCGTGGTTGATCTGAATACTGTATACAAAATCATCTTGACAAAGTTGAGGGTGATTGTTAAATTAATACTTGGGATTATAAGAGAGGAAAAGTTTTTAGCTCAGCGCTTTTTCAAGCAGATACCGGGTTCTACTTATCCTCTGTAATTCCAGATTGTTTGTGAAAACCGTTCGGGCGGG
>JAAXQE010000212.1 GCA_012974425.1 Geopsychrobacter sp.
CCAAAAACTGCAAATGGGGTGTGGCAAGCGGTCTTCAACGATGGCATTGCAATTCAGCCGCCCTAAACCGGTTTACCATAATGTTTGAAGACAGAATGCCCACTTACTGACAACCAAAACCAAAGCTATTTACACAAACTGATTTACAGTCCCGACCCAATACAACTTAAGTAGTTTCGCCGCCAACGAGACGCATTCCCCAGCAGACCTCACCTGTTTCTAACCGCGTCCTGACGAGCTCCTCACAATCGGTCGCTATCCTTACGGCAGGAAATGAGCCTAAGGCTTAAGCAAATCAACCTGTAAGGAGAAACAATGAACAAAACGGCCATCAAAGATATTTCCGGGATCTGCTTCGAAACCCTCTGCCGCGCCCTGCTCAGCCTGCTTCTTGTGGTACTGCTGATCGGAATGGCCTTCGGCATCCTGCAGGCCGGTCTCAACCTGTTCGCCGAACCCAAACACCTGCTTTCAGGTAGCGGCCTGCACAACATCGTCAAGGAGCTGATAATCAATGTGTTGATGGTGCTGGCGGTTCTCGAACTGTTCCGCACGGTCAAGGCCTACTTCAGCGAAGGGCGCATCAAGGTGACCTACATTATCGACACCGCACTGGTCGTCGTTATCACTGAAGTCATGGGGTTCTGGTACCGTGAAGTAGAGGTAACCCGTGTCGGGCTGGCGATTGCCCTGATGATCGCCCTGATGGGGATCCGCGTCATGGCCATTCGATTTTCGCCGCGCAGACACGAACTGATGGACGGGCTCTAACTTCACAAAGGCAACAATGCTTTTTGTCCGACCTCACCGCTTGTCATAACTGCGCGATCGCTATAAATTAGCCGAACCTATGCAACCCTAACAAAAACAATGAATCCTGAGTCAAAATCGTAACAAATTCATGCATGGCGAGGATCTATGACAGAACAAAAAAAGACCGTTCTGGTGGTTGAGGATGAAGAAGATATTCTCGCCCTGCTCCACTTCAACCTGATCAAGGCGGGCTATCTGGCCGAATGTGCCGCCGATGGCGAAGCGGCGCTTAAGGCGATTTCAGTCAAGAGACCTGACCTGATCCTGCTCGACCTGATGCTCCCCGGCATCGATGGGCTGGAGATCTGCCGGCGCCTGCGCGCCGCCGACGCCACTCGCGAAATACCGATCATCATGCTCACCGCCTGCGGTGAAGAAGCGGACGTGGTGACCGGCCTCGAACTGGGCGCCGATGACTACGTCACCAAGCCCTTCAGTATCAAGGTTTTGCTCGCGCGGGTGCAGAGCGTTATGCGGCGTAAAAGCAATCCCCAATCAGACCCCGAATCAGCAGAGATTAGCCATGGGTCCCTGCGCATCCACCCGGGGCGCAACCTGGTGCAGGTCGACGGCACCACCATCGATCTGACCTACACCGAATTCCGCGTCCTCGAGGCCCTGGCCGGCCGCCCCGGCTGGGTATTCACCCGCTATCAGATTGTCAATGCGGTGCGTGGCGAGGATTACGCCGTCACCGATCGGGCGGTCGACGTGCAGATTGCCGGGCTGCGAAAAAAACTCGGCCCCTGCGGCCATTATATCGAGACCGTGCGCGGAATCGGTTATCGCTTCCTGGAGGGGTTGTGAAACTGAACCGGCGCCGCCTGGTCTGGCAACTCTATCCATCCTACCTGCTGCTGATCTTTAGCGTGATGCTGACAGCGGGCTGGTACCTTTCCGGAGAACTACGCAGTTTCCATTATCGGCAAACCGCCGACGATCTGCGGGCGCGGGCACTCCTGGTCGAGCCCCAACTCCAGGGACAACTCAAAAGCATCGATCGAGAGCTATTGGATCTGCAGATCAAACGTCTGGGCAGCCAATCGGCTACCCGCATTACGCTCATCCGCAAAGATGGTCAGGTGCTGGCCGATTCCGATGATGATGCCGCAAAAATGGATAATCACAGCCAACGGCCTGAAGTGCTCCAGGCACTTAGCGGCCAGACCGGCAAGTCGGTCCGCTTCAGCAACACCCTCGGCCAATCGTTAATGTATGTCGCGATACCGGTCTACGAAATGGGCGCGTTGGCAGGCTGCCTGAGGACCGCTATCCCGGTCTCAGACATCGATGCCACCCTCAAGGGGATCTACCTGCAACTGATCCTCGGCGGGCTGGTGATCGCCATTCTGCTCGCCCCGGCCTGCTGGTGGCTTTCACGCAAACTCAGCCGCCCGCTGGAACTGATGACTGCTGGCGCCCAACGCTTCGCGCGTGGTGACCTGGATCTCCCGCTGCCAATAACCGGCTCCGCAGAGACCGGGCGCCTGGCCATGGCGATGAACCAGATGGCGGTCGAGCTGGCTGAACGGATTGGGCGGGAAGTTGCGCAGCGCAATGAAACCGAAGCGATTCTCGGCTGCATGGTTGAGGGGATCGTTGCCGTCGATAATGATGAACGGGTGATCCGCCTGAATATGGCGGCCGCCGAGCTCTTTGCGGTTTCTCCACATCTACAACCCGGACGACCGATCCAGGAAGTGATCCGTCAGGCCGAGCTCCAGCGTTTCATCCGTCAGGCCTTGAGTCAGCAGGAGCCACTCGTAGAAGAGTTGGTGATGCATGGCCCGAACAAACGTTACCTGCACGTCCAGGCGACGCCACTGACCGGCAAGGTCGATGAACGGATCGGAGTGTTGCTCGTGCTGCACGATCTGACCCGGTTGCGCCAACTCGAATCGGTGCGGCGTGATTTTGTGGCCAATGTCTCGCACGAGCTGAAGACACCGATCACCGCGATTAGCGGCGCGGTCGAAACCCTGCTTGATGAGGACGCAACTAATGACACCAGTCAGCGTTTTCTGCAGATTATCCTTAAACAGAACAACCGCCTAATTGCCCTGGTCGAGGATCTGCTCGATCTCTCGCGCATCGAACAGGAGGCGATTCAGGGCGGTTGTGAACTGACGATCGCGCCCCTCTGCCTGGTATTGGAGCGCGCGCGGGCCGCCTGCGAAACCCAACTGCAGCAGCAACAGATCGACCTGCACATCAACTGTTCGGAACAGCTCAGGGCGCGCATCAACGCGTCCCTTCTGGAACAGGCGATTATCAATCTACTGACCAATGCCTGCAAATATAGCGAGCCTGGTGCGCAGGTAATCGTCGAAGCGACAGAATTGGCGACACAGGTCAGTATCAGCGTGCAGGATTTCGGTTGCGGCATCGAGCAGGAGCATCTGCCCCGACTCTTCGAACGTTTCTATCGCGCCGACCAGGCGCGCACTCGCAACCTCGGTGGAACCGGCCTCGGCCTGGCGATCGTCAAGCATGTGGCCCAGGCTCAGGGGGGTGAGGTTGAAGTGACAAGTACGCCGGGCGTAGGGAGCATCTTTACCATTCTGTTGCCGAAGGCGCGCGGCTGAAAAACGGCTTCAACAGTTCCGGCAAAAAGTCGGATGACCTTTTCTGAACAACATGCAGTTAAGCCCCGACCCGTGAAAACAGGTTGGGGCTTAACTGTTCTTGGGCCCATCCATAAACTGTTCTGCAGGCCAGCCGATTTCCTCGATATTCAGGCAGATCCAGGAGGCTGTCGGACTATTCACGACCCGGCTGCAAATCCGGCCATTTGGCCCATATTTCAGCTCCTTTTTGCCCCATAGCTACGGCTATGAGCCTGCAAACGAGCCAAAATCTGATCTCAAACGTCCAAATTTTCGCTGCGGCTCGGCAAGTCCGACAGCCTCCTAGCGAACTCCTCACTTGCCCCTAACACAAACCTAACATTTTGGAAGCATCTTCTCGTCATCAACTAACGACAGAACATTCAAGGAGATGCGAAAAAGATGCGACAGTTCACAACAATAAAAAAGATGAGTCTGACCCTGCTGATTCTAGCAATGGCCGCCACCAACACGCTTGCCGCACCGATCCAGGTCGATGTCAACCTCAGCGACTACATCAAGGTCCAGGGCGTCGCCGGCAACCTGAACAGCGTCGGTTCCGACACCCTGAACAACATGATGACCTTCTGGGCCGAAGGCTTCCGCAAGCGCTATCCCAACGTCAACATCCAGATCGAAGGCAAGGGTTCGAGCACCGCCCCACCGGCCCTGATCGAAGGGACCGGCCAGGTTGGACCCATGTCACGCAAGATGAAGAATAAAGAGATCCAGGCATTTGAAACCAAGTTCGGTTACAAACCGACCGCCATCGGTGTGGCACTCGACTCCCTGGCGGTCTTCGTCAACAAGGACAACCCGATCACAGGCCTCTCGCTGCGGCAGGTCGATGCGCTCTTCTCCAAGAACCGCAAGGGCGGCGCCGCTAACGATGTTATTACCTGGGATCAGCTCGGCCTCTCCGGCGACTGGAGTAACAGGCCGGTCAGCCTCTACGGACGTAACTCGGCTTCGGGCACCTACGGCTACTTCAAGAAGAAGGCCCTGTTCAAGGGTGACTTCAAGGATAGCGTCAAGGAACAACCCGGCAGCGCCTCGGTCGTCCTGGGTGTGACCGAAGATCTGAGCGGAGTCGGCTATTCCGGCATCGGCTACACGACCTCCGGCGTCAAGGCGAT
>JAAXQE010000115.1 GCA_012974425.1 Geopsychrobacter sp.
TTTGCCCAGAAGGTGTGAAAAATATGCACGTTTTAAAATTGGTGTCCCTGCTTGGTGACTTCTTCTGGCCCACTCGCGCATATTGTCTGATGCAAATGGGAAAAAGTTTGAGATGCCCGGCTTTTGGGATAGCTTTAGTACTGTTATGAATACTCGCGCCTATACCCCTTGTTGGTGGCATGGTTTGCGTTCATAAAAGTTATCCAGGATGTGCTTGGTTTCTAAGGAAATATTGAAATGCGGCGACTGAAAATCATTGGTGGTGTTCTGCTGGTCATTATTGCTCTCAACCTGACTCTCTATCTGGCAGCCGAGCGTGGATTGGGTCGGGTTATGTCCCATTTGGAGGAACAGCAGGTTGAACATATGCTGGAAATGGGGTCTGCGGTTCTGCACCGTAGCGTTGATGAGTTGGGAAAGGCAGCAGAAAAACTTGCCATAAACGAGAACGGGATGTATGGGGCGATTGACGCTCTGAAGGGCTATGGCAGCGAAGTGATCCGTGATCTTGGAGTTGGCTTGGTCTTGCGCACCGATGCTGCGGATGAGTTAATTGATATCATCTCGTTTGACGCGCAGGGGCAGCCTGGAGGTGCCGATGCTGATGAGTTGGGTGGGGCCTTCCTTCGTTATGCTCAGTTGCTGGATCACCGGGCCACTAACGACCAGAGACGTGGGTTTCTTCAGGCTCAGGGTGATATCTATCTGGTGGCGGCTCACTCAATTGTGTCGGAGTTGAATCAAGAGCACGTCGGCAGTTTGTTGGCTGCCCGGAAACTGGATGAGCATTTGATCGAAAGGTTGCGGATTGAAGGTGGACATTCTTTTCAGGTGCGGTTGCTGGTGGAGGGAGAAGAATTTGTTGGTCGATCAACTCATCACGATAATCGGCGTGATGGAGATCCCGTTGATGAGGGACATCATGTGGATAAAGGTCAAACCTTTCAGTTAGAACCCGATGATGAACGACACCTGCAGGGCCGGTTGCTGCTACCGGATGTTCTCAATCGGCCACTGCTGGAATTGAGTGCCAAGTTTTACCGAAAGATTTATGTGGAGGGCTTGGAAGCTCTGAATTATGTGATCCGCTGGAATCTGTTGATCTGCCTTGGCTTTGGAATAGTCATCTGTTTCTCTCTTGAAAAGGCACAACGTTCGAGTCAACGCCGGTTGGAGAGCGAGCAGAGGTTTGGGGAGATGTCACGCGAATTTAAGACTATTCTTGATGGTATCCCCAATCCTTTGGCCCTGATTTCCCGTGAGCTGTATGTGATATGGGCAAACCGAGCCGGAGCCCTGGCATTGAAGCAAGTGGCCCCATCTGTTCACGGAAGATATTTGGTTAATGTGCCTTATGAAAGTTTGGTCGAGCCCGATAATTGCCCGGTGAGGCGCTGCTTTGACAGTGCTAGGGCCGAAGAGCAAATGGCTGATCTGGAGGATGGACGAGTGCTTCTTCTGAGGGCTTACCCGCTGATCGGGCGCGGAGGCGTGGTGTCTGAGGTAATTCGCCTGGCTTTTGATATCACTGAAGAGGCGGAGTTGCGCCGGGAGTCGGAACAGAACAGTCGCCTGGCATCACTTGGAGAGCTGGCTGCCGGTGTCGCTCACGAAGTCAATAACCCGACCGGGATGCTGTTGGTGAATCTGAGTTTACTCAGCGATATCCACATGGATCTACAGCCTTTCCTCGAGCAGATCCATCGTGAACAGCCCGATATGATGCTTGCTGGACTCGATTATGCGCTTTTGCAAAAAAAGCTTCCCTACCTTCTCGATGAAATGGTTGGTGCCGCTCGGCGGATCAAGGGGCTTGTTGAGGATCTCAAGGGTTTTATGCGACCCGGCATGAGAGAGCCCGTGGAGCAAGTCGATCTGAATGCTGCTGCACAGGTGTCAGTGCGGCTGGTTGAATTTCAGTTGAATTCAGCGACGCACAATTTTGTTTCAGAGTTTGCCGATAAGTTGCCTTGTGTTATGGCACACCAGTCGTGCCTTGAGCAGGTTATTGTCAATCTGCTGGTCAATGCGACCCAGGCGTTGAGCAACCCGAGCCAGATGATTCGGATTGCGACCTGGTTTGATGAGGCGAAAGGGCAGGTGGTTGTCGAAGTCAAAGATGAGGGCCGTGGCATCGCTCCGAAAAACCTTGAGCGGGTGACGGATCCGTTTTTCACGACCCGGCGTAATGAGGGAGGGACTGGACTCGGCTTGTCTCTTTCCTCCAAAATAGCTCAAGAGTATGGCGGGGGACTTTCAATTCAGTCGTTGTTGGGGCAGGGGACACGAATTCGGCTATTGTTGCCGGTTGCCGACGAGGAGTAAATATGGGGCAGGGAAAATATCCAGTTCACCCGATTCTGTTGATAGATGATGAGGAGAGTTGGCTGTGTAGTCTTGAATTGCTGCTTGCCCGTCATGCCGGGATCAATAATGTCATCTGCTGTTCTGACAGTTTACAGGTCATGGAGATTCTGGCGCATCAACGATGCAGCCTGGCACTGCTCGACTACACCATGCCGAGTCTTTCCGGCAATGAATTGCTAGCTATGATCCAGCATGAATTTCCCGCACTCCCGGTGGTCATGCTGACCGGCCTGGATCGAGTAGAGACAGCGGTCGAGTGTTTAAATGCTGGCGCGACCGATTATTTCATCAAGACCCATGAAGGGGAGCGTTTGGTCGCCGGGGTTAAGCGAATCCTCCTTCAGCAACAGATTGAACAGGAGAACCGCCGCTTAAAGAGCGGTCTGCTCAAGGCCGAGTTAAATCACCCGGAATGCTTCAAATCGATTGTCTGTCAGTCGCGCTCTATGGAAGCCGTGCTCCACTATGTTGAAGCCATAGCCGAGGGTTCACAGCCGGTTTTGATTCAGGGCGAAAGTGGTGTCGGGAAAGAGTTGATTGCTCATGCTCTTCATCTGGTTGGTCGTCCTTCAGCGCCCTGGGTGGCGGTGAATGCCGCCGGACTCAGTGATGAACAATTTTGCGATACCCTGTTCGGGCATGACCGGGGAGCCTTCCCCGGTGCCACCAGGGTACGCAAGGGGCTGATTGAAGAGGCGGGCGGGGGGACACTTTTCCTGGATGAAATTGGTGTGTTAAGTCCGGCCAGTCAGCTCAACCTGCTGCGTGTTCTGCAGGATGGAGAATTTTATCCGGTCGGGGGCGATCGGGCGCGAAAAACTCGGGTCCGTTTCGTCGTCGTAACCAACCAGAATCTGGCGCATCTGGTCAGGGAGGGGGCTTTCCGTAGTGATCTTTATTATCGATTGCGGATGCACCAGTTGGATATTGCGCCTTTGCGGGAACGGTTAGAGGATATCCCGCTGCTGCTGGATCATTTTCTGCAGACAGCGGCGGTTGAATTTGGCAAGAAGAGACCGACGCCCCCCCCGGAACTGGCCAATTTGCTGCGGAGTTATCATTTTCCTGGGAATGTACGCGAGCTGCGCAATATGGTTTACGATGCTGTCGGCCGTCATCAGGCGAGAAAAATGTCGATGGAGAGTTTCAGGCGAGCCATGGGTCGGACAGGGCAAGAGATGGAAGAGAGCGTCGATCTGCAGCGCCCGTTAGTCTCATTCGGGGATGAATTGCCGACTATAGCTCAAACTGTTGAGCAGCTGTTGGATGAGGCTAGTCTGCGTGCCGGGGGGAATCAGTCGGTGATGGCAAGTATGCTTGGTATTTCACGCTCAGCACTCAATAAAAGGTTGAAGAAATTGCGCGAGGAATAGGAGTAGTCGAAAGAAGGTGTTTTTTTGGTCCGGTCAAATGGCGGAAACGGGACGGTCTTTTGGCGGAAGTTTTTTTTTGGGGGCGTCTACTCGTGCCGCGGAGCGGTCGAGATAATAAAAAAATAACCCTGTGCAAAAGTCGACAATGGCGTGAGCGTAAACTTGACAGAAACCCTTGCGTATAGGGATGTGGTGGTATGCGCTTATGGATTCTGTTGAAAAAATGCACAGGGTTATTTATCTGCATACTTCTAACTAGCTTAAAATATTAATTAAATAAGGTGGGAAAGATTAGAAAAGGGAGGTTTTGTCCGGCGTAAATGCCGAGCAGGAGCTCCTTTTTTTGTTGATTCAAAATTGGGACTGTAAATTGCCTTTTGCATATACGGGAGTTTTTTTCTTAGCGCCCATTGATGAATGAAACGTTATACACGACAAAGATGTATTTGAGGGTCTACTGAATGAAGATGAAAATAATGTCCCCGCTATTGGTATTAGTGTTGTTGCTGTCGATGCCTACTGTAGCTTCAGCCCGCTGGGTTCACGATTTTGCCTGCAATAGCTGCCACAAGCCGGGAGCGAATCTCAATTCACTCGGCAGCCATCTGTGTCTGGATTGTCACAATGACGCTGATAGTGGCAGTACTCAGGCGTTGTATCGTTCTGGTGGCAATTCGAATCCCATAGATGCGTCCTTTTTCTCGGGTGATGCGAGCGACGCCTTGCTTACGGTTTCTGGTGCCGGTGAAACTCCCGGTGATCAGAACTCTCATCATTGGTCCGCGCCCGAAAATAAACCTGAA
>JAAXQE010000056.1 GCA_012974425.1 Geopsychrobacter sp.
TGCGCATCCTGGATCTGCTCGATCGGGAATACCTGCTCGATGATCGGCACAATTGTGCGGTCGGCGAATTTCGGCAGGGCGCGGCGGGTGAATTCGGCGACGATCTCGCCCTTCTCTAGAACCGGGCGGCTGCGCAGCACGCTGCCGATGATCTGCTGGCGCTTGACCATCATCAACGCCAGGTTGAGCTCGGCCTTGATGCCGCTGATGATCCCGATAATCACCAGCTTGCCGGTGTAGCCCAGGCTGGCCATGTTCGGTTTCAGGTACTTGGCGCCGACATGATCGAGGATCACATGGGCTCCTTTCTTGCCGGTGAACTCCTTGACCGCATCACTGAAGTCGGGGGTGGTGGTGAAGTCGATGACCAGATCGGCACCCAGCTGCTTGACCCGCTCCAGCTTGGACGGATGGGCGGTGACGATCAGTTTTGCATTAGGGGTCAGGGCCTTGGCCAGCTGGATAGCCGCGGTGTTGACGCCGCCGCCGCCGCCATGCAGGATCGCAGTCTGACCATCTTGCAGCTCGCCGAGCATGAAGACGTTCAGGAAGGCGGTGATGTAGCTTTCATTGACGCAGGCCGCCTCGCTAAAGCTCATGCTCTCAGGGATCGGCATCAGATGGCAGGCGTAGGCCACGGCGTACTCGGCGTAGCCACCGCCGCCGACCAGCGACATCACGCGGTCGCCGACCTTCCAACCACTGACCTCGCTGCCGACCTCTGTGATGGTGCCGGCCACTTCCAGGCCGAGGATCTCTGAATCACCGGCGGGTGGCGGATAGTTTCCGACCCGCTGGACCAGGTCCGGGCGGTTGATACTGGTCGCGACCACCTTGATCAGGACTTCATCACTCTTGGGTGCAGGACGTTCGGTCTCGCCGACCTTAAGTACCTCGACACCACCGAATTCATCAATAAGAACGGCTTTCATCTCTCTCTCTCCTTGCAGGACAATGACGGAACTGGCAAACTCACAGGGTTCGCAATCTGGAATCGATAATAGAAACACGATTATAGGGATTCCCCCAAGGGAGTCAAACCCTAACAGCAGAGGAGGTCATGGCGAAGCGCTGGCGTTGTTCAGTTTGTGGTTACGTGCCGCGCCACGAAACGGCACCAGCTACCTGCCCGGTCTGCGGGGTTGGCGCAGAGAAGTTTACCTTGATGGAAGAAGCGGCCGGTGAGGATCCTGCCCCGGCGGGACCATAAACGGTAGCAATAGACCAATGAACCTTTGATTTTGCTTATAAGAAAGAGATTTGTATGCAACGCGACATTGTAGAAAAGGGGGCCATCATTCAGCGCGACCGTAAAACCTATGCCATCACCCCCCATCTGCCCGCCGGTCTTGCGACCCCCGAACAGCTGGAGCAGATCGCCGCGGTGGCCCGCCGTTTCGGGGCACACCTCAAGCTGAGCAGTGCCCAGCGGGTGGTGATCATCGGCCTGGCTGAAGCGGATATCGACGCCGCCTGGGCCGACCTGCAGGGGATGGGACGTGCGCGGCCTTTCGGCCCCTGCGTGCGTTCGATCAAGATCTGTCCCGGCACCGATTTCTGTAAGCGTGGTCAGCAGGATTCTGTCGCCCTGGGCCTGCAGCTCGATCAACGTTTTCAGGCGAAAGAGCTGCCCTGGAAGCTGAAGATGTCGGTCTCGGGCTGTATGAACGATTGCGCCGAGGCCTGTATCAAGGATATCGCCCTGCTCGGCACGCCGCGCGGCTGGCACCTGCAGATCGGTGGCAACGGTGGTGCGGCCCCCAGGTTAAGCCAGCGCCTGTTGGAACACATCCCCAGCGAAACCGAGGCATTGGCCGCGGTCGAGCGACTGATCGATTGGTTCGCCGCGCAAAATCGGAAATGCCGGATCGGTAAGCTGCTCGAGGAGGTCGGGCTGGATGAACTGCGCAAGGTTGCGCTCGGAGAGGCCCCGGCTCCTTTCCCCTCGTGCTGAAAACTTACCTGAAGCTGATGGCCGTGGCCTTCTTCTGGGGCGGGACCTTTGTCGCCGGACGTTTTTTGGCCGCAGATGTCCAGCCGGTCTCGGCCGCTTTCTTTCGCTTTCTGATCGCTTCGCTGCTGCTCCTCGCAGCCACCTGGCGCTTGGAAGGCGGGCTGCCGCGGTTAACTGGGCGTCAGATTCTGGCCGTTGGCGCGCTGGGTCTTACCGGGATCTTCGCCTACAATCTGTTCTTCTTTAACGGACTGAGTCTGATCGGTGCCGGGCGTGCCGCCCTGATCATTGCCCTCAATCCGGTCGCGATTACACTCTGTTCGGCTCTGATCTACAAGGAGCGCTTGCCGCTCAGCCGGATCATCGGGATCCCGCTTTCGGTGATCGGCGCGCTGGTGGTGATCACCAAGGGGCAACCGCTGCAGATTTTTACCGGCGGCGTCGGGCGCGGAGAGTTGCTGATTTTCGGCTGCGTCTGTAGCTGGACGCTCTATTCCATCATCGGTAAAAGTGTCATGCGCGGCCTCACTCCCCTGGCGGCGGTCTGTTGGTCGTCGCTGGCGGGTACCCTGCTGTTGCTGATTCCGGCGCTTGCCTATGGCAGTCTCGCCGAGGCTTTTAGTTTCTCCTGGTCGGCCTGGCTGGCTATCGGCTACCTCGGCATGTTCGGGACGGTGGTCGGATTTCTCTGGTATTTTGAAGGGATTCAACAAATTGGTCCCGCGCGGGCCGCAGTCTTTATCAATTTTGTGCCGGTCAGTGGGGTGCTGCTGGCGACCCTGTTGCTGGGCGAACCCCTGAAACTCTCTTTGCTCGGCGGTGGTCTTTTGGTCGTGCTTGGCGCATATCTGGCCAATTCACCCAAACCGTTCTTCTGGCGTAGCCCGTCCTCAAGCAGATAACTTAGCGTTACGCGTTATACTCGCTGCAGCTTGGGGAAATTGTCGCCACTGCCTGGGGCGCCTGTCTGATTCTAAGCGTTGATAGCTGTGCTATTATTCTTAGGGATAAATTCCAAAAAAATATTCTTACTCAAAGAAAATGGGGGTCTTCATGAAAAAAATAGTTCTGGGAGCGATTCTAGTTCTGCTGATCGCTATCGGGGGCGGCGTTTTCTATCTGCTCTCAAATCTTGATGATCTGGTCAAGACGGCCATCGAAACCTATGGGTCGCAGGCCGCAACGACGACGGTTAGGGTCGAAAGCGTCAAGATCGGCCTGCAGGATGGGTCCGGGGCGATCCGCGGACTGACCGTTGCTAATCCGCAGGGTTTTACTGCCCCCCTGATTTTCTCGCTTGGCGAGGTTGCCACCCGGGTCGAATTGAAATCGATCACTGAACAGCTGGTTGTCATCGAGTATATCAAGGTGTTGGCGCCGGAGATATTTTTCGAGCTGAATGCAGAGGGACAAACCAACCTGAATGTCTTGAAGCAGAAACTCTCCTCAGGCTCCTCGGCTTCTGCTCCGTCCGAACCATCAGGCCAGGCGGGTGGTGAGGCGCCGAAACTTCTCATCCGTAAATTACTGTTTGCCGATGGGACTATCCACGCCAGGGTTGTGCCGCTGAATAAGGATTATGAACTGAAGCTGCCGAAAATCGAGCTGGCGAACCTGGGCGGGCAGGGCGGTCTGACCCCGGCCCAGATCAGTGATCAGGTATTGAAAATCTTGACCGAGCGTGCGCTGGCCGAAATCAAGAAGCAGGGGATAGATCAATACAAGCAGCAACTCGAGGCCGAGGTCAAGAAACGGCTCGACGTCGAAAAGAAGAAGATTGAGCAGAAGGTTGAAGAAAAGGTTGGTAAGAAGATCGAAGAGAAACTCGGAGACAAGGCCGGCAAGCAGGTCGGGGAAGCCCTGAAGGGCTTGTTTAACAAGTAGTTTGAAATGATTTAAGGGCCGGGAGGAAAACCTTCCGGCCCTTAGTGTGTCTAGTCAGTGGGTTGCGATAAATGCATCCAATTCGGCATGCCAGGCTTCGGGCTCGAAGGTTCCGGGCTGGGTCTCTTCTGCGAACAAAAGATCGACCAGATAGCGGGGCTGCTTGCCACCGATGTACATCGCCTTGATGCAGGAAACACAGTAGACTACGACATCCTCTGCCGGCATCTCGGTCGCGCGTTTGCGCATCTGTTCCTTCACCTGCGCGACCGGAAGTTTGCCCAAAAAGCTGTCTCCACAGCAGGTGCTTTTAGTGCCGCTGTTCTTCGGTTCGACCAGGCTGATATTCATCCTTTTCAGCAGGTTGCGCACGGCATTATGGACCCTAGGTTGGTCGCGCGTGGGGCAGGCATCGAGGATCGACATCTGTCGGCCCTGGTAGTCGGGGAAGGGGAAGCTACTGCTCTGAGACAGAAGCTCCCACAGCGCCGTGGTGGTGGTCGTTTCGTAAAGCTCACGAAACCTGCGATCACAACCGGCGCAGACGTTGATGACATCAGTGCCGGCTGGCAGTTGCGGATCATGGTGACAGCAGATGTTGTGCTCTTCGAGGCCGGGAAACTCCTTCCGCAGCAGTTTCAGCATTCTGGCGGCCAGCTCCGGTTTGTAGATGAGCAGGGCGCAGCCCGGCGAAAAAAC
>JAAXQE010000039.1 GCA_012974425.1 Geopsychrobacter sp.
TGGAATGCTGGCGTAAAATCCCCAGTGCCAGCAGGGCAACCAGCCCCTGGCCGTTAGGGGGCAGCTCATGCAGCGACAGGCCGGAATGATATTCAAGGGCCAACGGCTCCAGCCATTGCGAACGGTGCGCAGCCAAGTCGGCGGCCGTCATAGCCCCGCCAGCGGTCCTGGCCGCATCGACGATATGTTCGGCCAGAGCACCGCGATAAAAGGCTTCTCCGTCGCTCGCCGCGATCTGTCCCAGGGTTAGCCCCTGGGTGGGGCAGCTAAACCGGGTCCCGACGGCCGGGGCTCGACCATCGGGAAGGAAGGTTTCACGAAAATGGCGTTGGTGTCGAAACAGTTTCTCGGCCGCCATCCAGCTCGCCGCCGTTTTGGGGGAGACCAGAAAACCCTCGTCGGCATAGTGCCGTGCCGCTGTGAACAACTCGGCAAAAGGCAGTTTACCGTAGCGTCTGGAGAGCTGCACCCAGAGGTCCACCGCGCCGGGGACCGTCACCGAATCCCAGCCGCTGATCGGCATCTGTTCCCGTCCGGCGAATCTCTCCGGGCTCCAAGCCTGCGGTGCGCGTCCGGAACCGTTGATCCCCTGCAGTCGATTGCCGTCCCAGATAATCGCGAAGGCGTCGCCGCCGATGCCATTACTCGTCGGTTCCACCACTGTCAAGGTCACCGCGGCGGCAATTGCCGCATCCACCGCATTGCCGCCCCGCATCATGATCTGCAACCCGGCCTGGGCCGCCAGCGGCTGCGAGGTCGCGACCACATTGCGCGCCATAACCGGCATGCGACCTGTCTGATAGAGCCCTGCTCCGGTGGCCCGGCTCATCGCCGGACTCCGGGCGCAACAAAAAGCGTGTCAATTCTTTGCAAAACCTGGACGAAGGAGCGCATCACTACTTTCGTTTTGCCAGGGACTGCCCGGCACCGGCACCGGCAGCATGCAGCACCCGCCAGATGCGGCCCTGTTGCGAATCGACAATGTACAGCGAACCGTCCGCGCCTTCGGCCAGCCCCATGGGCCGGAAGCGCGCATCCCGCGGATGCGTGATCGGTGCAATGCCGGCAAAGCCGTCGGCGAAGAGCTCCGGCGCACCGTCAGGCAACTGACCAGCGAAGGGAACGAAAACCACCCTGTAGCCACGTTGTTCCAGGGGAGCACGGTTCCAGGAGCCATGAAAGGCGATAAAAGCTCCCCCCCGGTAACGCACCGGAAACTGCCCCCCCCGATAGAAGAGCAGATCGTTGGGTGCCCAGTGGCCCGGAAAGGCGCTGATCGGCAAGCCATAATCCGCACAATCACCAACCAGTCGGCCGTCGCCGCCGTACTCCGGGGCCAGCACCCGCTTCTGCTGCAGCTGATCGTAATAGCAATAGGGCCAGCCGAAATCTGCCCCCGACTTAACTAGCAAGAACTCCTCGGCCGGCAGTTCGGCACTCTGCACGATGCTGTAGCGTCGGGGCCACAGCTGCTGCAGTTGATCGCGCCCGTGCTGCGCGGCATAGAGTGCTTCGGCGAAGGGATTCCAGGCCAGCGCCACCGCGTTGCGGATTCCGGTCGCGTAACGCTCGCCCTGAGTCGCCTGTCGCTGACCGGGCAGATCGGCCCGGAAACGCCAGATCCCGGCCTGCTGCAACAATTGCGGACAGGGATCCTGGCCCGGCGAACCTGGGGTGCGTGGTTGCTCCTGGCAGGCGTTGGAGGGCGCACCGATATTGACGTAGATCCGCCCCTGCCCGTCCAGCGCCAACGACTTGGCCGCATGCTGGCGCTGCGCGGGCAGCTCCGCGACCAAGACTTCCGCCGCAGCCTCAGGTTCGAGTCGGTCGGCAGCCAGCCGGTAGCGAAGGATGCTGGTTTCGGCCCCGAAGTAGAGATAATCCCCGTCGATCTCGAGTCCGGTGCCGCCGAGCGCGCCGAAGCGGGCTGTCAGATCCATGCGGCCGTCGCCGTCGCTGTCGCGCAGCGCCACGATTCCCCCGCCGCTAGCGGGACGGCGCAGGGCCACATAGAGATCACCGTTGTCGCGCACCGCCAGATGCCGCGCCTGACCCAGGTTATCCGCCACCACCAGCGCGCAGAATCCCGCGGGCAGTTGCAAGCCGCCGTTGTCCGCATCGCAGTGCAGAGATTCGGCGTTGTGCTGTGCGACCTGACGCGTTTCATGGGGCTGCGCATAAACGCAACTGGCCAGGGCCAGCAGAGTCAGCAGAATCATCACAAGGGACGGCAGCGGCCAGCCCCACCGCCTGTTGTCAGTATTCGATTTAGGGTCCGATTTCACGTTGCGAGCCTCCCTGCGACTCGAGAGAACTTAAGCCTTGTATTCCACGATAATCGGTTCGGAATAGTTAGGCGCGTTGTCGTAGGTGAAGAGAGCGAAATGCTTGTTAACATCCAGCGCCCCGAAGCTGTCATAGGTGTAATTGTGGGCGCCAGCGTAAATCTTGACCCCGTCGAAGGGGGATAGCGGCTTGCGGAAGCTGTTCTTGATCACCATCACGCCGCGGAAATCGGGATCGGCGGGATTGTTCCAGTCGAGACGGATTTTTCCGTTTTCGATGCTGGAGCGCGGGTTACTGACCTGGGCGACCGGGTTGCGGCGCTTGGGCAGGTATTCGATGATCAGTTTGGGCGACAGGTTGGAATCCTTGGGAGCCCATTCGACAATCCTATCCTTAATTACCCGTTCTGGAGAGGTGGGGCGCAGCAGCAGGGTGACAGCGCGCTTCAATTTCTGGCGCAGTTCCACCTCGGTCAGCGAGTATTTGTCGAAATAGAACTCCTGCGCGTGGTCGCTCTTGAGCCGGTTGCTGCTGACATCGTAGCCAATATGGCCGACGACGATCCGTTCGTGAATGGCCCCGTATTCATGGGGAGTTTCTTCGAGGAACTCGAGATGGAAACGCATGTCGTCCTTAAAGTAGACCTTGGTGGGATAGAGGACCAGATAGGCCCCGACGATTACGCTGTATTCATAGGATGGCAGTGATGAGAGGTCGAATAGCAATACGGAGTAGACCTTTTTGCTGTCGCCGTTGTATCCGCAGGAAGCCTCGTTCTCGACCACCTGTTCTTGGCTCAGGCTGAAGATGTTCTTGGGGTAGAGTTCCACCCGCACCGGTACCTGGGTATAGACGATTTCCAGCTTGGGTCTGAAATTCAGCCCCGAGCCGTCACTGCCGTAGCCGATGTCCCACTGCATCATCTGCCGGCTTCGCCCGGCCTTGAGTTCCTTGGGGCCTTCGACCCTGAAGCAGACCTGCCCCTGTTGAACCTGCTCCTGCAGGTCGCGGCATTCGATCTGCGAAAACTGCCAGTTGCGCCAGATTCCCTGGGTCAATCGATCCGAAGTGGTCGGCCGCCCGACATAGCGGATGACCCGCGCCTGATCGACTTCGGCAAAACTGTCCTGATTGGTGATAGTCTCCCGATCGATCAGGGCGACGTTCCATTCGCCGTATTTTTCGATGGTGGTGGAGACACGATTGATGGGATAGAGCGACAACCGAGTCGATTTGATGATCGCGTTTTTAGGGATCGTGGCCAGGGAGAAATTGAGCAGGGCATAGCTGATCCCCTTGGTCTCATCGACCCCCACGAACAGGGACCTCTGGCCGAAATTTTCCTTGTTGCTGGCGAGATTCTGGGAGACGTAACCGGTCTGAGAGGCGATCGGATAGTAGCTGCGGCTGAACTCATCTGCGTTGAGCAGGGTCTTGATGCGAAACAGAGGGGCAAAGGCCGAAGGCAGCCTGGTCTCCTTGTCCACGGCGCGAACATAGTAATAGTGCACGGTGGAACTCTGCAGACAGGAATCGGTGAAGGAGCAAATCTTGGTGACTCCGACCCGATTGCTGCGATCGCAGGGCCCCTTCGGCCTGGTGTTGCGATAGATCTCGAAAAAGACGTTGCGCTCTGTCTCATATTCCCAGGAAAAACTGATTTCAGAACAGGTCACCGATTTCTGTAGCAGGTTCTTGGCCCGCGGCAGCGGGTTGTCGGCTGCATAGATGGGGACCTGGCTCAGGGCGGTCAACAGGGCCGGGATGTTTTCGCAGATATGTTCGCTCATATCCTCCTGGTAGTCGGAAATGTTGCGTGTTCCCACCTCGACCACGGTTGCCAGAATACCGCGCGAGTAATAATATTCCCGGCCGCTGCCGCTGATCAGTTGGGCGGGCGGTTTGCCCTGATGGATGCCGTATTCGCGGGCGCTTGCCTTGCGGATGCTCTCGGCCATGTTGGCGCAGAGCACGTTCATATCGGTGGTATCGATGGTATCTTCGTGGCGAAAATCGTGCGCCGGGAAGAACACGTTGCCCTGGGAATGATAATCGAGGGCGATGGATATGTTGGGGTGGGACTCGACGAACTCTTTGAGGGCCCGGGTTTCGGGTTCGGAAAACGGTTGCGACCCGCAATAGGTATTGCTGGAGGGTTGATTGTTCTTGGAGAAGCCGACCGGGAAATTGCGGTTCAGATCGACCCCGTAGGATCCATCGACGTTCTCACGCCGGTTTTTGCGCCAGAAGGAGAAGTGGTTGCGCGAATATTCCAGGCCGTCTGGATTGACGCAGGGCACCATATAGACCGTGGCCTCTCTAAAGAGGGCCTTCATCGCGGGGTCGACGTCGATATTTTCGACCACGAACTTGGCGAAATCGAGGGCTAGTTCCACCCCGATCCATTCGCGGGCGTGGATCGTCCCGCTGTAGAACAGGGCCGGCTTCTGAGCAGCGGTGGCCAGATCGAGACTGAGGGTGATCAGCTTGATCTCGCGCTCCTCCCAGGTGGTGCCGATCGACTGCACCCGCACCATCAGCGGATACTCCTGCTCGAGGCCCTCGAGTAGGTCTACGGCTTCCTGGTATGATCGATACAGCTGTTTGATAGCGTCCTCCGTTGTCACATGATCGGCGAAAACTCCCGAAATTTGGCTGCGCTGCCTCGCGCAGGTCTGGTTGCCTCTTCGATCATTATAGCAACAACCGTTCGAACGGTTTGCCGTGCACTACGGGCGGCTTCAATCGGGCGCACCCCGAAGCTTGATTTCCAGTTTCCAGCGTTCCAATAAGGCGGGAGCGACCTGCTCCAGCGTCGCCAGTTGCTCGAAACCGGCCTGTGGGTGGGTTGCGATCTCCTCGATGATCGCAGCCGCCAGGCGTTCGTCCATACCATAGAGGGTCATCAGCTCGGTCATGGTCAGGGTCTCCAGGGTCATCGGTTCCGACTCGAGTCGTTCGGGAGCGGTGGCGGCGCCGGCGGCGGCCTGCTGCAGGACGGCTTGCGGCAGATTCTGCTCCCTGTCGATCAGACTCGCTGGGATATCGGAACTGAGGCTGGGTTCGGTCCGTTCCATCATAAAGGGTTCGCCAGCGAGGTCGTTAGAGTACATTGTCCCATCGCTGGAAGGGCTGTAGCGACTGAAGCCGATGTTACGCAGAGTCCGCAGCAGTTCGGGCTTGATCTTGCCCAACTCTTCCCAGCTGAAGAGCGGTACGTGCGGCGCCGGGAACCGTCCGCCGGAGAGATCCCACATCAGGTACTGACCGATCCAGTCGCGCACATAGGAGAAGGCGGCAAAGGCGGTGGCACATTCGAGGATATAATATTTGCCCTGGTGTTCGGCGATGTCGGCTGAAAAATACTCCGCCTTGGCCGCCTTCGAGGCCTGGGCCGCGAGCTCCAGGGCGCCCATGGGGATGTTCCGATAGCTCATCCTGCCCCCCTGAGAGGTGTTGGTCAGCCACTGATCCTGCCCGGCAATGCGCCAGAAGGCACAGACTGGCTTGTGCCCGATCAGCATCACCCGCATGTCCTTCTGCAGCGGCAGGCAGTCCTGGACATAGAGCGGTTGGTAGTTCTTGCTCGCTACCAGTGCTAAGGCCTCTGCGGAATTGTCCACCTTATGCACAAAATAGCCGCCGTAATTAGAGGGACCGTAGGAGCGCTTGATGACCTTGGGATACTCGCACTGCTGAAGGTAATCGATTCCCTGCTGGCTGTCGTAGAGGATCTGCGTCCCGGGGTGGCCCAGGTCGAACTTGCGGCAGAAACGGGTCACGTTCTCCTTGGACTTGTTGCTGAACTGGCTTTCCAGCGAAGGGACGAAGCGCACCTCGGGCAACGCCTTCCTGATCTCCTTGAAGGCCTCATAGGCGGTCGCCGGAATATTGCCGATCAGCACGTCGATCTTTTTTTGCCTGACCTCGTCGACGAAGCGCTGCTTGTCGTTGCCCCAGCGATAGACGACCTGCTCGATCTTGTCCGGCCAGCCTTTGAAGTTGGAATTGTTGAAAAAACGCATGACATAGTCGAGATATAGAAATCCCAACCTGGGTAGTGTCGTTACTGACATGAATCCCTCCCTGTAACCTGGTCGATATACTCAACAATTTCGTCAATTTTACGCGGATTAAAATTCAGACCCTGGCGTTCCTGGTCTGGAGTCGCAAAGGCCGGCAGCCCATTTACTTCGATCACCACGTACTCCTCTGTCTGACGATCAAAGACGATATCCACCCCGGCGATTTCCAGACCGGTGACCCTGGCCGCCCTTTGCGCCAGGTCAATCACCTCGGGGCAGGGTTCACGCAGGATGACGCTGCCACCGGCCGTGACATTGGTACGCCAGTCCCCGTCCCGCGCCTTGCGGCCGTAACAGCCGACGAATTTACCGTTGACCAGATCGACCCGATAATCGCTGCCGTCGTAATCGATATAGCGCTCCACGTAGAAGTACTTATAATCATCAGGATTCAGATGGGGTTTGAGCTGATTCAGGTCGGCGAAGTTGTCGATTTTTACCACTCCGACGCCGCCCCAGCCATCCACCGGCTTGAACACCAGGCTACCGAATTCGGCAAAAACCTGCTCCAGACCCTCCGGCTGGTCCTTGTTGCACAGATAAAAATCAGCGGTTTTAATCCCGTTTTTGTGCAACAGGGTGTTGGTTTTAAACTTGTCTTCGGTCAGCTTGAAAGATCTGAAGTTATTGATGGTGGTACAGCAGTCGCTGAGGCATTCATACATATACATCTGGTAGTCGGTCTGTTCTCCGGCATTGTAGGAGAAAAACAGGTTCAGTTGGTCAAGCAGCGTTCCCTTACATTCGATCCCCCCGGAGGTCGCCTTGGCGTAGCGCAGGTCGAGAGCGGATACGGTCTCGATGTCGCGCTCTCTGAGTTTGTGGATCATCTGTTGTTCGATCTGGGCGCCACCGCAGTTCTGGTACATCCACATTCCTATCTTGCGTCCCATCATCTTGCTCCGTTAGAGAGTTCGCTGCTGTTGCTGCCACAAAATTACCTGGGCGAGTAAATCAATCCGCGAGTAAAGGCTCTCCTTTAAGGCACGCTCCTGGTTGGTATGATCGCCGTCGCCGAACGGTCCCAGCCCATCGATGGTCGCGACCCCGCAAGCGGCAGCAATATTGGCATCACTCACTCCGGCGCGATGCTCGATGGGCAGCTGCTGACCGCTGATCCGGCGCAGGGATTCAAGCAGCTGTCGCTGGGCAGTCGTCTCCTCCATCACCTCGCGCTGAATCCGGCCGCTGAGGCTGGAATGGGTACCGGCGATATGGCTGGTATTGACAATGGCATCGATCGCTGCCTGCAGACGCTGCCGCTCGGCACTGCTCTCGAAGCGGATTTCAAACAACAGGTTGGCCTGGGCCGAGATCGTATTGGCCCCCACCCCACCACCGATCCGGCCGACGTTCAGGGTCGTGCCGGCCGCGAAGTCGGTCAGGCGGGACAGGGCGATCACCTTATGGGCGGCTTCGAGGTTGGCATCGATCCCATCCTGAAAGTGCAGCCCGGAGTGAGCCGCCCCGCCTTGAATATCGATACTAAAGGTCCCGACCCCCTTGCGCGCGGTCACCAGTTCCAGCTGTCGGCCTGCAGCTTCCAGCACCAGACAGTAGTCGTAGTTCCGGACCAACTCGGCGGTCAGCCGATGCGAATCGTCGCTGCCGGTCTCTTCGTCGCTGACCAGCAGAAGATCGACGTTGTGCAGCGGTCCATATTGTCGCCGTACCCGCTCGAGGGCGGCGATGGCGACAACGATGCCGCCCTTCATGTCACAGACCCCGGGTCCGTAGACCCACTGGTCATCGCTGCGGTAATTGTCAAACGCGCCGGGTGGATAGACCGTGTCCAGGTGGCCCAACAGCAGGATGCGCTCTCCAGGTTGCCTTCCGCTGGCAAAGAGCAGGTGGTCGCCGATCTGCTCCCGCGCATAGACGGTTTTCTGCAGTCCCAGCGCTTCCAGCCAACGGCCACAGTACTCCCCGACCCGGTCAACCCCAACTTTGTTGTGGGTGTGAGAGTTTGTTTCAACAAGTTCTTTCAAGCGCTCAAAGACAGCCATTGAAGAAGGGTAATTTAATGAATCGACTTGTCAAGCGAGCTCATAGAAAATAAATAATCCGGGTTTCAGGCAGGAGCTAAGCAGGGCTGCGGGGATCTTTCGGGAGGTTCAATGCTCGGCGTTTTTACTTTCGGGAAATGAATGGCGGGGTGCCTTGCAACCGGCCTGAGGACAGCGGGGTTCGCGTACAGCAACGCGGAGATTGGTAAAACCGTGCAGGCTAAGCCGGGAGAGGCGTCTCAAATACGCAGCCGGTCCGACAGCTCGGTTTACTCCCTGCGCAACCTGCGTAGGGAGTAAACCGGAGAACAAGGGACACACCTTGTTAATGGGTCGCTTTATCCCCCCAGATCTCGGTTAAGCGTTTATCGCGTCCGCAACCCCAACGATAAGCGTTGTAGCGGATCGGGTTGTTTTTGGCGTAATCCTGATGGTAGCCTTCGCGCCCTTTAATCGGATAAAAAGTCGATGCCGCCAAGATGGGCGTGACCACGTTGTTATCGGGAAACAGCGCTGCGATCTGTTGTTTGGATGCTGCGGCGATGCTCATTTCTGACTCATTGGCGACAAAAATCGCACTCAGGTAACTGTGGCCCTTGTCGCAGAACTGGCCACGATCATCGAAGGGATCGATATTGACCCAGTAATGATCGAGCAACTGCTGGTAACTTAGCCGCAGCGGGTCATAGGTGATTTCAACCGCTTCGAAATGACCCTGATGGTTGCCGTTGTAGGTGGGGTTCTTCAGGGTTCCGCCGCTGAAACCGGAGACCACATCGGTGACTCCGGCCAGTTTTTCAAAGTCGGATTCCATGCACCAGAAACAGCCCCCCGCCAGAATAGTTTTATCGGCGGCGGCCGTTGCGGCAAAGAAGACGAAGATTGCGCAGAGCAATAAGATCAGTCTGGAATTCATAACAACGCCTTTCAGGGCAAGCTCCCTGTGGAGATAACCGTTTAACCAGTGTCCATCAGTTGAACAGTTTGGCGTATTCGCCATAACCTTGCTTCTCAAGGTCGGCAGCAGGGACAAAACGCAGCGCCGCTGAATTCAGGCAGTAGCGCAGACCCTGCGGAGCGGGACCGTCACTGAAAACGTGCCCCAGGTGTGCATCGGCCTGTTTGCTGCGCACTTCGGTGCGGACCGAGAAGAGGCTGCGGTCCTGTTTCTCGACAATCTGTTCAGCATCCAGTGGCTTGGTAAAGCTCGGCCAACCGGTCCCCGAGTCATACTTATCTAGCGAACTGAACAGCGCTGCGCCGGAGATAACATCGACATAGATCCCTGCTGCGTGATTATCCCAATAGCTATTGGAAAAAGCCCTCTCGGTGCCATTCTCACGGGTGACCTTGTACTGCAGCGGAGTCAGCCGCTGACGGAGTTCCGCATCTGTTGGAAGCATGTCGCTCTGTTTTTGGGTCATGGTCTGCTCCTTCTGCATGGCGTCTGACTTCATTTTAGCATCAAGCTGCAGCGCTTGGGGCATGCTCTGCTCAGCGGTCTGCTGCTCCAACCCCTTACTTTGAACCTGGTGAATGCCGAGCAGCACCAGCGGCAGACTGAGCATCGCAATTAGCAGGATTCCCATCTTCTCCTCCATTCTTTTTAGATCCGACCACCTAGTACTCTGTATCCTATAACCCTCCGCATCTTGCTGGTTATTTGCCGCGCCAGCTACGTTGTACCTCCTGCTGTATAGCTACGGCTATGCAGCAGGAAGCACGCCTTGCTGACACGACAAATCCCGGCGCAATCTTGCGAACTTTTATGAAATACAGAGTACTAGTGCCGGGTTGCTGTTTTCATCTGACTGCAGCATAGCCGACCCATATAACGAGGGTTAATGATGGGATTAAGATTGGGTAAAGATTTCCCTGCAGTCGGGTCGGGGCAAGTCCGACAGCCTCCTGAGGTCTCAGGCTTAAATCAGATCTTATCTGAACCTGTCCCGCGTAAAACGGCTATCCCGCGTCAACCCTGATACGCTCCCAGCCTTTTCCTTTTAAGCAGGCCCGCGAAAGTTGCTGTTGGTATGCATAGCGATCAGGGTAGTAACCGCTATAGCTGAAAGCATCATAGTGATGACGATGGAGGTGATTATGCCGATGACCGCCGTAGTAGAATGGATACCCAGCGTAGGGATAGGGATAGCCCCTTGAGTAGCTTAAGGGCGGCTGTTCCTCGGCATACCGCGAACAAACCATCTGTGCCTGGTGAAGTTCGGCTTCACCGAACCCGGCCTCATGTTGCCACAGGTAGCGGGGCTGGGCACAGGCGGCGAGGAGCAAAAGAAGCGGGATAAAAAGCAGGCTCAACCTTCTCATGGCCAACTCCATTAGCTTGCAGGTTTTATCAGTCCCCCCCTTTCATCCATTTTACTCCCGGTTAACCTTTTCCAGCAATTCCGAGGCAAGACGACTTCAGGATCGCTAAGTTCAGGATTTTGGGTTTTATTCCGAAACTAAGCAGGGCTTTATCGAGCAAACTCGGTGAATCCGAGACTAATGCCTTGTGGCGACCTGTTCCCGGTACGAAACAGGCACCAAATAGCTAGCCAGATCTTGGTCTTCGCGCAACCGGCAGTTTTCTGATAAATTTCACCCTATTTATCTGCCTAGTGACTTAAGATGACATGCTCAGTCACTAGGCTGTGCTTAAGACTCAACGGAGGGGCCACGAGAATGAATGTCAGTCGAAACCATTGGCGAGAGTGGTGAATTTGTCCAACTCGGGATTCCGTTGTTCGCGGACTCGGTGGCGGCAGGTTTCCCCAGCCCGGCCAGCGATTATTGTGAGCGCAAACTCGATTTGAATGAGCTCTGCGTACCGAACCCGGCCGCGACCTATTTTGTACGGGCCACGGGTGATTCGATGCTCGACGCCGGGATCTTCTCTGGGGATGTGCTGGTTGTCGATCGCTCGCTTACTGCAGCGCATGGCGATATCGTGATTGCCTCGCTGAATGGGGAGTTAACGGTCAAACGCCTCGAGCTGAGGCCCCAGATCAGGCTGGTGCCGATGAACAGCAAATACGCGCCGATCGACCTGCCCGAGGGGGCTGATCTGGAGCTGTTCGGGGTCGCAACGACGGTTGTGCATAGCCTGCGCAACGCATGAGTAGTCCCTTCGCCATAGCCGATTGTAATAACTTCTACGCCAGTTGTGAACGCCTGTTCCGTCCCGAATTGAAAAACGTGCCACTTATCGTGCTCTCCAATAACGATGGCTGTGTCGTTGCGCGCAGTCAGGAGGTCAAGGATCTGGGCATCAAGATGGGCGTCCCTCTGTTCAAGGTGCAGGACGAGATAAAGCAGCATGGCATCCAGGTCTTTTCATCCAACTACACCCTCTATGGCGACATTTCTGCCAGGGTGATGCAGACCCTGGAACAGTTCACGCAGCTGGAGATCTACTCCATCGACGAGGCCTTTCTTGACCTCTCCGGCATGAGCGCCCTGAATGACTATGGGCAGAAGATCCGCGCGACGGTGTTGCAGCATGTCGGGGTGCCGGTCTGTGTCGGCATCGCCCCCACCAAGACCCTGGCCAAGCTGGCCAACTACGCTTCCAAGAAGTTCAAGGCGACCCGCGGCGTGGTCGATCTGCGCGATCCAGAGCGCCAAAGACGCCTGCTGGGGATCACCCCGGTCGCAGAAATCTGGGGGGTTGGACGTAAGCATACCCAGAGTTTGCAGCGGCGTGGGATAAACACCGCCCTCGACCTGGCCCAGATGGACAGACACCAGATCAGGCGGTTCTATTCCGTGGTACTGGAACGGACGGTTTGCGAGTTGAATGGGGAGAGTTGCATCGGGCTTGAGGAGAGTCCAGCCCCCAGGCAGCAGATTGTCTGCTCGCGCTCTTTCGGAGAGAAACTGACCCGCTACGCCGACCTGCGTGAGACGGTGTGTGAGTTTGCCGCCCGGGCCACTGAAAAGCTGCGTACCCATAATCAGTTAGCGCTTGTGGCCCAGGTGTTTATTCGGACCAGCCCCTTCGATAAGGCCGGTCCCAGCTACGATAATGCGGCGACGGGCAAGCTGACAAGCCCAAGTTCCGATACCCGCACCATCCTTGAGCTGGTCACCCGCCTGTTCGATATGATCTGGCGAGACGGCTACCGCTATGCCAAGGCCGGGGTCATGCTCGGGGAGTTCTGCTCGCCGCAGCATGTTCAACTGAATCTGTTTGAATCACGAGTAGGCTGCGCGCAGCAGGATAACCTGATGCAGGCCGTCGATTCGATCAATCAGAATGGTAAAGGCAAGATCTGGTTCGGGGGACAACGGCCACAAAAGGATTGGTTTATGAAACAGGCGAACCTGTCACCGGCCTACACGACGCGCTGGGGGAGTATCCCGAAGGTGAAATGAGATAAAAAACGCCCTGGAGATCAGGAGGGAACATCCCCAGGGCTAAGAGAGAGGAGGGTTACTCACTCCTCTCTTTACCATTTTACCACGTCAAACGGAACCTGTTGTACCCTACCTCAGGAGATAGCTGAGGATAGTATACGCCGTCTCCGCCGAGAGCAGCACGATCATGGTGACCATTAGCGTGACAACCAAGGCGACCAGCAGAACCATTTCCCAGAACGTTCTCAGCGATTCCCTGAATCCGACCAGACCCCCTGGATGGAAGTTGTGATCCTGGAACCAATTGCCGACATATCCCATAGTCCCTCTCTTTCTCCCCTTGCCTGCTTCCATTTTAGCATGGCTGTCTAGATCGGCAACTAGCAACTATCTGGTTCTAACCGCTTTTTTTTTGGAGATGACGGGGCCTTTTTGGGATCGGCACAGATGAGGCTGATGCCGGTGAGAAGAGCAATCGACTGGTTTACGCTCGGCCCAGGGTCCGCTATAATCGAATGACGGGTCAGGAGGCTGTTGAAAATGACTCAAAGTCCGCAAGGAAACCTCTCAAGCGACCTTTAAACAGGAGACGGATATGCACGAGGCGATGTTTTACACCCAGCTCTCCAACAACCGGGTGCAGTGCTATTTGTGTCAGCATTTCTGCAAGATCAGTGATGGCCAGCGCGGTATCTGTCGGGTGCGCGAGAATCGAGCTGGCACCCTTTATAGCCTGGTTTACGGCCAATCGATTGCAACGAGTGTCGATCCGATCGAGAAAAAACCTCTTTTCCATCTGCAGCCCGGATCGACGTCCTATTCCATCGCTACGGTCGGCTGCAACTTCAAGTGTCGCCACTGCCAGAACTGGGAAATCGCCCAGTATCCGCGCATGCATGAGGGGATTATTCCCGGCAAAGAGCTATCGCCAGACACAATCGTCAGCCAGGCCAAGCAGGCGGGCTGCGCCTCAATTGCCTATACCTACACCGAGCCGACCATTTTCTTTGAGTATGCCTACGAGACCGCGAAACTGGCCAATCAGGCGGGCCTTAAGAATGTTTTTGTCAGCAACGGCTACACCAGCGCCGAAGCCTTGAAGGCAATCTCGCCCTACCTGGATGCCGTCAATGTCGATCTGAAATCCTTCAGCGAGGATTTTTATCACAAGATCTGCGGGGCGAAACTGCAGCCGGTTTTGGATACGATCCGTCTCTACCGCGAGCTGGGAATCTGGGTCGAGGTGACAACCCTGATTATCCCCGGCTACAACGACAATGAAGAGGAACTGAAAGGGATAGCCGATTTCATCCTCAGTGTCGGAGCGGAAATTCCCTGGCACGTGAGCGCCTTCTACCCGACCTATGAATTAAAGGATGCACCCCGCACCCCGGCCAAAACCTTAGGGCGCGCCCGGCAGATCGGCATTGACGCCGGGTTGCGCTACGTCTATGAGGGGAATATCCCCGGCGAGGGGGGCGAGAACACTTACTGCCACGCCTGTGGCGAGCTGCTGATCGAGCGTTTCGGCTTCTCGATTCGGAACAACCGGCTGGAACAGGGCCGTTGTCGTGCCTGTTCGGCCAAGCTTGACGGGGTTGGGATGTAGGTCGCTGAGATTAAGCACTGCCCCCTCTTCCCGATTTGGCGATTGGCTCAGGACAGCTTGGCCAGCAGGGCCGTTGCCACCGGTTCGGACGATGCCGGGTTTTGCCCGGTGATCAGCTGGCCATCAATGACGACATGGGGTTGCCAGTCCTCCGCTTTGGAATATTTGGCGCCGTTCTGCTTGAGCATCTCCTCGACCAAAAAGGGCACGACCTGAGTCAGTCCGACCGCCGCTTCTTCAGTATTGGCGAAACCGGTTACAGTTCTGCCCTCTACCACAGCTGTGCCCGCAACTGTTTTGGGATGGCGCAGTACCCCCGGGGCATGACAAACTGCGGCGACCGGTTTCCTGGTTTTAAACATCTCTTCGATCAGAACAATCGACGCGGCATCCTCGGCCAAGTCCCAGAGGGGGCCATGCCCGCCCGGATAAAAAACCGCGTCGAAATCAGCTGCGGAAACATCTACCAGCTTAAGCGTATGGGCAAGCACGGCCTGTGCTTCGGGATCAGCCTTGAAACGCCGCGTGGATTCGGTCTGAAAATCAGGCGCATCACTCTTCGGGTCGAGGGGCGGCTGTCCGCCGCGCGGTGAAGCCAGGGTGATTTGTGCACCTGAGTCGATGAAAACGTAGTAGGGAGCAGCAAATTCCTCCAGCCAGAAACCGGTCTTCTCGCCGGTATCGCCGAGCCTGTCATGTGAGGTCAGCACGATCAGAATTTTCATCTGGGCTCCTTAATGTTCTGGTGATCAGCCGTTCGCAATCTGGACAGATGGATCTCCAGCAATCCCCAAAGACCTGCATGAATAAGACATTCTCAACTATACTCGGGCCTGGCATGAGGTCAACGTGCTGAGCTTGATATTCATCGGACGGGATCAGGCGGAAGCGGAATTGTGCGGACTGCAGAGAGGGCAAAGCTGGAGATTGGGCGATTACCAAAAGGGAACAGATTTATTGTTCCATCGCGCGAGTGAAAACTATGGGCTTTATCCCAAGCCTTTTTCGGTGCTACTCATTTTTTGTCATTCCCGCGAAGGCGGGAATCCAGGAACTGTCGCGAGGCATGGATCCCCGCCTTCGCGAGGATGACGGTCGATCGGTTATGCTTTTGTTTATCAGGGACTTTCAGTCCCGATAGGAACCTATGCACTTTCAGTGCATAGTTGTTCA